>DGGX01000039.1 GCA_002392385.1 Lachnospiraceae bacterium UBA3863
ATCGAGACCATCCTCATGGGCATGCTCTACTCCGGCCAGTTCCAGGCCATGCTCCCCAAGCTCCGCAGCACCAACTTCGAGGGCATGGAGCTCATCCGGCCCATGTACCTCATCCGCGAGGCCGACATCTGCCGCTGGCGGGACGCCAATGAGCTGCGTTTCCTCCAGTGCGCCTGCCGCTTCACCGAGGAGAACTACAGCGTCCGCGAGGACGAGTCCACCTCTTCCAAGCGTCTCGCCACCAAGCGCCTCATCGCACAGCTCCACGAGGACAACCCCCAGGTCGAGGCCAACCTCTTCCGCAGCACCGAGAACGTCGTCCTGAACAAGGTGCTGGGCTACAAGCTCCACGGCGAGCGCCACAGCTTCCTGGAGGATTATTGAATTTACGCGAGAGACAGTTCTCCGCGTGAATCTGTCACATCAGGCCGCACAGGGAACAGTCCCCTGTGCGGTTTTTTTCATGCGTAAGCCCCGAATGACTGAGCACTGCAACTGTCATCCCAGAAGATTTTCTACTCCTGCGTGGGATGACTTAACGAGGCTGGTATTCATCCCACGAGGCTTCCTGCGCCCAGTTGGGATGACTTAATGAGGCTGGCATTCATCCCATATTGCTTCCTTTGGCCAGTTGGGATGATTTAACGTGGCTGGTATTCATCCCATATTGCTTCCTTCAGCCAGTTGGGATAGTTTAACGTGGCTGGTATTCATCCCATATTGCTTCCTTTGGCCAGTTGGGATGATTTAACGTGGCTGGTATTCATCCCATATTGCTTCCTTCAGCCAGTTGGGATGATTTAACGTGGCTGGTATTCATCCCACAACGCTTCCTGCAACCGAGTGGGATGATCTGCCGTAATAGCCCTCATCCCAGAAAGCTATCTGTACACAAACGGGATGATCTGCCATGTAAAAAGGCCGCACAGAGGACTGTCCCCCTGTGCGGCCCGCATAAAATCTCACTTTTTTACCGGTTTATCCCGTCATTCACACAGAGAACCGTCCCCTGTATGAAAGCGCAACGGAAAGCCTGAGGAGATCGCCGCCCTCTACTGCATGCTCACAGACGAGCGCCTCGGCTACCTCACCGGCGCCGACATTCTCTGCGACGGCGGCTGCGTAGCCAGCGGCGCCCACAGGAAGAGCCCCTCCGCCGCGGCCAGCCGGCCGATCCTCTCTGTGAACCTGTGACCGGGATCATAGACGGTCATATAGGTATCCGTGTGGTCGAGGTCGATCATGACCTTGTCCGCCTCGAAGATCACCCGGAGATAGTCGTGTCCGGAGAACCGCAGGATCTTCTTCACAAATGTCTCCGGATCAGGGTTCCGCTCCCAATGTTCCCCAGCGTCCCAGGAGACGCACATGTCCGCGTAGCAGTTCAATGCCAGCAGGATCCGCGCGAACTTCCTGCGCAGCTTCTTCAGGCGTTTCGGCTGCAGGTAGTACTGCTCCACGGCGGCGTACTGGCCGCCGGCCTCCGCCGGCACCTGCTCCGGAAGGATGTCCGCGACCATGCAGGGGCCCTGCAGCAGTTCTTCGATCAGGGTATCAAAACCATTGTCAGGCATAGCCTCTCCTCTCTGCGGCAGCCCGGTCGATGCGTCGGTTGCGGAAATAGACCGCGATGTTGGCTCCCACGACCAGGATGTTCAGGACGTAGAACGCCAGGACATAATTGATATTGCCTGCGATCACCTTGGCTGCGATCCCGCACAGATATCCGAATTCTATGGTGAGAAAGAACAGCAGGCTCGTTCCCTTCGCGGTGCGCGCTCTGATTGCCTTGCTGAGATTGATCGGCCAGGAGGCTCCGAAACACAGCAGCATCAGTACTTCCAGAAAATTTGACATGATCGTCTCCTCTTATGATCGGGATGGAAGGATCCCGGGAACACTTCCACCTGCTCCCCCGGGAATATTGCCATGAAGAAGGCGCCTCTGATCAAGATGTGCCCTCTTCCCAGATCTTCCGCCGGGTCCAGTCATCGATTGTCTCCTTCAATTCCTTCATATATGATGAAAATGCCACGTTCTCCCGCCCGTAGGTCAGCTGCAGGTCGTACTCCAGCGGCAGCCAGGTGGCGATGTCCGACTCGTCGTGGGCGATCACGGCCTCCATCTTGTCCAGGGCCTTGTAGAGCTTCGCTTCCGGTGTCTCCAGGGCCTTCATCTCACGGAGAAGGGCCAGCCACTCCTCCCGGTCCGGGGACGGGAAGCTGTCCACCCAGTCGAGGTAGGCCTTCTCCTCCGCCTTCTCATGATCGCCGGTCTTCTCAAAGGTCGGCACGTCCCCGGTGAAGGACTCTCCCAGGTCGTGGATCAGACACATGCGGATCACCCGGTCCATGTCCAGCTCCGCGTACTCCGGCACCCCCCGCAGGAGCATGGCCATGAGGGCCAGACGCCAGCTGTGGTCCGCGACGGACTCTTTTCTCCCCGGTTCCGTATAGCAGTGTCTTGTATTGGTCTTGAGCTTCGCCGCCTGGGACAGAATGGACAATAACTGTGCAGGGGTCATGACACGCCTCCGTGGTTCTTGTTTATGACTGTCAAATACCTTTTGAATTCCGAAGCTCCTTCTCCGCATAATAAAGGCCGGCTTTTCCGGATGCGCCAGTCAGAGAGAGATGCGATCTCGTCACCAGATCCGTAGAATACTGAGTGAGACCGGCACGGCCTCTGTTCTGTCCAGATAGGAACGCAGATAGGAAAAAACGGCTTCCTCCCTGTCCTCCCCGCGGATCTCCCCCACCGGGATCATGATGCCGTTTCTCTCCATCTGTATAATATAGCGCTTCATGTCTCTTCCCTTCTTCCGGGTCCCTGTCTGTACGCGCCCCTGGCCTCCAAATGACAGTCCATACCCAGCAGCTGCGCCAGTCTGAGTGCCCTTCCCAGCTCTGCCGTCTCCTTGCCGTTCTCCAGATCTGAAAGAAAACTCACGCTGAAACCGCTGATCTCCGAAATATAGGCCTGCGTGTAGCCAAGTTCCTTTCTTCTGCCTCGTATGGCCGCTCCAAAGGAGCCTGTGTCTGTGATGAGCATGGTCTTTTTCCTCTTTCCATGGACAGAACGCCGTGTGGCGGATATCGAACTTCCGGCCAGTCCTTCGCCGTTCGGCGCAATTCATGCCGCCGGATCAAAAAATAAGCCGAACGGCTTATATTATACTTATCCAGTATAATATGCGCCGTACGGCTCAGTCAAGTTCAGATCTCCGCCCGGTCAATCTGTCATCAGCTTCCTGATCTCATGATAGACCCTCGCCGCCGGCAGGCCCACCACGTTGTTGTAGTCGCCGTCGATCCTGCGGATATAGAGGCCGAAGCCGCCCTGGATCCCGTAGGCGCCGGCCTTGTCATAGGGCTCCGGTGTATCGATATAGGCCTCGATCTCCTCGTCCGACATGGCGTAGACGTCCACGTGGGTCTCCTCGTGGAAGGTCCTGCGCTGCAGGGTGCCGTCCGGATGCCGCCGCAGCAGGGTCACGCCGGTGTAGACCTGGTGCACCCGGTCCTGCAGCTCCCGGATCATCCTGCGGGCGTCCTCCCGGTCATGGGGCTTGCCCAGGATCTCGCCGTCCACGGCGACCACGGTGTCGGCGCCGATGACCAGGATCTCCTCCGCGGCTGCCTCCACTCTTCCCAGCACTTCCTCCGCCTTCTGCCGGGAGAGCTCCTCCACGATCTCGTCGGGGGTCTCCCCGATCATCTGCTCCTCTCCCTGCGCCGGCAGGATGTCAAAAGTCAGTCCCAGCCGCCCCAGCAGTTCTCTGCGGCGCGGTGACTGGGATGCCAGTACGACGTGTGTGTTTCTCAGTTCCATTTCTTATGCCTCTTTTCTCTGCTTCTCTGTCTGCTCACCGGGCGCCGCGGCAGAAGGCCGCGACTCTCGGTATGAAATCCTTCGCCTCTTCGTACAGGCCGTGTCCGAGACCCTCGTACATATAGAGCCGGGCGCCGGGGATCCTCGCGGCGATCTCCTCCGAAGCCTCTCCCGTCGCGATCCGGTCGTCCGTCCCGCCGATCACCAGCGTCGGGCAGCTGATCCTGTCCAGATCCTCCAGGGCGTCGTGGGTCACGCAGGACGCTGCCTCCGCCAGAAAGCGGTCGAAGCTGTCCGGCCTGCCTACATTTCCCAATAGACGGTAGGCGAGCCGTGCCTGCCGCACCCTCTTCGGGGAGTAGGACCTCTCCGCCGTGTCCAGCATGATGCCCTGGTAATCCCCTCGCCGGGCCATCTCCGACCACCGGTCGATGCAGCCCTGCAGGGTCGGGTTGGTGCGCGCCGTCGTGACCGTGAGGACGAGACACTTCACCTTGTCCGGGTGATCGATCGCCAGCCACTGGGCGATCATCCCGCCCTGGGAGACGCCGACGACCGCAGCGCCTGACAGCCCCAGCATGTCCATGGCTTCCGACAGCTCTCCCGCCATCTCCCGGGTGCCCGTTCCGGGCGCCAGCTCATTCCCCCGGCTGAAGGCGTAGACCGTGAAATCCCGGGCCAGTTCCCGGTACAGCATGGCAAAAGGCGCCGCCATCCCCCGCACGGTCTTAAGTCCGTCGCCGACACCGGGCAGGAGGACCAGGGTCCTCTCCCCGCCTCCGAAGCGAATGTAGTCCAGTGTCCCCCTCTGCATCAGCAGACGTCCGTTCTCCGGATGGCCCATCTCCGCGCCTCCTTATTGTACATTTTTCAGTGCACCGCTTCGCTCCTGTGCACAATACTTACTGATCATAGCACATTTTCAGGCTGTCTGATACGCGCGGGCGGTGAAAATGAAACCCGGTCGCCCGGAATGGCTGATCGATGAAAAATATTCATGTATTAAAACATTTACATTCATCTGAAAAAGCGTATAATAGCGAATGTCGGTGCTTCACCGTTTACTATTGTTCATTTATAAAGTGAATCTTTTTCACAATTGTTTTAATAGGCGTACAATTTGCAGTAAGGAGTTCATGATGCGGGATACAGTCGAGATCAGATGGCACGGAAGAGGCGGACAGGGAGCCAAGACCGCGGCGCTGCTGCTGGCGGATGTAGCTTTCCAGACGGGCAGATATGTGCAGGGCTTCCCGGAATACGGCCCGGAGCGGATGGGCGCGCCCATCACCGCCTACAACCGGATCAGCCGCAGTGCGATCAGGATCCATTCCAATATCTATCAGCCGGATTATGTGGCTGTCGTCGACGAGACCCTGCTGCACTCCGTGAACGTGACCGACGGACTGAAACCCGGCGGCGCGGTCATCATCAATACGTCGAAGACCCCCGAGGAGGTGCGTCCTCTCCTGAAGGGCTATAAAGGGGCGGTTTATACGGTGAACGCCCGGGCCATCTCGGAGCGGACCCTGGGCCGCAACTTCCCCAACACCCCCATGCTGGCGGCCGTGACCGCCGTCACCGGCGTCATGGACAAGGAGAGCTTCTTCCGGGAGATCCGGGCCTCCTTCACCCACAAATTCGCCCGCAAGCCTGAGGTGATCGAGGGCAACATGATGGCCCTGGAAGCTGCCTACGCGGCGGTGGAGAACGAGCTCGAGACCCAGAGCAGGGCCAGCGTCAGAAAATCCGCCTGATCGTGTCCGCACATTCTCCGTGCGCTGACGATCTGACAGGCGCCGACTATTCAGCAGAAAGCAGTCGATTATGAGAACAGATATCCGAAACATCACCACCTCCTCCCCTTACACCGGCCTCACCGAGGGCCTGCAGCTGTTCGCCGCCGGCACCTCGCGGCAGTTCATGACCGGCGAGTGGCGGACCTCCACACCCGTCCTGGACGAGGACAAGTGCAGACAGTGTCTTCTGTGCGCCCCCGTCTGTCCCGATTCCTGCATTCCCGTCCTTGAGGGTAAACGCCTGGCTTTTGACTATGATCACTGCAAGGGCTGCGGGATCTGCGCGGCGGTCTGTCCCTTCGGCGCCATTGCCATGACCGAAGACGGCGCGCAGGCGGACTGAATCCGGAGGAAGGATGCGAAGTATGAACCATTTTGAGAGAGACAATGAAACTGCCGTGATGCAGAGCCGGGAGATCCGCGACCGGATGTCCGGCAATGAGGCGGTGGCCCACGCCATCCGGCAGATCGATCCGGACGTGATGCCCGCCTTTCCCATCACGCCGTCCACGGAGATCCCGCAGATGGTCTCCACCTTCATCGCCAACGGCGAGATCGGCACGGAATTCATCCCCGTGGAGAGCGAGCACTCCGCCATGTCCGCGGCTATCGGCGCCGAGGCGGCGGGGGCCAGGACGATCACGGCGACCTCCTCGGCCGGTCTGGCCCTCATGTGGGAGGAGCTGCTCCTGGCGGCCTCCAACCGCCTGCCGGTGGTGCTGGCACTGGTCAACCGGACACTCTCCGGCCCCATCAATATCAACTGCGACCACTCCGACGGCATGGGCGCCAGGGATACCGGCTGGATCCAGATCTACGCGGAGAACAACCAGGAAGCCTATGACAACTACATCCAGGCCTTCCCGATCGCGGAGGACCCCCGGGTCCATCTGCCGGTCATGATATGCCAGGACGGTTTCATCACCAGCCACGCGGTGGAGAACATCTCCCTGCTGGAGGACGCGGCCGTGAAGGCCTTCGTCGGCCAGTACGAGCCCGAGGAGTTCCTTCTGAACCCCGGCAAGCCTGTTTCCGTCGGCCCTTACGCCATCTCCGACTATTCCATGGAGGCCAAAAAGGCCCAGGAAGACGCCATGGAGCGGGCCGGCAGCGTGATCCTGGAGACGGCGGACCGTTTCTGCAGGATGTCCGGCAGGCAGTACGGCTTCTTTGAAGAATACCGCACCGAGGGCGCGGACTATGTTCTCCTGCTCATGGGCTCCGCCGTGGGAACCGCCAAGGCAGCGGTGGACCGGCTGCGCGAGCAGGGCGTCCGTGCCGGTGTCATCAAGCTGCGGGTCTTCCGTCCTTTTCCCGCCGCGGAGCTGGCGGAGGCGGTGCGCAGGAGCGGCTGCAGGGCGCTGGCGATCCTGGACCGCTGCGAGAGCTATAACGGCGTCGGCGGCCCCCTGGGCAGTGAAGTGACCCAGGCCCTCTACCGCGCCAAGGTCTACACCGAGACCGTCAACTACATCTACGGCCTGGCGGGAAGAGATTTCACCGTGGACCATGTCTGCGACGTCGTGGACGAGCTGAAGGCCGTGGCCGAGGGCAGGTGCAAGGCGCCGGATCATAAATATATCGGCCTCCGGTCGTAATGAGAAGCAGGGATAACAGAACCATGAACAAGGATTACAGTCTGAAAACGATGATGAACAGACCCGAGCGTCTGGCGCCCGGCCACAGGATGTGCGCCGGCTGCGGCGCCACCATCGGCGTGCGGGCCGTGCTGCGGGGTCTTCACGAGGGGGATCACGCCGTGATCGGCAACGCGACGGGATGTCTTGAGGTCTCCTCCTACATGTACCCCTACACGGCCTGGGAGGACAGCTACATCCACAACGCCTTCGAGAACGCCGGCGCCACCCTGAGCGGAGTGGAGACGGCCTACAAGGTCCTGAAGCGCCGCGGAAAGCTCGGCGAGCAGGATCAGTTCAAATTCATCACCTTCGGCGGCGACGGCGGCACCTACGACATCGGCTTCCAGTCCCTGTCCGGCGCCATGGAGCGCGGCCACGACATGGTCTATGTCTGCTATGACAACGGCGCCTACATGAACACCGGCATCCAGCGGTCCTCGGCGACGCCCATGTACGCGGACACCACCACCACCCCGGCCGGCAAGGTCTCCTCCGGCAAAGTCCAGTACCGCAAGGACCTCAGCGCCATCATCGCCGAGCACTACGTCCCCTATGTGGCCCAGACCACCCTGACCCGGGACTTCCGCGACCTGCACCGCAAGGCGGAGACGGCCATCTACACCGAAGGCGCCGCCTTCCTCAACATCATGACGCCCTGCCCCAGGGGCTGGCGCTATGAGACCAGCCAGGTCATGGAGATCTGCCGCCTGGCGGTGGAGACCTGCTACTGGCCCCTCTTCGAGGTCGTGGACGGCAGGTGGATCCTGAATTACCAGCCCAAGAACAAGCTTCCCATCGAGGACTTCCTCCGTCCCCAGGGCAGGTTCAAACACCTCTTCAAGCCCGGCAACGAGGAACTGCTCGTCCGCTTCCAACAGGAAGTCGACAGGCGCTGGGAGGACCTTCTGTACAGATGCTCCAGAACATGAAATAATAAGGACACCGCAGACGGCCCTGCCGCCGCGGTGTCCTTTGTTTCTTATTCCGTTAACGTGCTTCTGTTTCCGCTAACGTGCTTCTGTTTCCGCTAACGTGCTTCTGTTTCCGCTAACGTGCTTCTGCTTCCGCTAACGTGCTTCTGTTTTCGTTCATCTGCTTTTTGATCCGCTCTGCGAGGTGACTATGACACTGCTCACATACCAGATCTTCAAGACCGTCTCCGAGGCGGGAAGCTATCACAAGGCCGCGGAGGTCCTGGGGCTCACCCCCTCCGCCATCAGCCATGCCGTCTCCTCCATGGAGAAGGAGCTCGGCTTCAGCATCTTCACGCGCAAGAAGACCGGCGTCACCCTGACCAGCTACGGCGAGAGCCTCCTGCCCTACGTCAACGCCGTCCTCAACAGCGACGAGAGCCTCCAGCAGGCGATCGCCGAGATCAACGGCCTGCAGCAGGGCACCGTCAAGATCGGCGTCTTCTCCAGCGTCTGCACCTCCTGGATCCCCCAGATCCTCCAGTCCTTCGCCCGCGAGTACCCGGCCATCGAGATCGAGATCTTCCAGGGGACCTATGAGGACGTCTCCTACTGGATCCGGAACGGGATCGTCGACTTCGGCTTCCTCTCCACCTCCAGCGCCGGCGACCTCTACATCGAGCCCTTCTACCGGGATCCTCTCCTCTGCATCGTCCCGGCGGACTTCGTCAAGGAACTGCCCGGCGACGTCATGACCGTCCCCGAGATGGAGAAGCTCCACTTCGTCGTCCAGCGCGAATCCACCGACGCCGACATCCAGATCTTCCTCCGCGAGAACCACCTCGACATCCAGACCCGCTACCACGTGGTCGACGACCTCTCCACCGTCGTCATGGTCGCCGCCGGCTTCGGCATCTGTCTCATGCCGGAGCTCGTCATGCGCGACATCCCTTACGACGTGCGCAGCTACCCCGTCAGCCCCGACGCCGCCCGCGTCATCGGCCTCGCCTCCCTCAGCACCCACTCCATGGCGCCTGCGGAGCGCACCCTGTACCGGCATATCCTGGAGACGTACAGGAATATCTGAGGACTCTCACAGGGTCTCACAGGGGACGGTTCTCTGTGTGAGGACGAGGCTGATAAGGCATAAAAGCCAGGTTTTCTGCGGGTCGCACAGGGGACGGTTCCAATGACGTTAAGTTAAGCGCCCC
>DGGX01000181.1 GCA_002392385.1 Lachnospiraceae bacterium UBA3863
CCGCAGATCAGGCGGTCCATGATCTTGTCAGATTCCATGTCCCGCTTGGTGTCGGCGATGGCCGCCAGCTGGTCGTCCGTCTCCTCATAGGGGAAGAGCTCCTCGAACTCCCGCTGCCAGACGGTGTCCTTCTCGAAGGCATGGCCCTTGCGGGACTGGCGGGCTGCGTAGAGTTCCACCAGGTCCTGAGCGACCTCGTCCACGGCCTTTTTGACCCGGCTCCGGGTGTTGGACCACTCCTGGGTGCCCAGCTTGTTGAGCTTGGGGGCGCTCTCCGTATCGGAGGCGGCGTATTTCTGAAGGGTGTGAAGCTCGGTGGGCAGGATATAGAGGGTCCCGCCTCCGCCGTACTCGATGCGGATATAGTCCTTGGCGATGTGCTCCACCTCGACCTTCTCCACGCCCCGGTAGATGCCGATGCCGTAGTCCTCATGGACCACGTAGTCGCCCACCTTGAGCTCGGAGAACTGACGGATGGACTCGCCCTCGTAGCGGCGGTGTTTCTTCTTCTTTTTCTTCTCTTGGCCGAAAATATCGGACTCCGTGATCACGGTCAGGCCGATCTCGGGGTACTCGAAGCCGTGGCGGACCTGGCCGAAAAGGGACATGATCTCGCCGGGCTTTAAGAGGCGTCTGGGGTTCTCGTTATAGAAGGCGGTGATCCCGTCTCCCGTCAGGTCCTGGGCCAGTCTCCGGGCCCGGGTGCGGGAGGGCGAGAGCAGGACGACCCGCCGGCCTTCCCGGCGGAATTTCTGCAGGTCCTTCTCCAGGGTCTCGAAGCTCTTGTTGTAAGGCGCCGTGCTGCGGGCGTGCATGGAGACGGCCTCCGGCGCCCCGAACCAGCCGCAGCCGGCGGCCAGCTGGGCGACGCCCAGACGGCGGTAGTTCTCTGTCTGGGCCTGGACCTGGTCCCAGCCGTAGAGGAGGTCCATCTGGCCCGGCAGGACGTAGCCCTTCTCGGCACGGCCGGACATGCTCTCCCGGAACTCCTTCTCTACAGCCTCGGCCTGCTGGCGGATGCTGACCGGCTCGTCGTAGAAGAGCATGGTCTGGTCCACGGGGAAGAGATCGAGGAAATTGCCGGTCTGAGGGTAGAAATAGCGGATATAGCTCTCCAGGCCGCTGTAGTCCCCGAACTCCAGGGCCTCCTCCCGCAGGGTCTCTACAGAGGTCTTGAGCCGGTGGGCCGCCTCTGTCCGCATCTCCCTGCGGAGCCTCTTCTCCAGCTCCTCCGCCTCCCGGCGGATCACGGTCAGGCCCTCCTTGAGCCGGTGTCCGTCCAGGATCATCTCGGTGGCGGGATAGATGTTGAGGGATTCCAGCTTCTCCAGGGACCGCTGGCTCAGGATGTCGAAGCTCCGGATCGACTCCACCTCGTCTCCCCAGAGCTCGATGCGGAAGGGATTCTCCTCGGTGAGGTCGAAGATGTCCAGGATATCGCCGCGGATGGCGAACTGGCCGGCCTTCTCCACCTGGTAGTTCTTCTCATAGCCCATGGCCGTGAGCCTGGCGGCCGTCTCGGTCATGTCCAGCTGGCCCCGGCGGTCGATCTGAAGGATGTTCTTGCGGAGGATCTCCGGGGGCACCTGGGGCGCCATCAGGGCAGCGAAGGTGGTCACCACGGTGGCCGGCCGGCCCTCCATCACGCGCTTGAGACAGCGGATCCGCTCCTTGTCGATCTCCCGGCTCCGCAGGTCCGCCTGGTAGAAGATCAGGTCCTTGGCCGGATACTGGGTCACCGTGCGGTCATAGAAGCCGTATTCCTCCCGGATCTCCCGGGCCCGCAGGTCGCTGTAGGTCAGGATCAGGCGGAAACGGGCATGTGAAGAAAGCACGTCCTCTCTGGAGAGGGCGTGTATCAGATGAAGCTTCTGGGAATCCACGCAGCCCTCCGCCAGGGCACAGGCCCCCGGGGGCTGCAGAGACTCCGTCAGTTTAGTATAGGCCGGCATTTCCGCCAGCGGCGCGGTGAGAGTTGTTCTGCTCATACTTTATTATGGATCAAAAGTTCCTTTTCTCTTCTTATGTCAGGTAATAGAGGATCTGCCGGATCCGGAGGTAGACGTCCCGGAGGCCCCTGTGGCCGGCAATCACCTTGTGGCCCTTGACCGGGTCATTGGTCAGGATGGCGTCCACGCCCAGGCCGATGAGCCGCTCCATGGTCTCCTCCTCGTTGACCGTCCAGACGAAGACCTTTTTGCCTGCTCTGTGCATGGCGGCCACCGTGTCATAGGTGGCAAAAGTCTCCTGGATGGACAGGATATCCACCGCCTCCAGGGTATGCACGTTGCCGATGCCGATCACGGAGGTGTAGGCCAGCAGGATGTCGGGATAGCGGGCGTTGATATATTCCAGGGTCTCGTAGTCCTGGGAGGTGACGTCGCACTCGTCCCGGAACTCATTGTCCCGGATGATCTGGACCACCCGGTCCTCGATCCCCTCGTCGTGCCCGGTCCGCTTGATCTCGATGTTGACATAGAGCCTGCCCTTGCAGAAGCGGAGGGCCTCGTCCAGGGTCGGGATCCGGGTCCCCGCGAACTCCGGGGAGAAGAAGGAACCGTTGTCCAGGTCCTTGATCTCGTCGTAGGTGACCTCCCAGATCTTCTTGTCCACGCCCGTCGTGCGCTTGATGGAATCGTCGTGCAGGACCACGATCTCTCCGTCCCGGGTCATCTGCACGTCCAGCTCCACCGCCGTGGCTCCCACGTCCAGGGCCGCCTGGAAGGCCGGCAGGGTGTTCTCCGGCGCCGCGGCCGAGTAGCCCCGGTGGGCCATGATCAGCACATCGCCCGTATTGCCCCGCAGGATGGTCTTGAACTGGGCGTAGCGCGTCGGTATGGAGAAGAACATCACCACCGCGCAGGCCGCGATCAGGGCTCTCCGCAGGGTCTCCGTGTGACGGAAATGCATCTCCTTCTTATAGAGAGGCACATCCTCCCCGAAGGCCTTGGAAAGTGTGTAGTAACGGTTCAGAATGACGCCCCGGATGAGGGGCACCGTGAACCAGCCGAAGATCATCCCGCCGATGATCAGCAGCATGTAGTTGTTCTCGGACGACAGGAAGGCCGCCAGATCTATGCCCGGCTCCAGCCACAGGGCTATGAGGCAGAGGACTATAAAGAGCGCCAGGGCGCCGAACACGAAGATTACGCCCATAATGACCACCCACTCCAGCACATGCAGGAGCAGGAGCAGGCCCTCCCTTCCCCGGGTATAGGCGACGCTCTTGCGCCGGGCGTCCATGAAGTCCCTGTCCTCGATCACCATGAGGGGCAGGACATAGGCCCAGCGGAGACCCACATAGAAAAGCACGACCCCCAGGGCGAAGGCAGCCATGCCCACCGAGGGATATTTGGTGAAATGCTCCCGGATAAAGCCCGGTATCGTAATGTACCGCGTTATGCTGGAATTGTCCAGCAGCTGGCTGAAGGGATAGACCACCAGAAAATAGAAAAGCAGCAGGGCATTCCTGGGCCGGCAGAAGTGCACGCCCAGATCCAGCCCGTTGGCGAAGGCCTCTTTGGCCCCGACCCGCTGCCCGCTGTAGGCGCCGTGCAGAATGCTGATCAGGCCGTACTGCTCCACGGAGGCAAAGAAGCTCATCCCCGCCGCCAGGACCGCCAGCACGATCCAGGTCAGGGGATTCTTCAGGGCGTCCAGGACGTTATAGGCCGCGATGTTGCCGGTCCCGTTCACCAGCAGCAGAAGGCTCTCCACATAGTTGAGGACCGGGATGAAGACCAGCATACAGAGCAGCCGGTAGATCACCTCGAACCGGATCAGGCCCCGGGATCCGTACCTGACCATGCCGATCGGGCCCGAACGAATATGCATGCCTCTTCTGTGCAGCTTCTCCTTCCTCTTCCTGCCGCTCATTGCCTCTCCTTGCTGTTGCCTCGTGATGTCACGCGCCTTTTATGTTATGGGCCGTGCTGCCCCCTCGTATGCCTTGTCCTTACAGGATGGTCCGGATCCCCGGGATCTGCTTCAGCAGCCGCGTGACCGCATAGGACACACAGAAAAAGCCCGCCACACAGGCGCTGATGGTGACAGGCGCCAGGAAGGTATAGGGATCAAAGCCCGCATACCGGAACAGGAGGCGGATAAAGGCCATGTGGACCAGATAGATCCCGAAGGTGGCCTGATCCAGACGGCTGATCCAGGCCGGGCTGCCCGCCTTGTTGCTGACCGCTGTTCCTTTTTCCGCGGTCTCATTGTCCGTCTCTCCGCTCCCCACGGCCAGGGCGAATACGCCAACCGCCTGCAGGATGACCAGGGGCGAGGCGTAGCCGAACAGGGCCTTGGGCACGGTCAGGACCCC
>DGGX01000004.1:0-528 GCA_002392385.1 Lachnospiraceae bacterium UBA3863
TGATGAACATCCTCAACGGCGGCGCCCACGCGGACAGCTCCGTTGATACCCAGGAGTTCATGATCATGCCTGTCGGCGCTCCTTCCTTCCGTGAAGGTCTCCGCTGGTGCACCGAGGTCTTCCATGCTCTGCAGAAGAACCTCAAGGCTGCCGGCGATGTCACCGCTGTCGGCGACGAGGGCGGCTTCGCTCCCAACAAGCCCGAAGGCGATGAGGCCGCGATCGAGCTCATCATCGCTGCCATCAAGACCGCCGGCTACGAGCCCGGCAAGGATTTCGTCCTCGCCATGGATGCGGCTGCTTCCGAGTGGAAGAGCCCCAAGGGCAAGGGCTTCTATCATCAGCCCAAGAGCGGCAAGGACTTCACCTCTGAAGAGCTGATCCAGCACTGGGAGAGCCTGATCGAGAAGTATCCCATCTACTCCATCGAAGATGGTCTGGATGAAGAGGACTGGGAAGGCTGGGTAGAGATGACCAAGAGACTCGGCGGCAAGTGCCAGCTTGTCGGCGACGACCTGTTCGTCACCA
>DGGX01000004.1:576-788 GCA_002392385.1 Lachnospiraceae bacterium UBA3863
GTTCGTCACCAACACCGAGAGACTGGCCAAGGGTATCGCCCTCGGCGCAGGCAACTCCATCCTGATCAAGCTGAACCAGATCGGCAGCGTTTCCGAGACCCTTGAGGCCATCAAGATGGCTCACAAGGCCGGCATGACCGCGATCGTTTCCCACAGATCCGGTGAGACCGAGGACACCACCATTGCGGATCTCGCAGTTGCTCTGAACACCT
>DGGX01000004.1:898-11843 GCA_002392385.1 Lachnospiraceae bacterium UBA3863
AACCAGCTCCTCCGCATCGAGGAGGCTCTGGGCGGCAGCGCACAGTATCCCGGATTCGCCGCGTTCAATCGCAAATAAAAACTGAACAGTCCCATAGAGGCTGAAAAACCGCCGCGTCAGGAACTTCGGTTCCGGGCGCGGCGGTTTTTTTAGTATTCAGATCGTCCTGTGCGGATCAGTCGGCAGGGGAGAACTCGTTCTTGCCGGCGCTGCAGAGAGGACACTCCCAATCCTCGGGGAGATCTTCAAAGGCCGTTCCGGGCTCGATGCCGTTGTCCGGATCACCGACTTCGGGATCATAGACATATCCGCAAACATCACACTCATACTTCTGCATTCTTTCCTCCATTCCGGAGCGCCTTGCTGAGAGGGGCGGCCGTTCCGCACCGCATCCGGGAGCTGCCGCGCTCCCGCGCAGCCCCTCTGTTCAGTGTTTGGGTGATGAATTCATTATAGAGGATGACCGAACCGTACGCAACAGCCTGAGACCATGTGAGAAAACATCCATAAAAATACGTAAAAAAGATATGAAAAACGTATTGCATCGAAAATACGTATGAGATATAATGGGCCTACGCCGACGAAAAAGGCGCAAACACGAATGACAATATGCTTATAAACGGAATACATGATCCGGCAAAAGAGAGGAGGTAAGCCTGTGGCGGAGACACTTGAGAACGCGGTCCTGGTCCTGATCCTGGCCGGCTGTGCCTATACCGATCTGCGGGAGGGGAGGATCCCCAATGTCCTGTCGGCAGCCCTTGGCGCCGCAGGCATCCTCTTCCTCGGGGCGAGGGGCGAATGGATCCAGCTGCCCGCCAGGATCCTGACGGCGGCTGTCACACTGGCCTTCCTCTATCCCTTCTGGAGATCCCGGGGACTCGGGGCCGGGGATGTGAAGCTGCTGACTGCGCTGGCGGTCTGTCTGTCGCCGGTCCGGCACGGCATATGCTTCTGCCTGGCCTTTGTGATCGGCCTGGTCCCGGCCCTCTGCCTTGTGCTGCGGGGGCAGGGAAGGAGCGCGAGAGTCCATTTCGCTGTTCCGATCGCCCTGTCCGCGGCGGCGGTGATCCTGCTGCCGGGACTGTGGACCGGCCTGACACAGGTATTCGTATATCCATAATCATTTTCGACGAGGTGAGAGGAATGGAGAGAGGGATCACCATCTGCGATACGGAAAGAGATTACGCCATGCGGCTCATGGAATTCTTCTATGCCCATGCGGATTTCCCCTGCAGCCTGCGGGTCTGCACAGAGCCGGAGAGGCTTGGGGAGATCAGCCCGCCGGAGGCGACGCAGCTCCTGATCATATCCCAGTCGGCCGCAGGCCTTGTGAAGGACCCGTCGGTCTATCCCTGCCGTCTCTTTCTGACGGAGGGAGACGGGGAGAGACCGGAGGGAGAAGAGAGACAGATCGGGAAGTATAATTCCCCGTCGGCGGTCCTGTCCGCGGCCAGGAGGATCTATCTGGAAGAGGGACCGGCCCTGCCCCTGAGAAGCAGCGCCGCAGGCCCCCTGCGGATCAGCGGGATCTACAGTCCGGCGGGCGGCTGCCTCAAGACCTCGACGGCGCTGACACTGGGAAGGATCCTGGGAGAGGAGAGGCGTTCACTCTATGTCTCTCTGGAAGCCTGCAGCGGGCTGGCCCGCAGACTGGGCATCGATCTGCGGGGGTCACTGGCGGACCTGGTCTACTACAGCGCATGCTCCCCCGACCGTTTTGCCTCGCAGGTCGCCCTGCTGGCCTGCAGGTGGGAGACCCTGGATATACTGCCTCCCATGCGGTCCTGGATGGAGCTGCAGAGCGTCACGGAGAGTGAGTGGCAGGGCTTTCTGGATGCCCTTGGGGAGAGGACAGAGTATGAGGAGCTGGTACTGGATCTGACCGAGCAGGCGGACGGCTTCACGGGCCTTCTGCGCAGGTGCGGCCGGCTGTGGATCCCGGAGGGACAGACCGCGGCCGCGGAGGCCAAGCTGGAGAACTTCCGGGAGATCCTGCAGAAACATGGGGCGGAGGATATATGGAGCACGGCAAGGACCCTGCCGCTCCCGGCCATGAGGAGCCGGGAATGGCAGGAAGAGACAGGGGAAACAGGGGAGGCGTTCACAGGGTGGGTCAGAGAGCAGCTGGCCGCGGAGAGACGCCGGACATAGAAATGAAGGAAAGGCTGCGGGGACGGGTCGTAGAGAGGATCGACTTCTCCCGGGAGACCTCCGATGAGGAGGTCGCGGAGATCATCGATGAGGTCATCACAGAGGCGGCGGCAGAGACATGCCTTTCCATAGCGGCCAGGCGGGAGCTTCACAGGGAGCTGTTTCACTCCATACGCCGGCTGGACATCCTGGAGGAACTGCTCCGGGACCCCTCGGTCACGGAGATCATGGTCAACGGCCCCGACGACATTTTTGTGGAGCGGGAGGGCAGGATAGAACGCTGCCCCCAACGGTTCGTCTCGGGGCAGAGACTTGGGGATATCATTCAACAGATCGTGGCAGACTGCGACCGGACGGTGAACGCAGCTGCCCCGATCGCGGACGCGAGACTGCGGGACGGGGCCAGGGTGAGTGTCGTCCTGCCGCCGGTCTCTCTGGACGGTCCGGTGCTGACGATCCGGCGCTTTCCAAAGGACCCCATGAATATGGAGGAGCTGCTCCGCCGGGGAGCCCTGTCCGAGGAAGTGAGGGCCCTGCTGGAAATGTGTGTGCGCGCGGGTCTTAACATTTTTATAAGCGGCGGGACCGGGGCCGGCAAGACTACCTTCCTGAGCGCCCTGTGTACCTACATAGACCCCGGGGAGCGTGTGATCACCATCGAGGACACGGCGGAGCTGCAGATCCGGGGCATCAGCAATCTGGTCAGAATGGAAGCGAGGGCGGCCCGGGCCGGAGGCTGCGGCGAGATCTCCATCCGCGACATGATCCGCGCCAGTCTCCGCATGCGGCCCGACCGCATCATCGTCGGGGAGGTGCGCGGCCCGGAGGCCATCGATATGCTGCAGGCTATGAATACCGGCCACGACGGGTCTATGAGCACGGGCCACGCCAACTCGGCCAGAGACATGATGAGCCGCCTGGAGACCATGGTCATGATGGGATCGATGGAGCTGCCCCTGGGAGCCATCCGAGGACAGATCGGGTCTGCGCTTGACATCGTCACTTTTTTGGGCCGATTGCGTGATCGCAGCAGAAAGGTTCTGGAGGTAGTACAGGTGACGGGAACGGAGAAGGGGGAGATCCGCATGCGGACGCTCTACCGTTTCCGGGAGACGGGGATGAGAGATGGAAAGATCACAGGCATTTGGGAACAGGTGGAGGAACTGCTGGTCACGGATAAGATCCGTCGCGCGGGACTTGTACCTCCTGGCGCTGGAGACGCCGGAGTGCCTTCTCCCGGCCATGGCCTTTGAGGCCGCGGCGGTATGGCTTTTCTACAAGAGCCTGTGGGCCGTCCTGCCCCTGCTGCCGGTCAGCTGTCTGCTGGCGCTCAGGAGCCGGGAGGAGGTGCGGCGGAGGCAGAACCGGGAACTGGCGGAACAGTTCGTGGAGGCCCTGGAGGCGGCAGTCACAGCGCTGCAGGCCGGTGTCTCTTCTGAAAACGCCTTTCGCGACGCCCGCCGGGAGATGGTCCTGCGCTTCGGAGAGGCGGCGGCCATCAGCCGGGAACTGTACAGACTCTGCGCGGGCCTGGACAGCCATGTGCCGCTGGAGGACCTGCTGACCTCCCTGGCGGAGAGAACAGGGATAGAAGAAGTGCGGGAATACGCGGCGGTCTTCTCCATCTGCAAGCGCAGAGGCGGGGACATGGCGGCGGTGACCCAGCGCAGTGCCGGGCTGATCCGGGCCCGGATGGAATCGGAGAATGAGATCGAAGCCGCGTTGGCGAGCCGGCGGATGGAGAACAGGATCATGAACGCGGTCCCTTTTGCCATTATCGCCTATGTGAGCGCAGCGTCGCCGGGCTTCTTCGACGTACTGTATCACAATGTGTTCGGAATTCTGTTTATGACCGCCTGTCTCCTGATCTGGCTCCTGGCCATGGAGATGAGCCGCAGGATTCTGAGGATCACATTCTGACCCTTGTATTCTGAAGGGAAGGAGGACATATGAAAGAGATCTGGGCAGGCGCCGTCCTGGCGGCGGTGATGCCTCTCTGTACAGGTCTCCTGATGCTTTTGTGCAGGGGAGAGCCTGTTCCGGGAGCGGCGGCGGAGGGCTTTATGCCGCTGACCCGGGGAGCAGCTTTTATATATAGAAAAACAAGGAACATAGGGCGCGCCCGCCGGCAGGATCCCGGCGCGGACCTGGCTGTCTTATACCCCTCCCGTCTTGCGGAAGGGAAGAAGGAAGCCTATGAGATCGGCAAAATATACCATATTCTGTCTATTCTTCTCGTGGGAAGCCTGCTGTCAGGGGCGGCTGTACTCAAGACGGCGTGGGATCGGGCGGCCGCGGAGGATGGAGGGACCCTGCGTCTGGAGCGGGAAACCTACGGCGGACTGCCCCGGGAGGAGGTGCTGACGGCCGTGGTGGAGGGAAGCACAGAGGTGGAGGTGCCGGTCACGATCCAGTCCCGCCGGTATAAACCGGAGGAACTGGACCGGCTGGCCGACCGGCTGCTGGAGGCCCTTCCGGCCGCCATCCTGGGGGACGGCGGGAGACCGGACCAGGTCCGGGGAGACCTGGACCTGATCAGTGCCCTGGAGGGATATCCCTTCGTGATCCGCTGGGAGACCGGGGATGCCGGGATCCTGTCGGACGAAGGGAAGAACCTGTGTACCGGAGACGCCGGGAAGGGGCAGGAAGTTCTGCTGAAGGCGGTCCTTTCTGCCGAGGACAGCAGCGGCGTCCGCAGCTATGAGCGGACCTACGCGCTGACGGTCTATCCCCCGGAGATCAGCGTGGAGGAGCGGCTGCGGCGGGAGCTGCAGGGCCTCATCTCCGGACAGGAAGAGGAGACAAGGGACCAACCCTATCTGGAACTGCCCGGCCGCCTGCGGGAGGGCGGAGAGGCCATCCGGTGGTCGGCGGCGGGCGACAGCTCAGCCGTGATCCTCTTTCTGGCCGCGGCCGCGGCGGCGGTCCTCTATGCGCCGCTCACAGACCGGCAGCTCCATAAAGAAATCGTCAAAAGGGAGCGGCAGCTGCGTGAAGACTACCCGGTCTTCGTCAGCAGACTGGCCCTCTACATGGGAGCAGGCATGAGCCTGCGGAATATATTTTTCAGAATCGGTGAGGACTATCGGAATGCGCGACTCCGGGGAGGGCACAGGCGTTATCTGGGAGAGGAGATCCTCCTCCTGAACCGGGAAATGGAGAGCGGGATCCCGGAAACAGAGGCCTATACGCACTTCGCCGCCCGGTGTCGCAGCAACGTTTATGCGAGGCTTGTGTCCTTGCTCACGCAGAACCTTCGCAAAGGGAACAGTGCCCTTCTGAACGTTCTGCACCGGGAGGCCGGCGAGGCCTTCCGGGAGCGCAGGATCACGGCAAGAATACGCGGAGAGGAGGCGGAGACCGGACTTTTATTTCCGATGGTCATCATGCTGGCGGTCACAATGCTGATAATTATGATTCCGGCATATCTCAGTTTTACGGTATAGGACACACGACACAGCGGTGTCCGGAAAGGAGGCACAATGGCAGGCGGCTTTTACAGTTTTCTCAAGGATGAGGAAGGCATGGGGACGGTCGAGGTCATACTCATAATGGTTGTCCTCGTGGGCCTGGTGGTCATCTTCAAAAAGCAGCTGAATGATCTGGTCAAAAAGATCTTCAACAAGATCAGCAGTGACAGCTCCACCATTCTTTCGAGGGGAGCGGCAGAAAATGTGTGGCACAGGCTCTGCTCCTGACAGAGCGGGAGCAGGCCGGACTGTTTACGGACTCCGGGGCGCGTACAGCGCCCCGGAAGAGGGATACCTGACGGTCTTTACAGCCCTGATCCTGGCCGTACTGCTGCCCTTCCTGCTTCTGCTGATCCGTTCCTCCGCGACCGGCACGGGACGGCTCAGGACCGCCTGCGCGGCCCAGACGGCCGCGGACAGCGTGCTGGCGGAGTTTCATCAGGAGCTTCACGCCCGGTATGATCTCTTCTATATCGATACGGCCTATGCCGGCGACAGCGCGCCGGGGCCGGCCGCGGCAGCGGCCCACCTGCAGTACTATCTGCAGAAGAACCTGGAGGATACCGGCTGGAGACGGTTCTACGCACTCAAGGCCTCTCCCGTGCAGATCACCGGTTTCCGGCTGGCCTCCGATGACGGCGGCCGCTCTCTGCGGGAACAGATCTACGCCTATATGTCTGCCGATCCGGTGGGGCAATACGCGGCAGCGGCCATGGTGACGGCAGACCGCTGGCACGGCCTGGAGCTGGATACGGAAGCCTGGACCCGGAAGAGACTGGAAAATGAAGACAAGCTCCGGGAACAGCTGGCCAGGGGAGAAGAGGAGAAAAGGCTGGCAGAGGCCGGCGGTCAGGCGCCGGCCGCCCAGCCCGCCGAGGGAAGCGGCGGGGATCCGGGCGCTGCCGAGAGTGAAGAGACTCTGCCGCAGAGGATCCTGTCGGCGGCCGGTGATTTCATGAAGCGGCCCATACTCTTTCAGATCTACGGCACGGATATACCGGCGGCGGACACCCTGTATCCGGTGGCGGAGCTCTGCTCGCACAGGACCCTGTGCGCCGGGACGGGAGCGGCCCAGACCAATAGTCACGGGTACCCGCAGGCGGATGAGCTCCTGTTTGACGAGTATGTTCTGGAGAAATGCGGGGACCTCCTGCACGGAGCCCGGAAGGAGGCGCCTCTGCGCTATCAGGTGGAATATATCATCGGCGGCCGCGGATCCGATGTGGACAACCTGGAGGCGGTGGCGGAGAGGCTCATGCTCCTGCGGGGAGGCCTGAACTGCGCCTGTCTGTTCGGGGATACAGCAAGGGCGGCACAGGCGGACGCGGCGGCGGCCGTCGTGTCACTGGTCCTCTTCAATCCGGAGCTCAAGGAGCCGCTGAAGGCCGGCATCCTTTTCTCCTGGGCCTATCTGGAGACGGTGGTGGATGTCCGGACGCTGATGAAGGGAGGCAGAGTGCCCCTGCGCAAGACCCCCGACAACTGGCAGACAGCCATGACGGACCTGCTCACGCCCGCCGGCCGCGGCCGGATCGGCAGCTATGCGGAGGGCTTTGACTATCGGGACCATCTGCGCGGGCTCCTCTATCTGCAGGGAGGATCGCTGAAGACCCGGCGTCTTATGGATCTTATAGAAATGGAAATCCGGGAGACCCCTCACGGAGAGGGCTTCCGCCTGGATCAGTGCATGGATATTTTTTCCTTTACGACAGAGGTGCCGTGTTCGACGGGGACGACCTTTAAGGTGGAAATGACGGTGGGATATGACTGAGTGCTGGCGCAGACTGCGCGGAAACAGGCGGGAGGACCCGCCGGGCAGCATGACGGCGGAGGCGGCCATGGTACTGCCCCTCTTTCTCTTTTTCGTCCTGAACATTCTTTTTATTATCGAAATGCTGCGTTTCGAGAGCCGTCTGACGGCGGCCCTGCAGCAGGCCGGGGACCAGGTGCGGGAGTATGCCTATTATACGCGGTATGCGGCCCCGGAGACGGCAGGGAGCGGGGACGGTCAGGGGACGGACGCGGACGGCGGGCTCTCAGAGGGGGCTTCCTTTGCCCTGACGGAAAGCTTTGTCAGGGGACGTGTCGCCCAGCTGCTGGGAGCAGCATATCTTAAAAACAGTCCTCTGAAGGGGAGCATTTCTTATCTGGGATCCTCTGTCCTGACGGATGGCGGCCGGGTGGAGATCCATGCTCACTGCAGACTGAGGCCTTTTATACCGGTCATCGCCTACAGGGGCTTTACCCTGGAAGCGGTATACATGGGCCATGCGTGGACGGGATATAGGCCGGGCAGCTTCAGGACGGAGAGCACCGGGAGCGGCGACGGCGATACGGTCTATGTGGCCCGCACGGGCATCGTCTATCACACGGATCCCCTGTGCCCATACCTTCACCCCGACCTGCACTGGGTACCGGCGGAGTCACTTTCCGGGCTGCGGGCAGACGATGGTTCGATCTATCACCCCTGTGAGAGCTGTCGGCCCGGCCCGGAAGGTACGGTGCTGGTGGCACCGGCGGGGAACCGTTATCACAGCGACCCGCACTGCACGGCGATCTATAAGGAATACCACGAAGAGAGCCGCGAGGAAGCACAGGGTCACCTGCGGCCCTGCCCCCGCTGCGGGCACGGACAGGAGCAGGGGGGAGACAGATGATCGAGGCAGCCTTGATGCTGACGATCTGTGCCGCGGAGGACCTGCGGTCCATGAAGGTGCGCAGAAGCTGGCTGTACCTCTGGGCTCTGGCCCTCCTATGCAGACAAGCCTGCGGCTGTGGGGTAAGCGTGGGAGGCGCTGCCCCGGGACTTGTGTGGCTGGCCGCCTCCGCGGCCGTCCGGGGAGCCTGGGGCCGGGGAGACGGATGGTGCCTTCTCCTGTGCGGGATGACGGCCGGGACGGAGAACACCCTGCGAATTCTCGCGGCGGCTTCTCTGTCCGCAGCAGCTTTTGTTTTCCTATGCCGCCGAAGAGGCTGCGCAGGGGACACCATCCCCTTTGTGCCTTTTCTGGCCGGGGCGGCATGGCTGGTCTGCGCGGAGAATTACCTGGGAGGGAGCCTCTGAAACGGGGCAGAGAAAGGAGAAGGATGGAGAAGCTTACAGGACGGGCCGTCCCGGGAAGGGCGGCGGGATCTCCCTCTGCCGGAGAAGGGACAGACCTGTGCGGGGAGGCGGGCTACATGACGGCGGAAGCTTCCTTTATAGTTCCCATGGCTCTCTGCCTGGTGGTCTTTGTCCTGTATCTTGCCTTCTATATGTACGACCGGTGTGCCGTGGAGCAGGATGCCTATATCCATGCCTATCAGAAGAGTATAGAAAGAGGGCACACACAGCACAGGGAAGGAGACCTGTCGGAGAGCCGCAGGAGCACCTTCCTGCTCGCCTCCTTCAGCGAGAAGCTGGAGACGGGACTGACGGTACGCTGCAGGGTGCGGGCAGAGCTGGCTGCCACAGTCTTCCGTGGATATTTTCTCATGCCGGAAGGATGGGGGATCGACACGGCGCAGCAGGCAAGGAAGTCGGATCCGCCGCACAGCTTCCGGAGAGCCAGACGGATCGCGGCCCTGCTGCGAATGGCGCAGGAGGACTAGAGGGAGGCTGCGCCAATGACCGGCGGGAAAGGAGACAGCTCAAATGGAGATCGGACATTACAGAGATGCGCTGCACACCTATCTGGTTCTGCCGGAGCCGGAGGAGGTGCAGACGGGCGGCTATCAATACAGGATGCTGGCTGCCAACAAGATCCAGGGACTGCTTCCCTGCTGTCTGCGGGCGGTAAACGGGGAGAAAAAGCTGTGCTATGACATCACGGCCAGACAGAAATTCTCCGTTTTTCATGCGGACCGGAAGCTGGGCGTGTCGGACCTGCAGCGGCTGGCGGCGGACATCACCGCACTGCGCAGGGAACTGTCCCTCTACCTTCTGGATCCGGAGCACCTCATCATGACGCAGGAGTTTGTATACTACGACCTGACAGAGGGCCACTATCTCTTTTTATATTATCCGGATGCGGGAGGCAGGGATATGCGGGACCTGTTCACATCGGCCGCGGATCTGGTCAGGGAGGACGACAGAGACGCGGCGGCCCTGGCCTACAGGCTCGCCGCCTGCGCGGAGGATCCGGACCTCCTGCTGCACAGACTGGAGACAGAAACGACAGACCAGGGCGGACAGGATGAGGAGACAGACCCGGAGCCGGTTCCCACAGATGACTATTTTCGCCAGGAAGAGAGCGGCGCCGGAGAGGGCTTCTATGAAGAACCGGTCTCCGTAAGGCAGAAGCAGGATCTGTATGAAGAGGGAAGAGGCCCGAAGAGGCAGGACAGAACCGGCAGAAGCAGGGATCCTGTCCCCGGTCTGTCCGTGGCTGCGGCCCTGCTGCTTCTGGGCTGTGTGGCCTCCGCGGCCTATCCCATGTTCTTCCGGGTGACGGAAAGGGGCCTGCTGCTATGCCGCTGCCTTGCGGTCTTCTGTCTCGTCCTCTCCGCGGCGGCCGGTATTCTGATCCTCCTGCGCTCCCACAGACGGAAAAAGGCGCAGACGTCGGATAAAGGAGAGGACCTGCGCCTCTTCAGGGAGGAAATGCGCAGGGAACAGATCCGGGCAGAACGCATGCAGGCGGAGGAGAAGGCGAGAGAAGAAGAGACAGGGACAGTCTTCCTGGGATTTGAAGGGACCCGCGCCTCCGGCCTTTACAGTGAGGACCCGCGCATGCCCAACATTGACCTGCGCAGACTCCCGCTGACACTGGGGAGGAACGAACAGTTCGCGGACAGGGCGATCGAGGATCCCAGCATCAGCCGCCTGCATGTGCGTTTCACCCGGGAAGCGGAGGGAGGACTCATGATGCGGGACCTCAACAGCACCAACGGGACCTGGATCAACGGAAGACTCCTGGAGCCGGAGGAGAGTGTGCCTGTCCATAAGGGCGACGAGGTCCGGTTCGGTGAGGCCATTTATGAGTGCCGGTGACGTCTGGTTCATGCCTGCGGCCGACCGGATCCGCGGCGCAGCGGCAGACTTCCTGCCCCGCACACTTTGCATCCGCGGGCGGAAATGATATACTGATTCATAGTGCTGCGGATTAAAAGAGCTCATACAGGAGGTAATCATGCAGGAAGCAGGATGTATTTTTTGCAGGATCGCAAACGGAGAGATCCCCTCTCGCACGGTCTGTGAGAATGACCATTTCCGGGTAATACTGGACAATGCCCCCGCCACGGCGGGACACGCCCTTGTCCTTCCCAAGGATCACTATGCGGACATCACCCAGATCCCGCCGGAGCTGGCCGGGGAGGCCATGCGCCTCGCGGCGGAGATC
>DGGX01000004.1:11900-12281 GCA_002392385.1 Lachnospiraceae bacterium UBA3863
CCCGCCTCTATAAAGAGAAGCTGGGCTGCGACGGTCTCAACCTTGTGCAGAACAACGGAGAGATCGCCGGACAGACGGTGCATCACTTCCATCTCCACATCATCCCGCGCTATCAGGGCGATGATCAGCTGATCGGATGGAAGCCCTCTTCTCCCGCGCCGGAGGAGCTGGATGCCGTACTGGCCAGACTGCAGGGCTGAAGGCCTGTTTTATAAAGTACAGCGCTGCCCCATACCGGGGCAGCAGCTGCCTCTCCTTTTTTCTACAAAGTGCATTGACAAATGTTTCGGGCATATGTATAATTGACGATGCACCTGTAAAAGAGGCGTAAAAATTGAATAACGTTTTCTACGAACCAGGCATGGAGAAATACTCAAGTGG
>DGGX01000004.1:12380-12622 GCA_002392385.1 Lachnospiraceae bacterium UBA3863
GTTCAAATCCCGCTTTCTCCGTTCTTTTTTCACCATTATCGTGCCGCGCATCCGACCGGAGGGCGGCATGATTTGCAGAAAAGAGAGCTTCCGCGGCTCCCAAAAAACTTTTTAAAAAGTTGAAAATCATGCTTGACAACAGGCTGATGCCGCGGTAAGATAACAAAGCTGTCGCGTGAGACAGCACCCACGAACTTCTGTCAGGCAGGAGTTCCCACAGAACCTTCACAATCGAATATGAC
>DGGX01000065.1 GCA_002392385.1 Lachnospiraceae bacterium UBA3863
ATCTCTTCAACGGGACCATCCGGGACAATCTCCTCTATGTGAAGCCGGACGCCACGGAGGAGGAGCTGATCGAGGCCTGCGAGAAGGCCAACATCTATGATTTCATCAAACGGCAGGACAAGGGGCTGGACACGGTCGTCGGCAACCGCGGCCTCAAGCTGTCGGGCGGTGAGAAGCAGCGGATCTCCATTGCGCGGGTGCTCCTGCGGGATCCGGCCCTGCTGATCTTCGACGAGGCGACGGCCTCCCTGGATTCGATCTCGGAAGCGAAGATCCAGGCAGCCATCGACCCGCTGGTGGGTTCCAGGACCAGTCTCCTGATCGCCCACCGTCTCTCCACCATCCTGGCGGCGGACGAGATCATCGTCGTGAAGGACGGAGAGATCGTGGAGCGCGGGCAGCACAAGGACCTGGTCGGCGCGGGCGGTGTCTATACGGAGCTGTATAATACGCAGTTCAATGTCAAGGCGGTGCAGGAGGCGCAGGAAGCGGCAGAGGAGGAGGACAGGTCATCCCTGCAGAGGCTGAAAGGCGCGCTGGGCCCCGAGGAATGGGAGGACGATCCTTCCATGGAGGAGCTGGAGAGAAGGCGGCGTGAGGATATGGAACGGCGCAAGATCCTGGATGAGATGCTGAGTCCCTGGTGGACACAGTGACGGGGAGGTCTGATGAAGACAGATTATTCGTCGATCGACGTAAAGATCCGCCGGCGTATGCTGGAGTTCTTTCTGGATGATTATGACCAGGTCTATGTCCTGGATCTGGAGAACGACCGCATAGAGAGGCTTTGGGAGAAAAGGCCCAATCCGGCGCTGGACACGCTCTTAAGCAGCTCCTACACGGAATTGCACAGGGCTTACTGCAGAACCCTGGTGGATCCCGCCTACGCGGTATGGCGGGAGGAGGCCTGGAGCCTTGACAAGATCCGGGAGACACTCAGGAATCAGGACAGTATTGCCATCTCTTATCCCATGGCGGACGGGGCCTGGCGGCAGATCGACGGATGGGCCCTGGAAAGAAGGGACGGAGAAGCGGTCAGTGCTCTCTTCTGTGTTCTCAGCCAGGAACGGCAGGCAGTACTGGAGCGTGAGGAATCGCTCACGGGAGAGCAGAAGGAAGCTTCCATCCAGTCCCTGCGCAATACCATTTCCAGGGGCATGCGCCTGAGCAGTGCCGTGATGGCGGACACGGTCGCGACCTATGAGCTAGATATCACCCGCAATATGGTCGTGGGCGGCGACAGCCGGAGACCGGAGATCTTCTATCCTGTGCCCGGGGTGAACATTCCGGGGCCCCTGCCGGATCATGCGGCCACCTGGGGCCAGCGGATCCAGCCGCCGGTCAGGGAAAGGTTCGAAAAGCTGGTCAGGCAGGATGTCCTGCTGTCCATGTTTGAAAAAGGGGAGACCGAAGCAGTCCTCGAGTATAAAGTCTATGATCAGACCGGGGCGGAGGTCTATCTGCAGGAGACGCTGAGACTGTCGACGGATGAGCTGACCGGCCACGTGATGGCTGCCTGTCTGATGCGGGATATCACCCGGCAGAAGCATACAGAAGAGCAGAACCTGCAGCGTATGGAGGTCATCGAGGCCCTGACCCGGGAATATGACTCGGTGTTTTTTGTGGATCTGGACGCGGATTCCTACGAGATCTTCCGGGTGCGGGACAATATCCGCAAGCTCTACGGGCGGTGTTTTGTCTCCGGTTATGTGGACACGGTGGAGGAATTCGCCAACTGGTGCGTTTTCCCTCACGACCGGGAGAACTTCATGAGGCGGCTGGCCCCGGAGGAGCTGCGGAAGGTATTGAAGCAGAACCTGGCCTACAGCATGATCTTCCGCTGCGGTCCCGGGGCGTCGCCGGTCTATTACCGGGGGCGGATCGTGAGGCTGGGCGGCCTGGAGGACAAGCTCAACAGGATCCTGATCGGTTTTGCCAATATTCAGGAAGAAAGAAGGATAGAGATCCAGCAGAGGAGTCTTCTGGAGAACGCCCTGCGGCAGGCCCGGAATGCCGACAGCGCCAAGAGCACCTTCCTGTCCAATATGTCGCATGACATCCGGACGCCCATGAATGCCATCGTCGGCTTCACGGAGATCGCCCAGGCCCATCTGGATGATCCGGAGAAGCTGCAGGACAGCCTGCGCAAGATCCGCACGGCCAGCAGTCATCTGCTGCACCTGGTGGGCAATGTCCTGGATTTCAGCCGCATAGAGAGCGGCAGACTGGATCTGGAGGAGCGGCCCAGTGACCTGCGGGAGATCCTGAGCGGGGTCACGGACATCATACAGCAGCAGGTGGAACAGAAGGGTCTGACCTTCCTCACAGACCTGGACAGCCGGATGAATACCTACGTCTACTGCGATCAGCTGAGGATCACCCAGGTGCTGATCAACCTCCTCAGCAATGCTGTCAAGTATACGCCGCCCGGGGGCATCGTGGAGCTGACCATCCGCGAGACGGAGGACGCGCCCCAGGGATATATGGGCATAGAGATCCGGGTCCGCGACACCGGTATCGGCATGAGCCAGCAGTTCCAGGAGAAGCTCTTCGAGCCCTTCGAGAGAGAGAGGAACACCACGGTCAGCCGGGTCATGGGAAGCGGTCTCGGTATGCCCATCTGTAAGAGCATCGTGGAGTCCATGGGCGGAAGGATCCAGGTGGAGAGCCGGCCAGGGGCGGGGAGCACCTTTACGGTGGAGCTGGCCCTGCGTCTGCAGGAGGAGGCGGGCAACCATCACGCGACGGACGAGTACAATCCCCTGGTCCGTCTGTTCGGCCGCTATGCCCAGAGGGCCCCGATCTCGCCGGTCCGTCTCAAGGACCGCAGGATCCTGCTGGTGGAGGACAATGATCTCAACCGGGAGATCGCCGCCGAGATTCTGGAGGAGGACGGGATCAGGGTCACCAATGCCGCCGACGGACGGGAGGCCGTGGATATCCTCATGCGGTCTGATCCGGGCGAATACGACGCGGTGCTCATGGATATTCAGATGCCTGTCATGGACGGCTACGAGGCGGCCCACTGGATCCGGGCCCTGCAGGATCCGGTCAATGCCGAGATCCCCATCATTGCCATGACCGCCAATGCTTTTGACGAGGATGTGCGCCGCTGCAGGGACGCGGGCATGGACGCCTATATCGGCAAGCCCGTGGAGGTCGCGGCCGTGAAATATGTGCTGCAGAGAGTGATGACCTGAAGAGGACAGGGCGCGGGAGACAGAGAGAGAGGAGAAGGGAATGGCAAGGATCCCGGAAGAGGAATTACTGCATATCGGACACTATGAATACGGGGAAGCTTTCTACGGCAGCTGCGGCGGCATGCGCTATCGTGTGGCCAGAGAGCCCCTGGCCAATGTCCGCTACACGCCGCCGGACAAGCGCGGGGAGGCTTCCCTGCGCGCCGTGATCTGGCCCGGGCCGCTGGCCTACGGGGCGGCCGATCCGGCAGACATGCAGATCAGGGATTTTGAATTCTCCGCGGAGGGGCTGCACGAAGCCTGGCTGTGGCTGGACGAAGAGGCGGAGAAGAGAGCACAGGACATGTGAAAAGAAAGCAGATCATGAACCAGTATGGCGCCGGCGCTGACCGGCGCTTTTACTTTGAGCAGACGGATGGCCGCCATGGCGTCCCGGATGCGGTCCCTGGGTATGGGAGCCGTCAGACGGACACTGGCCAGGGAGAGCTCCCGCGCGCAGGCGCTGCCGACGACACCGCCGCCGATGATGAGGACGTCGTAGTTTATGGGGGCAAAAAAGTGCATGACAGGTTCCTTTCCGGTGAGACATGGCGGAAGCTGTTTCTCTTTCCCGCAAATGCGGGGAATGGTAAGATTATTGTATATCAATCGGAATGCGGCCTCAAGGAATTGTCACTTCTTCCCGGGGACCGCGGGACAGGACGGAGGAGAGAATGGGTATAAGGTTCGACAGGGAGAGAAGGCTTTTCACCATAGAGACAGCCAATACAGCTTATCAGATGGCGGCGGACAGTCATGATGTGCTGCAGCATCTGTATTATGGCCGCCGCACGGGAAGTGATATGTCCTATATGCACAGGCGGTGCGACCGCGGTTTTTCCGGCAATATCGACGGCGCGGAGGAGAACCGGTCCTATTCCCTGGATACCATCTGTCAGGAATATGCCTGTGCCGGCACCGGGGACTATCGTGTGCCGGCCCTGGTGGTGCGCAATGACGACGGCAGCACCTGCGCAGACCTGCGCTACAGGGGATATGAGATCCGGGAAGGCAAGTACGCGATCCCCGGGATGCCGGCCGTTTACGATAACGGCGGAGAGGCCCAGACCCTGATCATCTCTCTGGAGGACCCGGTGAGCGGCCTGGCGGTGCAGCTCTTCTACGGCGTCTTTCCGGATATGGACATCATCACAAGAGCGGCGCAGATCCGGTCCGGCAGCCGTCCCGTGACCCTGGAAAGGGCCATGTCCGCCTGCGTGGAGCTTCCCTTCGGACAGTGGGATCTCATTCATTTCCACGGGCGCCACTGCATGGAGAGACAGTTCGAGCGCACGCCCCTGCCGCACGCCATCCAGACGGTGGCCTCCCGCCGGGGAATGACCAGTCACCACCACAATCCCTTCGTGATCCTCTGTGACCGGCACGCCGACGAGGATCACGGGGACTGCCTGGGCATGATCCTGGTCTATTCCGGGGACCACAGGACGGAGATCGAGCGGGACCAGACGGACAGTGTCCGCGCCGTCATGGGGATCCATGACGGGACCTTCTCCTGGGAGCTGCAGCCCGGAGAGACCTTCTTCACGCCGGAGGTGATCCTGACCTTCAGCAGCAAGGGGCTCACAAGGCTCAGCCATAACTGTCACCGGATCATCCGTAACAATATCTGCCGCGGCAGGTACAAGCTGGCGCGGAGACCTGTCCTGATCAACAACTGGGAGGCGACCTATTTCGACTTCAATGAAGATAAGATCATGGGGCTGGCCCGGCAGGCAGCGGACCTGGGCATCGAGATGTTCGTGCTGGACGACGGATGGTTCGGGGCCAGAAATAACGACAGAGCGGGACTGGGGGACTGGAAGGTCAACCTGGAAAAGCTCCCCAGCGGTCTGGTCGGACTGGCGGAACAGATCCATGCCCTGGGCATGAGATTCGGGCTCTGGATCGAGCCGGAGATGGTCAATGAGGACTCTGACCTCTACAGGGCCCATCCGGACTGGGCCTTCACGGTGCCCGGACGGGGACCCGTGCGCAGCCGCCATCAGCTGGTGCTGGATCTATCCAGAGAGGATGTGAGAGACTATCTCTACGGGGCGATCTCCGCTATTCTCAGGGAGAACGCCATCGATTATATCAAGTGGGACTTCAACCGGGCCATGGAGGACGTCTTCTCCCGGGCTCTGCCGGCCGGGAGACAGGGAGAGGTGCGGCACCGCTATGTACTGGGGCTCTATCGCCTCCTGGACAGACTGACGAGTGAATTCACTCAGGTCCTCTTCGAGGGCTGCGCCGGGGGCGGGGGCCGTTTCGACCCGGCCATGCTCTATTATTCTCCGCAGATCTGGTGCAGCGATGACACGGACGCCATAGAGAGACTGAAGATCCAGTACGGGACCTCCTTCGGCTACCCCGTATCCGCCGTCGGCTCCCATGTATCGGCCTCGCCCAACCATCAGACAGGCCGCAGCACGCCCCTGCATACGCGGGCGGTGGTCGCCATGTCCGGCACCTTCGGCTATGAGCTGGATCTCAACAGCCTGAGCGAGGAAGAGAAAGAGGAGATCCGCGGGCAGATCGCAGTCTATCACAAATACGCGGACCTGATCCGGAGCGGGGACTATTACCGCCTGACAGAAACGGATCTCGACTATACGGCCTGGCAGTTTGTGGCCCCGGACCTTTCGGAGAGCCTGGTGAACCTGGTGGTGACGCATCCTCTGGCCAATGGGCCTTTCATCCATGTAAAGCTTAAGGGGCTGGATCCCCGGGCGGTCTATGAGGACGAGGCATCCGGGGACCGCTTCACCGGCGCGGCGCTTATGTACGGCGGATATACCTTCCCGGTCATGACCGGCGATTATCCCGCCCTGCAGATCCATCTGGTGCGCGTTTTATTTGAATAATTGTGTTTTAAATGTGTCAGTCCTCAGTTATGCTGAAACTGGGCAGAGGGCTCACTCCTCCAGCAGGGACAGGGCGCCGTAGATGACGCTGTCGTCGCCGAGAGCGGCGGTCTTGAGTTCAACGCTGGGACGGATGGCAGGCATGCAGTAGCGGTCCACCTCCGCGAGGATCTTCTGCAGGAAGATATCGCCCACGGCTTCGATGACGCCGCCGCCGTAGATCACGACGTCGGGACTGATGGTGTTGATCATGTTGCCGGTGGCGATGGCCAGATAGTGGCAGGCGCGGTCCACGGCCTCCATGGCCACCGCATCCTGGGTCCGCAGGGCCTTCTTGAGGTATTTGCTCTTGAAGACGCCGTTCTCGATCTTGTCGGCCAGCATGGTCTCACGGCCGCGGCCGGCCTGCTGCAGGATGTAGGCGGACATGCCCTTCTTGCTGGAGAAGGCCTCCAG
>DGGX01000083.1 GCA_002392385.1 Lachnospiraceae bacterium UBA3863
CCCACGTCGGTGGTGATGATGGCCTTGCCCTCGGTCAGCTCGTCCAGCTTCTGGATCAGCAGGGGGCAGGTCATCCTGGACCGGTCGTAGGTCAGGGGGTAAGCGGTCTTGTAGCCTTCTACCGTGGCTCTCCACTCGCTGTGGTCCAGAGGGCTCTCCAGTCTCCTGTCAAGCTCGCGGTTGATGGCCTCCAGGACCTCCTTCAGGTCCCCGACCACCGAGAAGTCGACCTTTACGTTTTTATTGATCTCGGCAGGATCGATGTCGATATGGACGATCCTGGCCTTGGAGGCGAATTTCTTGGGGTTGCCGGTGACACGGTCCGAGAAGCGGGCGCCCAGGGACAGCAGGAGGTCGCACTGGGATACGCCGTAGTTGGAAGCCTTGGTCCCGTGCATGCCGATCATGCCCGTGTAGCGGGGATCATGCCCGTCGAAAGCGCCCTTGCCCATGAGGGAGTCACAGACCGGCGCGTCGATCCTGTCCACCAGTCCCCGCAGGGCTTCGGAAGCCCCGGAAAGGATGGCGCCGCCGCCCACATAGAGGAAGGGACGTTTGGAGGCCAGGATCATGTCCACGGCCCTGGCAATATCCTCCTCGCCGAAGGAGGCGCGGGGCGGATCCTTGAAGACCGGCTTCACCGGCGTGTATTCACACTTGGCCGCCGTCACGTCCTTGGTGATATCCACCAGGACCGGGCCGGGACGGCCGCTGCGGGCAATGCGGAAGGCCTTGCGGATGGTATCCGCCAGGAGCCGCACGTCCTTGACGATGTAGCTGTGCTTGGTGATCGGCATGACAATGCCGTTGATATCCACTTCCTGGAAGGAATCCTTGCCCAGAAGGGGCAAGGTCACGTTGCAGGTGATCGCGACCATGGGAACGGAATCCATGAAAGCCGTGGCGATGCCGGTGACCAGATTGGTCGCGCCGGGGCCGCTGGTGGCCATGCAGACGCCGACCTTGCCGGTAGCCCTGGCATATCCGTCCGCCGCGTGGGCCGCTCCCTGTTCGTGGGAAGTCAGGAAATGACGGATCCTGTCGCGATTCTTGTACAGTGCGTCATATACATTGAGAATCGCTCCGCCCGGATAACCGAAGACCGTATCGACCCCCTGTTCCTCGAGACACTTGATGACGATATCCGCACCTGTCAGTTTCACTCTAGTTACCTCCGTATACTGCTATCTGGCGCTCAGGCGCGGGGAAGCTCCAGCACCGCGCCGCGGTTGCCGCTGGTGACCAGGGCAGCGTACCTCTTCAGGTAGCCGTCGTTCACCTTGGGCTCGCGGGGCTGCCAGGCCGCGCGTCTCGCCGCCAGCTCCTCGTCGGAGACCTTCAGCTCCAGCTTGTTCTGAGGGATGTCGATGGAGATGATATCCCCTTCATGGACCAGGGCGATGGGTCCGCCCACAGCGGCTTCCGGGGACACATGTCCGATGGAGGCGCCGCGGGACGCGCCGGAGAAACGTCCGTCAGTGATCAGGGCGACGGTCGTATCCAGTCCCATGCCGGCGATGGCCGAGGTGGGATTGAGCATCTCACGCATGCCGGGGCCGCCTTTGGGGCCTTCGTAGCGGATCACGACCACGTCGCCGGGGACGATCTTGCCGCCCAGGATGGCCTTGATGGCATCCTCTTCACAGTCGAACACCCTGGCGGGGCCTTCGTGGACCATCATCTCGGGAAGCACGGCACTGCGCTTGACGATGCCGGTATCCGGGGCCAGATTGCCCTTGAGAACGGCGATGCCGCCCTCCTGCATGTAGGGATTCTCGATGGGACGGATCACCTCGGGATCGGTGTTGACGCAGCCCTGGATATTCTCTCTGACCGTATGGCCCGTGCAGGTGATCAGATCCAGGTAGAGCAGGTCCTTTTTGGCCAGCTCGTTCATGACGGCATAGATGCCGCCCGCCTCGTTCAGGTCTTCCATATAAGTGGGACCCGCGGGCGCAAGGTGGCAGAGGTTGGGAGTGCGCGAGGATACCTCGTTGGCGATCTCCATGTTCAGCTCCACGCCGGCCTCGTGGGCGATGGCGGGCAGATGGAGCATGGTGTTGGTGGAGCAGCCCAGGGCCATGTCCATGGCCATGGCGTTCATGAAGGCTTCCTTGGTCATGATGTCTCTGGGACGGATGTCCTTCTCCACCAGTTCCATGATCTTCATGCCGGCTTCCTTGGCCAGACGGATACGGGCGCTGTAGACGGCCGGGATGGTGCCGTTGCCCTTCAGGCCCATGCCGATGGCCTCGGTCAGGCAGTTCATGGAGTTGGCGGTGTACATGCCGGAGCAGGAGCCGCAGGTGGGACAGACCTTCTCCTCGTACTCGGCCAGCTTTTCCACCGTCATTTTACCGGCTGCGACAGCGCCGACCGCCTCGAACATGGAGGACAGGCTGCGTTTTCTGCCGTCGATCCGGCCTGCCAGCATGGGACCGCCGGATACGAAGATGGTGGGAATGTTCACGCGGGCCGCGGCCATCAGGAGGCCGGGCACGTTCTTGTCGCAGTTGGGGATCATCACCAGGCCGTCAAAACCGTGGGCCTTGGCCATGCACTCGGTGGAGTCGGCGATCAGGTCCCTGGTGACCAGAGAATACTTCATGCCGATGTGTCCCATGGCAATGCCGTCGCAGACCGCGATGGCGGGGAACATCACGGGCATGCCGCCCGCCATGGCGACACCTATCTTGACCGCCTCGGCGATCTTGTCCAGATTCATGTGGCCGGGAACGATCTCATTGTAGGAACAGACGATACCGATCATAGGACGCCTGCGCTCTTCTTCTGTGTAGCCAAGCGCGTTGAAAAGGCTTCTGTGAGGAGCCTGGGAGATACCTTTCTTTACGGAATCACTTTTCATGGCCTTATCTCCTTCATATAAACATGGCATGTGCCTCCCGGCACATGCCACCAACCGATACCTTTGGGGATCCATTGGGACAGCTCTATTCAGTTCTCGCTGTCCTCTGCCGCTTCTTCCGGCTTCTCGATCTGTACGATCGCTGCTTTCTGCATGGGAATACGGCAGTTCTTGTTGTTGCCGAATTCCAGAATGACCGTATCATCGCTGATACCGATCACGACGCCGTAAAAACCGGCTGTGGTCAGGACGCTGTCTCCGACCGCCAGGGTGGCGAGCATGGACTCTTTCTTCTTGGTTTCCTGTCTCTGAGGACGGATCAGGAAGAAATAGAAGAAAACGAGAATAATGGCAATGTAACCAATCGAGAAGATCGTACTGTTCATTATTGGCCTCCAAAATAATAAAAATACTATAAAATCAGTCGCGATATATAATACAACATTCTCTTCTGAATGTAAAACTGTTTTGGAAAATTATTCAGAAGACGGATCCGGGCCGGGACCGGTCCTGTCAGGCCTCTTCCTGCAGGGCTTCCAGCTTCTGCTTCTTATAAGCGGCGAAACTGCCCGCTGCCAGCGCTTCCCGGATCTCCTCCATCAGGTGATTATAAAAATACAGATTATGCATGACGCACATGCGAAGGCCCAGGGCCTCGTCCGCCTTCATGAGATGGCGGATATAGCCGCGGCTGTAGCCCGCCCGGCATACCGGACATCCGCAGTCCTCCTGGATCGGCCTGGGATCTGTCTCATAACAGGCGCGCCGGATCCGCACGGTCCCGTGATCGGTGTAGAGGTTGCCGTGACGGCCGTTGCGGCTGGGGTATACGCAGTCGAAGAAATCGATGCCACGCTCCACACCTTCCAGGATATTGGCCGGCGTGCCGACCCCCATCAGGTAGGTAGGCTTGTCCCTGGGCAGCTCCGGCACGACGGCATCCAGGACATCGTACATCTCCTCGTGGGTCTCTCCCACGGCCAGTCCGCCCACCGCGTAGCCGTCCAGGTCCAGCTCCGAGATCCGCCGGGCGTGATCCACACGGATATCCTTATAGATGGCCCCCTGGTTGATGCCGAAGAGGAGCTGGTTAGGATTGACGGTATCCGGCAGGGCGTTGAGCCTGCGCAGCTCGTCTCTGCAGCGGACCAGCCAGCGGGCCGTCCTGTCCGCGCTCTGCTGCGTGTAGGTCCGGTCAGCCCGGCTGGAGGGACACTCGTCGAAAGCCATGGCGATAGTGGATCCCAGGTTGGACTGGATCTGCATGCTCTCCTCGGGTCCCATGAAGATCACGGCCCCGTTCACATGAGAATGAAAGGTCACGCCCTCTTCCTTGATCCTGCGCAGGTCCGCCAGGGAGAAGACCTGAAAGCCGCCGGAATCCGTCAGGATGGGCCTGTCCCATTTCATGAA
>DGGX01000230.1 GCA_002392385.1 Lachnospiraceae bacterium UBA3863
ATCATCTTCTTGCCGCCGCCGGAGTAGCCGGTGAGGGAGAAGCAGGTCAGGGGATAGTCCGCCGGCAGGATGCCCATGCGGATCAGGGGGGCGGCGCAGGAGATCAGGCCTGTGGCGTGGCAGCCGGGATTGGCGACCCTCCTGCTGTTCCGGATGGCCTCGCGCTGTTCCGGGGAGAGCTCGGGATAGCCGTAGGTCCAGGCGCTGTCGGTCCGGTGGGCCGTGGAGGCGTCGATGACGCGCACATGGGGATCCTCAATGAGGGAAACGGCTTCCCGCGCGCCGTCGTCCGGCAGGCAGAGGAAGACGATGTCGGCGCTGTTGAGGTAGCGGCGGCGCTCTTCGATGTCATGCCGCCTGTCCTCGTCGATGCGCAGGAGCTCGAGGTCCGTGCGCGCGCCGATCCGGTCATAGATCTGCAGTCCTGTGGTGCCGCTCTGTCCGTCGATATAGACTCTGGTTCTTGTCATGGAATATCTCCTTCTGTCTGCTGCAGCGGTTATTCTGGTACAGTGGCCCTTATCATATCACATTTTGCCCCTGTGTGCACAGACGGCGGGAGATGGAAAAAGAGCGGCTTTTCTGTTAATTGGAGGCCGTCCGTGATAGGATAAGAGGCAGATGATTGATTTTACGAGATAAGGAGGTCACAGATGTCGGAGAGTAAGATCGGAGTTATCGGTGTCGGCGGTGTCGGCGGCTATCTGGCGGCCATGCTGTCTGCCCATATGCCGGGCGTGACGGTCGTCGCGCGCGGCGGGAGAGGGAAGGCCGTCGCGGAGCGGGGCCTGATCCTGCACAGTGACCACAACGGCGAGATCGTGGGGCATCCGGCCGTCGTCGCGTCCGCTTCGGAGCTCCCCGTGCAGGATGTGCTTTTCATATGCGTCAAGAACTATTCTCTGGCCCAGGTACTGGAGGAGATGGCCCCCGCCGTGGGCCCGGAGACGGTCCTGGTCCCGGTGATGAACGGCATCGATCCCGCCGAGCGGGTCCGGCAGGCCTATCCCGCCAATCCCGTGGTGGACAGTGTCATCTACATCGTCTCCTACGCGCGGCCGGACTATGAGATCGTGCAGGAAGGCGATTATGCCGATCTGCGGATCGGGGTCGCGCCGGGCGGAGATGTCCCGGCGGACGTGAGCGCACAGGCCCTGCGGACGGTGGAGGAGATCATGCGGACGGCCGGTCTGGACAGCCGGACCGTGGAGGACATCGAGGCGGCGGTCTGGGAGAAGTTCATCCTCAACTGCGCCTACAACGTCTGCACAGCCGCTTATGACTGCAATATCGGCCCCATCCGGGACGATCCGGAGCGGGCCGCGGAGTTCGTGGGGGCTGCCCGGGAGGCTGCCGCCCTGGCCCAGGCCAGGGGCGTGAAGGTGCGTCCGGACATAGCGTCCAGAGTGGAGCACCGCTTCTACCACAAGCTGCAGGACAGCGATTCCAGTTCCCTGCAGCGGGATGTCCACGCGGGCCGGCCGGCGGAGATCGAGACCTTCTGCGGCTATGTGGTCCGGGAGGCGCGGCGGATCGGCGTTCCGGTCCCCGTTATGGACAAGATGTACGGCCTCCTGCAGGAGAGAGAAAGGAGTGCCCGTGCAGTACAGAAATGACAGAAACGGAACACCTCTGTCAGTCCTGGGCTACGGATGTATGCGTTTCACCCGTAAGGGCGGCGGGATCGATGTCGCACGCCGCTTTATGTTCCGCGGCGGTAAGCGGAGAAAATAAAAGCAATGACTGCCCGGCGCGGAAAGACCACTTCCAACCGGGATCCGGGAAGAAGCTGTGAAGGAGGAAAAGGTGCGGATCAGCTATCATCAGGCACAGCCTTTCAACAGAGAGGGTGTGCGGTCCTTTTATTCGAAAAAACCCATGGATTTCCATGACCCGGAGGAGAGGGCGCGTCTCTACGCCCAGATCCGCCGGGACCACGAACCGGCCCCGGCCTGGGTGGCCGGCTGCCGGCCCCAGTTTCACAGCGACGTGGTGCACCTGGTGACGGAAGAGGATATAGAGAAGGCACAGGCGGCAGACAGCGGAGCGACAGGCATCCTGGACCTGCCTCCGGGGGACGGGCTCCTCACGGACCTGCCCGGCGTCGCCCTGGAGATGCGGACGGCGGACTGTCAGAGCATCTTCCTCTACGATCCGGTGCGCCGGGTGGTCGGCAACATCCACAGCGGCTGGAAGGGCACCCTCCAGCAGATCGCCATAAAGGCGGTGCGGCGGATGGAGGAGGCCTACGGCTGTCTTCCCGAGAACATCGAAGCCTATATCAACCCCAGTATCCTTCAGTGCTGCTTTGAGGTGGAGGACGACGTGGCGCAGCAGTTCCGGGACACGGTGGACAACAGTGACCGCTACATCCTGAAGGACCGGCTGGTGGAGGGCAGGCAGAAGTACAGGATCGACACGGCGGCCATCAACCGGGACCGGCTGGCGGCCCTGGGCCTCCTGCCGGAGAAGATCCTCCTGAGCGGCCTCTGCACGCGGTGCGGTCACGCGGACTATCATTCCTACCGGGGCGACGGCCATACCGCCGGCCGCAACGGCTCCTGGATCTGGCTGGTGTGACGCACACATAAAAACCGCATAAAAAATGCACAGGATTCACAAAAAAAGCCGGGAAACAGCGGATATTTTCTGAATTCATTTTTAAAGCGCCTCATGGTATCCTGTAAGCGATTTATGAAGGTTTACAAAATCGGGACACAGGCACAAGGACGGAGGCGGACACGCACAGACAGGAGGATACCATGGCATATCTGACAGATATCGAGATCGCCCAGGCGGCTCACCCCGAAAAGGTCACGAAGATCGCGGCTTCTCTGGGCATCGATGAGAAGTATATTGAACAGTACGGCAACTACAAGGCCAAGATCGACTGCAGTTTTCTCAAGGATCACGCGGCGGATCCCGACGGTAAGCTGATCCTGGTCACGGCCATCACCCCTACGCCTGCCGGCGAGGGCAAGACCACCACCAGCGTCGGTCTGGCGGACGGTCTGCGGGCCATCGGCAAGAAGTCCGTGGTCGCCCTCCGCGAGCCCTCCCTGGGCCCGGTCTTCGGCATCAAGGGCGG
>DGGX01000021.1 GCA_002392385.1 Lachnospiraceae bacterium UBA3863
TTCGCCCCGGGCTATTCTTTATCATCTTTATCATCAGAAGTATTTATCAATTTATCATCAGAAAACAAAAGAGCATGTCTCTGCCCGAAGGCAGTACATACGCCATTACGATCCAATGATTACCTTGAATAAAGAAAGAAGAAAGCCTGATTGCATTTGATTATACATCTTGAACCGCGATTGAAGTCAAGTCCTGGAGGATCTGCCTTGTATACGATCAGCGAAGCTGCCCGGCGGACCGGGATTCCCTCGTCCACGATCCGCTACTATGATAACCACGGGCTCCTGCCCGGCATTCAGAAATCATCCGCAGGCAACCGCCTTTTCTCCGACGAGAACATCCGAGAACTCGAAGAGATCGCGGCACTTCTCGCCTGCGGCTTCTCCATCCGTGAAATGAAGGAATATACAGACGCCTCTCCCGCCCGCAGAACACAGATGCTGCAGATCCGAAGAGCACATCTGTATGAAGAGATCAAGACAATGCAGAACTGCATCGCCTTGCTGGATAAGCGCATTCCGTAAGACCGCGCAGGGGACGGTTCTCTGCGCGCTGTACATAGTAATACCGCGCCGGGGACGGTTCCCGGCGCGGTTTTTAATTGTCTGGAGCGCGCGGAGAACCGTCCCCTGCGCGGCTTTTAATTGTCCGGACCGCGAGGAGAACTGTCCCCGGCGCGGTCTTTACTGTTTCCTGAACTTTCTGATCATCATGACCTCGGCGAGCACTGCCAGCAGGATCACAACGACGTCGACGCCGATCAGGGTCTTCATCCAGTTTTCCATACCGGTCTTGACCTCGCCGGCATAGGCGCGGCTGTTGACGACGGTGTACAGGATGTCATGGCAGGCCCTGCGCATGTGCTGCAGGGAGGTGGCGCCCTCTGTATCGGAAGCGAAGTTGGTGCCGATATCGAAGGTGGACAGGCAGCAGGCGCCGCCGGCTTCCAGCATCTGGTCAGCATTCATGTTGTAGGCACCGGCAAAATAGTCGGTCTCCACAAATCCGCGGAAGCCCCATTCATTTCTCAGGACATCGGTCAACAGCTGCCTGTGTCCGCCTGCCCAGCGGCCGCCGATGTAGTTGAAGGAGGACATGACCGCTCTGGCATCGCCTTCCTTGACGCAGATCTCGAAGGGCTTCAGATAGAGCTCACGCATGGCCTGCTCGGTGGACCATGTGCAGATCATGGCCCATCGGTTGGTCTCCTGCTCGTTCATGGCAAAATGCTTCATATAGCCGTAGACACCCACATCCGCAGCGCCCTTGATGGCCTGGGCAGCCATTTTGCCGCAGATCAGCTCATCCTCGGAGAAGTACTCGTAGTTACGGCCGCCCAGGGCAGTCCTGTGCAGGTTGGCGGAAGGCGCGTACCAGCCGGAGGCATCCAGCGCGTCGGCCATCAGGCCCATGTCGTTGCCGTAGGTCCAGGCCAGGTCCTCGTTCCAGGTACCGGCGATGACGATGGCGGAGGGGAAACCGACGGAACCGGCCCCGGTGAAGTTGTTGCTGACAGCGGAAGGGCCGTCGCAGTCGATGGTAGAGACTTTGCCGACGCTGGGAGCAGCGGCGGTCTGGAAACCGGCGTGCGCGATCATATCCAGCATTTCCGGAACGGTCAGCTGGTCCAGAAGCGGTTCCCATGCGGGATCATCGTACTCTTTGCCCCGCAGATCTGCCAGCGTCACGCCGTTCTGCGCGTTCATGACAGGGACCTCGGCGTCCGGATCCTGCTCCATGGAGAAGTTGGCGGTCCAGATGAAGGTATCCTTCTGCGCGTCAGCCATGGTCAGGCTTGCAGGAGCAGCGGTCGCCTCTGCCAGGTTGGCAAAATGGTCCGCTCTGGACAGGTAGGTGACATTGCCTCTGGCATCGTCGAAGCGGTTGACCGCTGCCGTAAGGTCTGTCTGCCTGGGATTGGTCTCATTGTAGACAACGGTCTCGCCCACGGTGTGGGTGAAAGCGTCGATCACATGGTGGGAATCCGCATTGATGGACAGGACATAGTCGCCCTGGTCCAGGACATAGCAGCCATTCTCCTGATCGTCATAGGAGGCCAGATCTTCTTCCTTTACCGTAAAGGAAAGGGTCTGGGAAGCGCCGGGCTCCAGGAGATCGGTCTTGTCGAAAGCCACCAGGTTGGCACTGGCCTTCTCGATCCCGCCGTTGATATAAGGAGGATTGCAGTAGACCTGGACGATCTCCTTGCCGGCCCTGTCGCCGGTGTTGGTCACGGTCACATCGAAAGTCATGGTGCCGTTTCCGGTGTCGGAGACATTCTCAAGCTTCTGCTCAAAGCTGGTATAGGAGAGACCATAGCCGAAGGGATACTGGACCGTTTTGTCATAGTCAAGGATGCCTTCCGCAGCTGCCGTCTCGAAGAACCGGTAGCCCATGTAGATGCTCTCGTTGATATTGATGAAAGTAGGTGTGGTGCCGCCCATGTAGGGATCGCTGGCGTCCACGGCGAACTCTGCCATGTTGTCATAGGAGAAAGCGCCGAAGTTGTTCCACCAGGGAGCCGTCTTCAGATCATAGAGGAACGTGTCGGCGGTCTTGCCGGAAGGAACGACCTCGCCGCTCAGGATCTCGCCCAGGGCGTCAAAACCGGTCTGGCCGGGGCCCGCGCACCACAGGACGCCCTTGATCTGAGGATACTCCTGCACAAAGCCCAGCTGGAAGGTGGTCACACCGTCGTAGACCAGGATGACGTTCTCAAAGTTCGCGCACACCATGTCCAGAACATCTTTCTCCGTTCTGGAGAGCTCCAGATAGGACTGGCCGGCTTCAAAGTCCGCGTAGTTCTCAGAATTATTGGTGTAGGAGACCGTGGTCATATCGGCGGGAACATCGCTTCCCTCGCCGCCCCAGCGGGCGATGACCATGACGGCCGTATCCGAGAATGCCTTCGCATTGTCGATCAGTTCCTGGCTGTAAGTGTCCGCGGGAGGCTCCGGCAGGGACCAGTCGCTGCCATACGCGGCTCTGGCACCGCCAAAGGCAGTGTAAAAATCGGTCAGCTCGCTGTTGACCTCAAACCCCGCGTTGCCAAGACCTTCCAGAAGCGAGGTCTTCGGATAGAGATCATTGAGGGCGCCTGCACCGGAACCGCCGTAGATCGGGTTCGTGCCCGCCCAGCCGAAGACGTTGATCCTGCTGCCGCTCTCCAGAGGAAGCAGGGAATCATTTTCCAGAAGGACGATCCCTTCTCTCGCGATCTCCCGGGTGTGCTCGTTGGTGTTTTCCGTGATCTCCTCAGGAATGGTCCCGCTGCCGCCTGTGGCCAGGGACAGAAGGGTGGACATGGGGCCTGTGCAGATCAGATTGACCGCCGCCAGGGCACCCAGAAGGATCGCCAGCAGGGCATTTCCCCTGACCAGTTTTCTGACTTTGGCCGGGGCCTTCCCGCAGGCGATCATGGCGATCACAGCCAGCACTGCGACCGCCGCGAAACCGATCAGGTACTGCTTACAGCTGTTGAGTACGCTGACGACATCGCTCATGTTGAGTTCTATCATACTTACCTTCCTCTTCAGATGTTGAAGAAACCTTTGCTGCCGGTCCGCCTTCTGTCCCGGCGGACCACCTGTTTGCGAGGTCACTATATATCCGTGGGAGACAGAACGTCTACGCTTCTGACGCAGTCGGTCATTTCCGCGCCGTACTCGGTCACAGGAAGCGCCACGGCAGAGGCCCGATTTGTTATAATGACTTTATCGAAATCATTGTCCCTGAAAAAGGAGGCGACTCTTCCATGATTCAAATAGCATTTGTGGAGGATGATCCGGCTACAGCAGCTCTTCTGTCTGACTGTCTGGACCGATACAGCCGGGAACACAACCTGGATCTTCGGCCGACCCGCTTTGCTTCAGGGGAGGCCTTTCTGGAGGCCTACTCCCCGCGATTTGCCCTGGTGCTGATGGACATCCGCCTGGGAAGCGGCATGAGCGGCATGGAGGCGGCCCAGCGCCTGCGCAGGCAGGACGAAGTCGTCCCCCTCATCTTCATCACCAGTCTGGCCCAGTACGCCGTCAAGAGCTATGAGGTAAATGCTCTGGACTTTCTTTTAAAACCTTTCTCCTATGGCCAGTTCTCCATCCGGATGGACAAAGCCATGCGGATCCTGGCCCGGAAGGAGGATGTCCGTCTCAGTGTCGCCACGGAGCGGGGGATCCGGGTCCTCTCTTCCCGGGAGATCACTTTTCTGGAAGTCTCCGACCATGACCTCCTGATCCATACGGAGGAGGACGTCCTTACCACCCGGGGCAGCCTGTCCGGTAAGGAAAAGGAGCTGGCCGGCCGCAGTTTTGTCCGGACCAATGTCTGCTACCTGGTCAACCTCCGTTACGTTTCGGAGATCGACGGATCCATGCTGGTCCTGTCCACCGGAGAGAAGCTGGCCATCAGCCGTTCCCGCCGTAAGGAAGTCTTCTCCGCTCTGGCCAGATATCTGGGAGGTACTGTCTGATGTTCGCGAGGATCCACTTTATCAATCTGCTGGTCATGGGGGAGGTCCTCCTGGGAGAACACCTCTATGCCCGTTTTCTGACCCACAGGGACGATTACCGGCTGAGACTCCCGGGCAGCTGCCTGGTCTGCCTGCTCGGCGCTTTTCTGTTTCCTGTCCCCCAAGCCGTATCTGCGGCAGGCACCGCTTCCGGAACTATGATTCCCTTCGGCATCCTTATGTATCTGACTATTCTGGTCCTGTCCGCGGCAGGCCTGTGCTTCTGCTACCAGGAAGATCTCTGCAGCATCCTCTTCTGCGTCCTGACAGGCTATACGGTCCATCAGCTGGCTTCCGGCCTGAATGACCTGGCAGGCCTGTCATACAGACTGGTCTTTCGCATGCCGGAGACCCCCTTCCCTCTGCGGGTCCTCTTCTATCTCCTGACGCTGGCGGCCGTGATGGCGGGCTGCTATGCCTTGCTGTCAGGCAGGATCAGACAGTTCGGCCAGATCCGGATCGACAACAAAAAGATGCTGGGGCTCTCCGGTCTGGTCCTTATCGTGGATGTGGTCCTCGGGCTCGTCAATATGCATCTCAGCGCAGACGGGAGCCGCCTGGATTATCAGGCCCTGGTCTGCTTCTACAACGCCACCTCCTGCGTCTTCATCCTCTGGCTCCTCTTCGGCCTTCTGGCCAACCGGAGGCTCGAGCTGGAGCTCTCCTTCCTGGAGCAGATGCTGGCAGAAGAGAAAAAGCAGTACCAGATGTCCCGGGAGACCATCGATATCATCAACGTCAAGTGCCACGACCTGAAGCACCAGATCCGCCGGCTCCGGAAGGGGAACGAGTCCGTGGACCGGCAGGCTCTGAAAGAGATCGAGAATGCCGTGGGGATCTACGATTCCGCCGTCCGGACAGGAAACGATGCTCTGGACGTCATCCTGACAGAGAAGAGCCTCCTGTGTGAAAAGGAAAACATCCTCCTCTCCTGCATCGCGGAGGGAGACAAGATCCGTTTCATCTCACCGGGCGATATCTACGCCCTCTTCGGCAACGCTTTGGACAACGCCATGGAAGCTGTCCGAAAAGTACCGGATAAGGACCGCCGCAGCATCAGCGTCCATGTCCGGTCCGTGGGCCATCTCCTCTCCATCCACGTGGAGAACTGCTTCACAGGCAGCCTGACCTTCGTCAACGAACTCCCCCGTACCAACAAAGCGGATACCGACTATCACGGCTTCGGCATGCGTTCCATGCAGATGATCGCCGAAAAATACGGCGGCCACCTGACCGCCGACGCCGAGGACGGCATCTTCCGCCTGGACATCCTGATCCCGATCCCTTAAAACCGTCCCCTGCGCGGTCCTTTCTCTGACAGGCGGCATGCGAAACATTCCATTTGACGTCTAAATATTTTCTTTGCAATATATAGTTGACAGCATTGCAAATGTCATGTATACTTTGCATCAGAACAGAGAAAGGAGGTGCCGGATGCGAAATCTGAAGATGAAATTCCGCAGGATCGAGCTGGAAATGTCACAGACAGAGCTGGCACAGAAAGCCGGCGTCACAAGACAGACGATTGGTCTGATCGAAGCCGGGGAATTCAACCCATCCATCAAATTGTGCAACAAGATCTGCCGCGCACTGGGCGTCACACTCAACGATATCTTTTGGGAGGAAGAAGAAAATGAAGATGAAGAATAATCTGGACGAAATGCAGGAACAGGAGCTTCTGAAGATCGAGCACAACGGCTGCTGGCTTGCCTTCTGGCTGCTGCTCGCTTCCATGATCATACAGAGCATCGCCTACGGCAACATGTCCTTCAAGACCCTGGCCGGCGAATGGATCGTCTTTATGGTCCTGGCCTGCTACCTCGCCTTCGCCTGCGCCGCCAAGGGCATCTGGGACCGCAAACTTGCCATGAATAACAAGACGAACGCCATCGTCTCCCTGATCGCCGGCGCAGCCCTCGGCATTTTCAATGCCATCATGATCTTCAAGAACTACCAGAAACCGGTCGGCACCCTGCTTGCCGCCCTCATTATTGCCGCTATCACTTTCGTCCTCTGCTTCGTCCTTCTCACCCTCATGATGCGCCACACCCAGAAACGGAAAGCCGCTATGGAAGCTGAGCCCGCCGACGCGGACGAATTATAATTTAGACCGCGCAGGGGACGGTTCTCTGCGCGGCTTTTTTCCCAGAGGAAAGGGAGTCGCATTTTTCAATTGCGGCTCCCTTTCGGTTCTAAACGTTTATTTAAGTTTCTGCAAAATCTCCTCTACGGAGTACGTCGGTCCCGCTGCGGCAACAGCCTCCCAAACAGGCTTCAACTCTTCAGGGGCACAGCAAAGATTCTCTGCTGCTGTTTCGAGAGTATTGCCCTTCTGCATCTGACGCACCAGCATGGTGATTTGCTGCGTGAGAATGCCGGTTTCTATTCCCGCCGCCTTACCTTCCTCGTACCCTTTATACCGCTCGTTCCGAAGCGTCATCTCCCAGTCCATATACTCTTCCCTCCAAGCTGCATTGTGCCTGGCCTTGCGGACCTGTCTCTGTATTCGATCAGCGAATGTGCCTTCCTCCGCATCCTCACTGCCGGCCACAAGTTCCAGAAAGCCTTTAAGCTCCGGTGAGATCTCTCCGCAGGTCCCTTTTGCGTTCAGCAGGACCTTCGTCATGCCGTCGTTCAGAGCCAGTTCTCTGTCGTCACGGCAGTAATTCTCAAAAATGTACCTGTAGTACCCTCTTTCGAATGGATCGAACGGCGAAATAAACAGAATGATCACCTCATTCAGTTCGTTATAATTCTCTCCGCGCTCCAGGAGTGTCTGGTCCATCGCGCCGCCGTAGTAGCGCATCCTCTTCGGAATGTTTTTCTCATTGCGAAGCTGCATCTCTACGTTGAGGATACAGTCCCGGTCATCACGTGCGGTGATATCCAGCCGGACGCCCCTGGCGTTCATTGACAGGCGTACCTCCACCTCGTTCCGGGCTTCTCTGAGTTCCCGGATGTGGAACTCGGGCAGGGCTACCTGCAAGAGTTCCAGAAGGAGATCCGTATGGGTCGTCATCACCTTGCCGAAAAGAAATGCGTTGCCGATCCCCGCCCTGGACCATTCTTCGTAGATGCTGGTTATTTCATTGTCCGTTCTGTTCATCTGTCCCTCCTATGCTGTTTGAAAGAGGGGCTCCGGCAGCTGCTGCTCTGCTTACAGCATGTCTCTGCCGGAGCCCCGGGTGTCGGATCTGAAAAGATCCCCGAGCTGCTCCGGCAGGACTGCTTCAGGCTGTCAGCCTGCGCAGCACTATTGCCATCTATGAACAGTACACGGATTCCCTGCCGCCGCAGGTACTGCGTGTCTGCTTATGAAGATTGTATCACCAAACTGGTCCAGGAGGCAACGCTGCCGCCTCTCACAGGGGACGGTTCTCTGTGTGAGGAGACCTTAATATTGCCTGCAAACCCGCATAATTCCTGCCTCTCACAGGGAACCGTCCCCTGTGAGAGAACCCCTTTTTCAGCCCCGCTCACACACAGAACCGTCCCCTGTGTGAGGTGAGACCCTGTGTGAGGTCACCCTTCCACGCTGCCGAGGTAGACGAATACTTCTGCGGGGGTCCAGTCTCCACCGCCGCTTTCTGTAAGTCCGAGGGAAGCGCGCACGGTCTCGCTCTGGTAGAGGGTGCCGTTGGATTCGAGCTCGCAGATGTCGGCATAGGCCTTCTCGCTCACATCGTACAGCTCCCCCCTGACCATGGGCGGAAGGCTTTTGCGTCTTCTGCGCCTGCCTCGGGCGACAGGTTCCTCCTCCTGCACGGCCGCATGCTTGATTCCGGGGAAAGGTCCCAGATCATACAGCTCAAAGCCCGCGATGAGCGCATCGCCGATGTAATGCGCATCGGACATGAATCGGTCGTGGTTGTAACCGCGCTTCATGAGGCTGCCGTAGACGAAGAGGGTGCGGCGGCCCTGGTTTTCCCGGGCGAGAATGGTCCGGTAGGCGTCCAGATTGTTGCTCTCCCAGCTGTTCTCGATGCGCCGCAAGTATCTGGGAACATCGTAGACATCCCGCTCGACGCTGCGAATCGCTGCATAATAAGCCCTCGCAAAAACTTCCGGCACAACGTCCCCATGTGTCCGAATGAAGTCCTTCGTGCGCACAGACGAGAAAATCAGCAGCCCTTCCGCAAAATCATCTTTTTCGTAACGGTGCCCCATGAAGCCTCTGCCGCTGCAGGCGACCATAGCCCGCTGAAGCCGGTCGATAAAATAAGGAATCCTCTCCCCAATCTGCACCGGCATCCTGCGGTATGCCTGCATCAGGAAGGCCGTATTCAGGTAGGTGGGCATGTAATAGTAAGGAACTCTGCAGTCCCCGGGCATCGTCTCCGGCTCATCGTATCCCCAGAAAAGCGCATCCGGCATGTTCCGGCAGGGGCGTCCAGTGGCGAGAATCCCTTCCACATAGGCGAGGACTTCCTCCGTGGGGATAGTATCCTTCAGCAGCGCATCCAGCGCCGCGTACTGCTGCTGCGTCTGCCTCACAAAATCGCGAAGGCTGATTTCATCGTGTCTCTTGAATGTGTACTTCATAGCAAAACCTCCTGCATGCGTATCCGCGTGTTTGTCTTTACACTCGGATTATCCCATGCAGGAGGTTTCCAATCACCGCAACTCAGTTGCGACTTCTACTTCCAGGATGCGGTCCCGGTCGATGCGGACGGGGGCACCGCCGGCGTCCATGGAGGGGGATTCCCCGACGGTCCCGGAGGGTGCCCCGGCGCTCGCCCCATCGCCTTCCGGCACGACCTCGATCCCTTCCTTATCCAGCCGGCTCACCCGGCCGCAGATCTCTCCGCGGTTCTCCTCGGGTGTAATATAGCTGACCGAGACCCGGAGACCGCCTTTAAAGGCATACATGAGCAGGCCGTTCCTGTCGCTGGCCTGGACTTCGTTGTAGAACATCTGCCCAGTACGCCCGGCACTCCCCTCACGCCCGGCACTGTTGCTCCGCCGCTGCGCCGCCGCGTTGATCCGTTCGTACCAGGCCCGTTCGAGGCCCATGAGATCGACCAGGTTGTGGAGGATCCGGTCGCGGGCGTAGTCGGACAGCTGCAGCCAGATGCTGACAGCGGTCGTTCGCGCGTAGGAATGCATGCGCCAGTCCTCTTCCATCCTCCGCAGACCCTCCAGCATGCAGATCACCTGCGTCAGGTTCTGTGTCAGAAACAGAGGGTGCATCGTGGAAATCGCGGCGACTCTTCTGTTCTTCAGCCGGAAGTCATCCAGGACGAGCCGCTGGTCCATCACGGCGATCCCCTCGTGCAGCGCCGCCATGTCATTTGATTATTCCGGGCGATCAGCCCATGCGCTGAAGCGCGTTCAGCGCACGGAAATCGCCGTTTAGCAAAGTCCGGCCGCAGTTCAGCCCAGGCCGTCAGGCGTGGGATAAGTACTGCCGCATATTCACATCACCGGTTTCCACCCAAGCGGTGTTGTGCGCGAAGCGCTCAACGATGGATTCTGCATAAGTTCCGCCGCGAAGACGCTTCACCCAGTCCTCGCGTTTGTAAAGCGTGCAGAAGATCGTGGATGTGCTGTCAAAGCGGCGCTCTGTCAGTTCCAAAAGGAATTCGACATCTGCCTTTGACAGTTCCGGCATCAGCCATTCATCCAAGACGAGCACCTTGAAAGCTGCATACTTGTTCAGCACTTTGTTCTTGCCGCCGGGAAGCACCGACTTCTCAGCGTATTCTTCCAGGAGATCCGGGAGCCGGATGTATCTGGTCTTATGCTGATTTCGACAGGCTTCTTTTGCCATTGCACAGCCAAGGAAGGTCTTGCCGGAGCTGGGATATCCCTGGAATACGATGCTTCGGCAGTCGTCGACGAACCGACAGCTAGCCAGATCGGCGATAATGCCTCGGTTGAGGGGACGCTTGTCGATATACAGGATGTCATGGATGTCCGCTTTCGGGAGGCGGAACTTCGCTTTCCGTATCAGGCCCTTGACCTTTTCGTTGTACTTTCTCTGATAGACACTGTCAGTCAGCAGCTGGAAACGGTCGTCAAACGGAAGTGCCAGCGTCTGCGGATCCTGCTGTTGTATTTCGAGTTCCTCTATGAATTCGCCGATATTCAGAACACGGAGCTTTCTTCTGGTCTCATCATTCAGCATCAGGATCGCCTCCCTTCCGGTAGTAGTCGCTGCCGCGCAGATAACCCATGGAGGAGTCGTCGGTGGAGGATTCGGATTCCAGCTGCTCTTTGTAAGTGATGTCTTGATTCGCCGTCAGGATTGCTTTAAGGTGGTGGTAACGGGGCACCTTAATCCCTCTGCTGATGGCAAGCTCACAGGCGGTTTCCAGACGGGCATCTGTATACGTCCTGCTGAGACGGAGAACGGCGAGACAAGGATTATAGCCCTGTTCTTTTATGCTGACACTGCCGAAGATCCGGTCGATGACCTGCCGGGTAGACTTCCCAACAGAACTCGCCCAGTTCCGGATGCGTTCGTCATCCCACTGGACGATGTTTCGGAATGCCGGCGGCATGTCTTCCGGGTGTGTGGAGTACTTGTTCTTCATATAGTCCGGAAAACGGTTGTGCGTTGTCAGCCGCTCGCCTTTGTAATAGAGTTCCACAAAACGGTCTGTGATCTTCAGATCTACCTTCTTTTTCGCGTACTGATACGGGCAGGAATACCGGTTCTTCTTGTACACGACATGGAAGTCGAGATTTACAGCCCGGCCATAGACCCACTCGGCGATCTCGTAAGGGACATCCGGGAGCGGACGAAGGAATTCCCTTTCTTCCTGAAGCACCTCATAACGGCTGCCTTCGCGTTTCTGAAAAGCCTCATGGTTGAACTTATAGAGCTTGTCCGCAACTCCCTTCTTGAGTTCCGCGAAGGAGTAGTACACGTCATTCCTGCACCGGGCGATGATGGCGGTGGCGATCTTACCGACCGTGCCTTCTACGGAAGGCTTCTGCTTCGGTTTCCTGACTCCTGCAGGCATGATCGCTGTCAGGTAGTGCGAGCCGAGAGCTGCATAATCATCGGTCAGGATGATCTCGCCTTCCTTTGGATGAGATACAACACCGGTCTTGAGGTTGTCGCACACGGTCCGTACCGGAGCGCCGCCAAAGTATTCATACATGCGGATATGACACCGGATAAAGGTGTCCATCTTCATGTCCAGGCACGGCTCAACATAAGAATACTGGCTGTAGGGGAGTGTTCCGACGAACAGGTAGACCGTGATGAGTTCGCCGGTGCTCATGTCCACGTAGTGCATGGTCGGACCGGACCAGTCGACTTCCGCTCGCTCTCCGGGCTTGTGCTCGAGATGGTTGGTGAGGCGGTTTGCGATGGTGAATTCGGCATACCCTTCGTTGAACTTTGTCTTGCCCATGGGGATCTCGCCGTTACGTTCGCATCGTTCGACGTATTCCTCATGGAGAAGCTTGAGGGTAACACCTACGCGTTTCAGTTCCTGATGTACGTGCTCGTAGTCAGGATCACCGTACATGGTCTCGTTCGCGAACTTCTCCGGGTAGAAGAGGCGATAGACCTCTGATGCCTCAAGGTCACGGACATCGTCGTAACGAATGCCCTTTTCGTCAGCGATGTTGAAGACTTCACTGACAGAATGCCTTGAGATGTGTCTTGTGGATGCGATCGTACTTCGTGACAATCCGGCATCCCGAAGCTCCATGATGAGCTTCACGTTGATTTTTCTGGCCATTCTTCTGGCCTCCCTTCGTTAGATTTGGAGCGATGCTCCCGGTGTAATTCTAACGAAGGAAAAAGCAAAAAGAACAAGAGTTAACAGGTGTGCTGATCGGCGGCCAACATGGGCTGATGTGCGGATCGTATCAAATGGGCTGAAGCGCGGTCAGGCTGCGCTGAACTGCGGCCAGAGTGGGCCGGAGGCCCGGAATAATCAGTCATTCTCTATGGTCCGGTCGCTGACCAGGTATTTTTCCGCGACTTTGTGCCTGTCGAACTCCTTAGCCTGGCCAAAATCATGCAGCTCCTTCGCAATAGACAGCTGCCGCTCCAGAGGCGTCAGTTGGCGGTCCAAGGGGGCAGTCTCCACCTTCCAGCGGTCCTGCAGGAAGGCCAGATAATCATTGACGACCCGGTACTCCTCTCCGGACTTGCGCTTCATCGCGCAGATGACCTCAATCAGAGAAGCCCGGAGCATCTCGCCCATGCCGGCGGTCCTGACAGACTCGTCCGCATAGTCGCAGGTCTGCAGGAAGGCCTCAAAGATGACCTGCGCCTTCTTCTGAAGTCCTCTCTTCTTCTGCGCGTCAACAACGAAGGACCTGTCGTACAGCAGGCCCTTCGTCTCAGTCTGGGTCAGGTATTCCTGAATGGAGTTGTGAATGGATGGAGCGCGCAGGGGACGGTTCTCTGCGTGCTTTTTATTGTCCAGACCGCGCGGAGAACCTTCCCCTGCGCGGTCGAGAACCTTCCCCTGCGTGGTCTTGCTCAGTTTTCTCACCACTTCCTGCTCTCCCCCTGCGCCATATTCGCCATGTATCTTCTTGCGGCATCAAGGTCGCCCTCCTGCAGACTGACGAGCTTGCCGTCCGCGCCTTTCCGGACGATCAGGCAGCGGCTGTACACGGCCACCTGCGCCTCGGGAATGACGATCACCGGCTCCTCCGGCTGCCCTTCTCTTCCGCCTTGAAACGCGCCATGCTTCTCCGACATCTCCAGATGCCATTTCTCCTGGTGGCTGTTATAGACCAGGAACAAGCCTTCCGTATCCGGAATCGGGACAAAGGTCCTGTCAATGCCGATCCCCCCACAGATTGTCATGCTGGGTGCCTCGCTCATGAGGACATCGATATCCGCGACCTCCGCCCTGTGCGACACCCCGCCCGGCGTCCGGATCAGCTCCATGGACGGCTCCACATAGGACGTATCTCTCACAGGGGACGGTTCTCTGTGTGAGGAGACCTTAATATTGCCTGCAAACCCGCATAATTCCTGCCTCTCACAGGGAACCGTCCCCTGTGAGAGTCCCCCCTGAGCAGCCTCGCTCACACACAGAACCGTCCCCTGTGAGAGGTGTGAGGTCATCCTAACAGCAGCAGTAGCAGGGGTGCGGTGAGGAGTGAGAGGACGGTGGAGAAGATGACGCATCTGGAGGCGAAGTCTTCATCGGCGCCGTATTTGGCGGCGAGAAGGGGGGTGGTACTTCCGGCGGGCATGCCGGTCAGGATCAGAGCGACGGCGGTGAGGAGGGGATCCAAATGGAGGATCTTCATAAGCACGAAGCCGATGAGGGGAAGGGCGATCAGGCGCACGAAAGAGAAGTACAGGATCGCGGGCTCCACGAGGGTCTTCCACTCCAGTCCGACCAGCATGGTACCGATCACGATCATGGAAAGGGGTGAGGTGACGGCACCGATCTTGGAGACCGCTGTATCGAGAAAAACAGGCACGGGTATGCCGAAGATCCTGCGAAGAAGGCCCAGATAGGTGGCCACCATGGCCGGGTTCCGGAGAATGATCTTCCATCGGTCCCAGCTGCTCTCTCCGGGCTGAGGGGTGGTGAAGAGCGACAGTCCCGCAGTCCACATCATGATCCGGTTCGGGATCACGAAGATGGATGCCAGAAGCAGTCCGTCTGCCCCCAGCACACTTTCCACAAGGGGAAGGCCCAGAAAACCGGAATTGTTGACCAGTGTGGCGTACTGCAGGATCACCTTTTTTTCATGGGGAAAAGGGTTATAGATCAGTTTGCCCGCAAAGAAAGAGATCAGCGCCACGGCCAGGGCCACCACAAAGGAAAAGCCTGTCTGGCGCAGAACATCCGGCGTCAGGGGTTTGTTGAAAGAGCTGAAGATCATGCAGGGAAGCGCGATCGTCAGGATCAGGTCGATGACCTTCCGCTTGGCATGGTCATCGAGAATGCCTGTTTTCCGGGCAATGACGCCTGCCGCCAGATAGACCAGCAGGATCATCTCATTGTTCAGCATTTTCCCAAATCCGACCATTTTCTGTCCTTTCTCTCCGCCTCAGCCTCACACAGAGTCACACAGGGTCTCACACAGGGGACGGTTCCCTGTGTGAGCCAGAGATTATGCGGGTTGGCGGGTGAAATGAAGGCCCATTCACACACAGAACCGTCCCCTGTGTGAGGCCCTGTGTGAGGTGTTGTCACTCCCCGTACCTGAGTCTCCTGGCGTAGCGCTCGACCAGCACGCAGATGGGGAGGCTCATCACGATCACGAACACATCCGCGATGAAGGAGGTCATATTCTTGGCCATACGGACCGCAAAAGGCTGGCTGACCACGACGCTGTCGATCAGGGACTTGATGATCTCGATCCCGACAAAAGTCGCCACGACCGCCGCCAGGGCCATGAGGAGGACCTGGACGGTCTTGTTCCGGATCTTCTGCACATGCTTGAGGGCCGCTCCCAGGATGAGGCCGATGGCGATGTTACCGACGGCCCAGCCCGGCATGCCGTTGAAGCCCAGGCCGCCGACCAGGCAATACAGGATGACGCCGAAGAAGCCTACGACCGCCCCCTCATACCAGCGGAAGCACCAGATATAGACCGTCATCACGATATATCCCAGGCACAGGTAATAATTCTCGAACACAGGCACCCGCAGGCACATGGACAGAGCCACGAACAAGGCGATGCCGGCAGCCATAAATGTGATATCTTTGGTCTTCATAACAGATCCTCTCCCCACTCTCCCGGGTCAAAAAAAGCCCAGGCTTATCTCTCGTCCTCCGCGACCGCAAACCCTGCCGCCTCCAACACCTCTATCGCCTTGTCAAAAACCTCCCCCTTGGTCAGCACATAGTCGGTATTGTAGGTCGATACGGCATAGATCGCGATCCCCTCCGCCGCCAGCAGGCCCGCGATGCGCGCCAGAATGCCCACCAGGGCGAAGTCCAGCACACCGACGATCCGGAATGCCCGCCATCCGTCCTCGCGGCTGACGGTCTCCGCCGGAACGAGGCGTGTCGGGCACACCAGCGACTTCTCCTCATCCGTCCTGCCGGTGAAGACAAAAGGCTGGTCGATGTCGATGCCGGCGTAGTCGGTCACTTTGCATACGGTGAAATTGTCCGGAAGTACCTGGATCACAAGCTCAGCTATCGTTCCTTGTGTCTTCATATGTCACCCCTTTTCACCCTTTCAGTGTGATGTTGATCCAACTTTCTTAACACTTAGAGCAAATTGACCGGAATCATGCTGTTCTCCGAATCAATCGGGAACGGTTTCGCGGCCATACAGATGATGCCGCCTGCTCCGATATCCTTATCGCCTTTTTCGAGCAAGGAGAATGTCTTAATGACCTTCTTATCCGGCGATGCCGAACGTTTGATCTCAAAGGGATGAAGCTGCCCGTCTATTTCCATAACCAGGTCAATCTCTTTTTGATTTGTGTCCCGGTAAAAATTCAGACCTATTTTCTTTTCTCCGTAAAATGAGTTGCGGAGCATCTCTGATACGACATAGTTCTCAAGAAAATGGCCGGATGCCGCTCCATTCATTAGTACATCACGGCTGGTCCAGGAAGACAGGAACGCACACAGCCCAGTGTCGCAGAAATACAGTTTTGGAGTCTTGATCATGCGCTTTAGTTCGTTGTTAAAATAGGGTTCCAACAGGAAGATGATCCCCATCGTCTGAAGAATCTTGACCCATTCTTTTGCTGTTGCACCAGAAACGCCTGCGGCATTTCCCAGATCGTTATAGTTGACCAGTTCTCCAGTAAATGCGGCACAGGCCCTTAACAGTTTTCGGAATCCTTCTGTATCCTGAATGCCGTTGTCATCCACAGCGTCCCTCATAAGATAGGACTCGATATAGGAATTCCAGTATTCACGGCGAAGCTCCGCATCCATCGATATCATATCCGGCATGCCGCCTTCCCAGATGCGCATATAAACCTCCTGAATATTGTTCTCTGGGAGGTCACGACTTCTTGAGAGCAGCGATGAAATGGTATAGTCCTCGGGTATATCCTCCGGTCTTCCCTCTAGCTCTTTCGCCGATAGACTGAATAGTTTAAGGATACCGATCCGCCCCGCCATGGAATCTCCAGCCTGCTTCAGGAGTTTCCTGCTCTGGGACCCGGTCAGCCAGAACCTTCCCCGTTCATCACTCTCATCACAAAGGATTTTGATCTGTTCAAAAAGCGCCGGCGCTTTCTGCACTTCATCTATAAGGATAGGAGGCTGATACATTTGAAAGAAGAGTTTCGGATCACTTTCCGCCAATTCCCTGATGTCCGCATCATCTAGAGAAACATAGGTACGTTCAGAATCCTGTGCCAGATATTTCAGCATAGTAGACTTGCCGACCTGCCTTGCTCCGGTCACCATGACTGCTTTGAAAGCACTGCTCATTTTCAGAAACTTTCTTTCCAGTGAACGATGGATATACTGCATAATTGCACCTCTGTTTAGTTCAATTTGAAGTCCACTTCATTTTAAACTTATTATCTGTGAGGGTCAAGAGTTCCTCGTTCTGAAACATGCCGGCATCCTTCTCACCCCAGTCTCCGATAGAACGCCACCGCGCCGTCGATCTCTGCCTGGGTGGGATGGCCCTTGGCAATGCCGCCGACCAGCTTGAAAGGTCCGAAGGTGTCATATCCCTGGCAGCGATACTCGCCCAGTTCCGGGCAGCGCTTCCCGGACGTAACCGCGCGGATGCCTTTCAGGAAATCGCCCCCGGGCGCTCCGTGGGTATAGATAAAAAACACGGGTTTCCCCTCCGGAAGCTGCGCTTCCGCGTAGGACAGGACCTGCTTGGCGTAGTTACTGAAATAGATACCGGATGCAAGGCCGATCCTGTCATAAGCGGAGAGGTCCTCCGCTCCCTTCGTGGCGTCGATGAGCACCACCTCCGGATCCGCTGCCGCAATGGCATCCAGCAGTTTCTTCGTGTTGCCGTGGTGTGCGGAATAATAGATAATGGCTGTTTTCATGTTTTAAATCTCCTCTCCTCGAGCCTCCCGCTCCGGCCGATGCATCTCTATATACTTCGCCTCCCAGTCCGGATCCCGGTAAGAGCTGTACTCCGACCTGGGGCAGCCGCGGCAGAGGTCGTCCGCCACCTCCAGGATCAGATCCGACAGCTCCAGGTCCTGCTTCCACTTGTCCTCAATGGCCTGGTAGCCGACCAGGGCGCCGACAATATTGCCTGTCACGGCACCGGTGGAGTCGCTGTCGCCGCGGTGGTTGACAGAGGCGATCAGGGCAGCGGAAAAATCATCCTGATACTTCAGCGCGCAGTAGAGGGAGATGCCCAGGGTCTCCTCCGCGACCCAGCCCTCGCCGAGCCGGTGGATGTTGTCCAGGTCCGTTCCCTGGCCGGACTCCGCAAGCGTCACGGCGCGGTCGATGATGGCGGACAGCGCCGGAAGGTGCGGATCCCCGGCAAAGATCGCCTGCGCCGTATCCCGCGCCTCCAGGATGATCTCCTTCAGGGTCATTTCCCCGCCTTCGGGGGGGAAAACGATCCGGTTGAGGATGTGGACCAGGACCGCGGCCGGCATATAGCCGAGGGAATGGCCGTGGGTGATGGCCGCCAGCTGGGCGCCTTCCATGTCCAGCTGCTCGATCTCCATCCGGTAATTGACCGCGATCGGAGCGACCCGCATGATCCCGCCGCAGCCCTTGCTGTTATTACATCGGGCTGCCACATAGTCGTCGACAGGACCGCCCTTGCTCAGCTGCCGCAGGGCCGACAGGCAGGTATTGCCCGGCGCCCGCCTCGCATAGAGCTCCGGCACATCCAGGAGCCAGGAGCAGCCGCCCTCCTCCGTATATCTCTCATGCCGGTTCACTTCCCGCAGGGAGGACTCCTGCGTCATAAGCCAGTCCAGATAGGCCCTGGCCACATAGCCACGGGGCAGGCCTTGAATGCCCCGCATGGCGCCGCGCGTGTCCCCGACCAGCAGCCCGTTGGCTGTGAAAAGGGTCATCTGCGTATCGTCGGAAATAAGGGCTGTCCCGGTCTTCGGATCCAGTTCATAGGCCGTGATCCCCTGAGAACCATACTCGGAGAAGACCTCTGCCTCCCTCATGAACTCCACCGGATAGCCCAAGGCGTCGCCGACAGCCCCGCCAAAAATACAGCCGCGGATCGCGTGCAGACGGGTCTCCCTGCCTCTCGTCCCACAGGACCCGCTCTCTGGGATCGACGTCGTATCATTCGTGATGTTGGATTGGCGCATAGAAATTGCCCTCCCGCTTACCAGGTTTAACTCCAGATCTGGTCGATCAGTTCCCCTGTTTAAACTTTCTTACGGCTAAAAATGCCTCCATACTCCCCGTTATTTCCGTCGATCCATCTGGGAACAACGCTATGTATGATATATCTCGCATTGAGGTCATAATCCAGTGTGGGTACGGAATTGCCGACCTCAAATGAGCCGATCTTCTTACATGCTTACTTACTATCACTCTCCATCACGACCTCCAGAGAATACCCTGTTGTCACTTTATTGATGATCGGCTGATAGATCTCCCAGACTGACATTTTGGCAAAACGGTCAGCCTCTTCGTCTATTTTCTGCTCATCCAGCCTTTTTCCCATTTTTTCCCTGGCTTCTTTTTGGATCTTAGCGGTGTCCTCTGGCTTCATCTTCATATCACCGATAGCCAATAATCCTTTGCTGACATCGCCAAATTCGATTTTGTCTTCCGGGATATTGATGGTTTCTCTAACAGCGTGAGGAATCTTGATCCGTACTATCATGTTCTCTTCGTCAAGAGTGATGTCATCTTCTGACAGCTGACTGAGATCTACTGTATAAGTGGCAATTCCGTGATAGGTGATCAGCTGAGTTTTGGATAGAGCCTTCCAGTTCGCAAAACCTGTGTCCTTGAGTTCTGCTGTGTCTGACAGTTCGATCTCAAACACTTGCAGCTTTTTCTGCTGAGATGAATCGCCCAGAATCGCTTCCTGGAAATCTACTGCGGTATATCCCAAAATGCCACTGTCTTCTATGACAAGGTCATGTTCCTCGACTGAAGTGTCGCGTGTGAACAGGTCTCTGGTACTGTCAGTAAAATTATGGATCCGATATCCGATATAAACTATTCCGGCAAGTAAAGCCAACATAAAAAGAAAGCCAACAAGGTTAAAGCCTCTCCCCGCTCCTTTACTACCTTGTCTGGCTCCTTCTCTCGCGGCTTTTTCAACCCTTTCAAGGAACTCGTCTGTACTTAAACCGTTGATGTTTTTCTCTTCGTGATCGCTCATGTCTCTCTCCCCCCAAAACTAGTGAAAAAAGTGTATTACTCCAGTTTCCAGATAATGGACCATTCCAGCTACATTGGTTTCATTATAGCACAATCCTCCAGATCCATAACACAGGGCGTCCCTGCTCATTTTCAGGGTCTCTTATAATAATGCTTTCCCCCGGGTTTACGAATACAAAAGATACAAAAGGGGTTAAATAGTTTCGAATTCTTCCGCTTTTTCCCTTCTTTTCGTATGCTGAAGATGGTTTTTTACTGTATCTGTCACATACTGCATTTTGCGCCGCCCAGTGGCCA
>DGGX01000151.1 GCA_002392385.1 Lachnospiraceae bacterium UBA3863
GGGATCAGGCCGCCGCCGAAGAACATGGTGATCATGAAGATCGTATTGAAGAGGCCTCTTCCCTTGAAATCCGTCCTGGACATGGGATAGGCCGCCAGGAGCGTGATGCCCACGGAAACTACCGTGAAAACGACGGAATACAGGATCGCGTTACGGAAACCGACCCAGATCTGGGAGTTGGACAGAACGCGCTCGTAAGCGGTCGTCGTCCACTTTTCGAGGTCAAAGCTGATACCCGTATTCTGCAGCGTGATCGGGTCCATGAAGGAAGCGATGATGATGTAGACGATCGGGACGATGATGGCGACGACAAACAGGCCGAGCAGGATATAGCCCACGATGAGCAGGATCTTGTCGGAAGCCGACATTTTTGAAAATTTTACTGTTCTCATGATGTCCCCCTCCGCTTACAGACCCTTGCCGTCATTCATCTTCTCAACGATCTTGTTCACCGAGATCAGAAGGATGACGTTGATGACTGTGTTGAACAGGCCGACTGCCGTGGAGAAGCTGTAATCTCCGTCCAGAAGGCCCTTTTTGTACACGTAGGTGGCGATGATCTCAGAAGAAGCCAGGTTCAGATCAGTCTGCAGGGCATAGGCCTTTTCAAAACCGATGCTCATGATATTACCGGCCTGCAGAATGAACTGGATGACCACCATGTCCTTGATCGCGGGCCACTCGACGACCTTGATCTGCTGCAGGATGTTGGCGCCGTCCATGATCGCCGCTTCCCGCAGTTCCTGGCTGGCGCCGGACAGCGCTGCCGTGTACATGATGGAAGCCCAGCCTGCGCCCTGCCAGATACCGGACATGATGTAGATCGTCCGGAAGGCCCCGGGTATCGTCATGAAGTTGATCTGCGTCCCCATCAGATGGTTCAGCGGTCCGGTGACGGACAGCAGGATACGGACGAGACCGCAGAGAACGATAACGGAGATGAAGTTAGGCAGATACAGGACTGTCTGGATCTTCTGCTTGATTCCCTGACTCTGGATCCGGTTCAGAAGAAGCGCCAGCAGGACCGGTACGGGGAATCCCCATAACAGACCGAAAACACTGAGCTTCAGCGTATTCGCCAGATACTTCAGGAAGTCAGGCGACGAAAGGAACCTCTGAAAATACTTGAAACCGACCCATCTGCTTCCGAGTATGCCCCTGATCGGGTTGTAATCCTGGAAAGCGATCAGGATACCGCCCATAGGAATATACCGGAAGATGAGTGTCAGCAGCAGCGCAGGCATCAGGAAGATCAGATACAGCTGCCAGTGCTGCCTGACATATAATAGTGTCTTTCGCATTCCCCTCTTTCTCCTTATTGCACTAGGTACCGTTTGTGTGAGGAGTCCATCGGATGCGGCCGTTCATCGATAAACCCACTCTTTGACATAGATTTTACATTTGCACAACTCATATTGCAATGACTATTTGTGCATTTGCATCATTATTATTACAAATGCACAATTTCAACTTCAGGAATTTGTGCAAATGTAGAGTTTCTTCGGTTTCTTCTTTTCTGATAAAATGATTGCGCGATTTTTTTTGCACAGGCATAACCTGTTTCCCGATGTTTGACAGTCCTGCGTATTTCCTCTAGTATTGTTCTTATACTAATTAGGTAGAAATACGGAGGATGAGATGGCGGCAAGGGTGACGATCCAGGATATTGCAGACGAACTGGGGCTTTCGAGAAATACTGTTTCAAAAGCGATCAATAATACAGGGGTCATTGCGGAAAGCACACGGCGGCTCGTACTCCAGAAAGCAGCCGAGATGGGCTATAAGCAGTTTTCCTATTTTAATTCTGATGCCCTTGCAGAACACCTGAACACGTTCCCGGAACTCTCCGGCGGTTTAAAGGGTGAGATCGCGTTCCTGACCACCATGAAACTTGACAACGCCCATTTCGGCTCCGTCATGATGGATAAGATCTGCCACGAGTTCGACGTGCTGCACTTCACTGTATCGATCCATTTCGTAATGCCGCAGGATCTTGCGCTGTGCCGTCTCCCCGCCGGTGTTGACGTATCAAAGATCCGGGGAATGATCTGTGCGGAGCTTCTGGACGAGGCGTACTGCCGTATGCTGGCCTCTCTCGACCTGCCCCTGCTGTTTGTGGATGCTCCCCTTTTCCTGAACGGTGATGAGCCGGATGTGGATATCCTGCTTATGGACAACGAAAAGAGTATCCGCTCTTTTATATTGGGTCTGAAGGAGCAGGGGATCTCCAGGATCGGATTCGTAGGTCCGTATCTGCACTGCCGCTCCTTCAACGAGCGTTACCTCTGCTATCGCCGCTGTCTGGAGTTTTACGGGCTTCCTTTCCGCAGAGAGCTCTGCATTCTCGATGATCTGGAACATGTGTCCCGCTCGAATCAGGATCGCTATATTGCCCAGCTGCGTTCCCTGGTCCGCAGCATGCCGGAGCTTCCGGAAGTATTTATCTGTGCGAATGATTTCATTGCCATCGATCTGATGACATCCTGCAGGGATTTTATCCGGTTCCCGGAGGATGTCATGGTGTTGGGCTTCGATGACTCCGCGGAGGCGCGAATCGTCTCGCCGACGCTCTCTTCCGTCCATATCCACAGCCAGACAATGGGACAGTACGCTGTCGGAATGCTGTATCAGCGGATCCGGCAGCCGGATTTCTATCATGTGACCGTGCACGTCGCCACGGACCTGGTCCTGCGGGATTCCACACGCAGGCCCGGCTGACGGCGCCGCGTGCCTTCAGGCAGACAGGAGGCTGCCCGCCATATGCGCTCTCTGCTGAATCCCGACAGTCCGGCCATGCGATTTCTCACACGCATCGGCTATGCCATGTACCTGAACGCGCTCTGGTTCCTCTGCAGCATCCCGCTCGTGACGATCGGCGCATCCACCACTGCCCTCTACAGCGTCATGCAGAAAGTGGTCCGCGATGAGGAGGCCGGCATCACCCGCTCCTTCTTCCGCGCCTTCCGCGACAATTTCCGCCAGGCGACCGTCGTCTGGCTCATCCTCGCCGCCTTCGGCGCTTTTCTGGGACTGGACGCCTACATCCTCCTGCACCTGCGCACCGGGAGCGCAGGCGCCTTCTGGACGATCCTGACTGCCATTCTTGTGGTCCTCGCCGCCTTCTACCTGGTGGAACTCCTCTATGTGTTCCCTCTCCTCGCCCGCTTTGAGAACACGACGCAGGCCCTGATGCGCAACGCGATCATCACCGGCTTCCACTTTCTCATCGTGACAGTGCTCGTGGCGGCAGTCCATTTCGTCATGGGATACCTGGTCATCTTCGTCTACACGCCCCTGATGTTCCTCGGCGAGGGCCTCTGCGCGCTGATCAGCGCCTGGCTGATGAACGGGATCTTCCGGCAGCTGGAGGAACGGGCGATGACGGAATCCGGCACCGCCGGGGAGATGATCCCGTCTGAATGGGAACTCCCGGAAAATAATGAATTGCCTGCTGGTCCGTCCGAACAGTCCCATATGTCCGCTGATCCGTCCGATCCTTCCGATTCTTCCGATCAGTCCGATTCTTCCGTGGAGGGCCTGTAAGCAATGAAAAAAGCTCCCGTCATGGCAGGTATGACCCTGCCGCAGAAGCTTCGCTATATCTGGGATTATTATAAGCTGCCGCTTTTTGCGGCGGCACTTTTTCTCTATATCGTGATCTATGTGATCGTGCGGATCGCCACACACCGGGATCCGTCCTTCTATCTCTGCGCCGTCAACGTGCCCCTCACGGAGGAAGGACGCGCGATGCTGGATCCGGACGGCGCAGCCGAGATCGTGGACGGCCTGTATCTGGTGGAAGACGCGGAAGGTGATCTCCACCAGCTGGTCTATGCTTCCCGCATGAAGATCCTGGGCTCCATCGACGCGGAGAAGCTCGACCTCGTGCTCATGGACAGCCAGGGACTGGATGCCTTCGCGGAGGAGAACTTCCTGCTGCCTCTCGATGACCTGTTTGACGACGATCCCGAAATCTCCTCATCCCTCGTATCCGCCACCGTCATTCTCTCCGACAATCGCACGGAGACCCTTCTCGACGACTCCATCCCCTACCAGGCCGTCACGGAAGACATGATCGTCGCCGTCGATCTGTCCTCCACTGCCCTCGCCGCCACGGAGGGCTGGACACAGCCTGTCTACCTCGCCATCATCCGCAACAGCCACCGCACCGACACCGCCCTGTCCTGCATCCGCCGCCTGTTCACGCAGTAGGCTCTCACAGGGGGCTCTCACAGGGGCTCTCACAGGGGACGGTTCTGTGTGTGAGATGTGTGACACACTGTTGTAAATGAACAGCCATCCCATATCCGCGAGAGATACGAATCACTTCGCGGTGATACACATGGACCTGTGCAGAGCATCTGCCGGGCAATGATCCCAACTCGGCCCCCGCCCCTATGGCCGGGGACCTCAGACACGGAGATCAACACCCCCGCGGTCCGAAACTGCGGGGGTGACCCGGCATATGCTCTGCACAGGTCTTGTGTATCATACCGCTCGTTCAAAAGTATCTCTCGAGGATATGGGATGTCCGTTCATGCATACAGTGTTGACCCCGCACAGGGAACCGTCCCCTGTGTGACGGCGACCGCATACAGAGAGCGGTTCATCACCCGGCAGAGGCGGGACACGATTCTCTGCCCGGTGTGCCATACATAAAGGGGCACGCAGCGGACGTGAGAACCACTTTGAATGAGCAGCTTGATGCACTTGACCCGCCCAATGCGTCTGACGGGCTGAGCGGTGCGGGTTCAGTCCGCGCCGCTCATTGATCACATGTCTGAGGCGACCGTTCATCGGAACGGACGCCGAGTTGTGATCATTGCCCGTCAGACACAGTGGGCGGGTCCTAGTGCATCACTGCGAAGTGATCCGTGGTTCGAGCGTCTGCTGCGTGGCTTTTTATGAAATGGCAGGGCCCGCACAGAGAACCGTCCCCTGTGTGAGCCAGCTCACACACAGAACCGTCCCCTGTGAGAGCCCTTGCGTCACCGCCCGTACCTTGCCTTCTCGTACTGGTCATGCAGGCCCTGCATGTCGAATCCCTGGGGAAGCGCTGCGGCGCTCTCGATCTCGGAGGGGGTCTCGGCGCGTGCCGGCAGGTCTTTTCTGTAGCGGCGGATGGTCCTGCGGTAGGTCTGGCGGATCTGTTCCTTCTCTGTGCGGGGGCGTCCGCGGAGGAGGAGGCGGAGTCCGGCGACGGGGATCTGTTCGGCCGTCTCTTCATCGCTGCGAAGGCGGCGGGATATGTCGCCGTTTTCCTCCGGTCTGTCGGAGAAGTCTCCCGCCACGTTCATGATCTCCCGCCAGATGCTCAGGGCGACGCCCGCCAGGACGGCCGTCATGAGGGCTATGGACAGGTACTTTCCCAGGGCCAGCAGCCAGGCCGGCGGCTCCCAGAGGGGCTCATGGTCTCCCAGCATCGCCTCCAGGTCCTCCGCGCCGCCGTTTGGGCCCGGCGGTACTTCCTGCGCCATCTCCACCGGTTCGGTCTCCCAGTCCCATTTGCGGATGTCGTGATACTGTCTGTCGCTGCGGGACAGCCAGGCCGGCAGGAAGGTCACGCAGACCAGGACCATGAGGAGGGCCAGCATTCTGCCCCGGATACCGCGCAGCTTGTTCTGCGGCACGTTGGCGAGGCGCTGCGTTTCCTCCAGATAGGCGTCCGTCACGCGGACGGCGTGGTCATAGAGGCAGATCAGAAGATAGGCGGTACCGGCTGTCAGGGCGATGTCGCACAGGACGGGGCAGGCCGTGAAGAGGCCGGCCGCGTACGCGAAGAAATAGACCAGAAGGCAGAGGGCGGCAGGTTTTTCGGCGAGGAGGGGCCGGTCCTGCCAGGAGGTGTCATTCTCCAGAAGGGCCCTGGCCCGCCGGTTTTCCCGCAGGCGGAGGCGCAGGGCGCTGAAGATCAGCCAGATGCCGCCGAGAAGGATCTCCGCCTGCAGAAGCGCTGTGGGGACCGCCGCGCTCCCTGCCGCCGGTTCCGGCCCGGAGAAGGCCGTTCCCTGCAGGGCGCGGGCAAATGCCCTGCCTGCCAGCGGCGGCACCGCATAGAGGGTGGCGGCCAGAAAGGCTCCGCTGAGCAGGAGAAAAAGCCACATGGAGGAGATCCTGTCCGCCGCGGTGCGGACGGCTGCGGACAGGGGCAGCAGGCACAGGCCGGACAGGCAGAGCGGGAGGACCAGGGCGTCGACCCGCAGTTCAAAGAAGGTATAAAGTACCGGCCCGGCCAGCATGATCAGCATGACCGGGTGCAGGACCTCGAGAATTCTGAGTTTTCGCGCGCTTGTGGTCTTCATACGTATATCTGGGTGTGAAGCCTGGAGGTACCTTCTTCCATGACCGGCTGCACCAGGATCGAAGGCATGCCTGCCGCCGCGGTGCCGGATGCGCCGCGCAGCAGCTGCTGCAGCTGCCGCAGACTGTCTTCCTCCTTGGAGATATAGACACTGATGTAGTCCGGGTTTTTCCGGCTGCTGTCAAAAGCCCACCTGGCATAGCCCGCGGACTCCGCGGAGGCTTTCTCCGCCGGTGCCATGCCGGCCCGCTGTCTTCGGACGCCGGTCAGATCCTCCGTCAGGGCCTGCTCGATGCGGGTCAGCTGCATTGTGCCCCGGGCGGGGGAAATGTGCATCTCCGGCCGGTAGACAGACAGCCCGGTCTCCTCTCCGCGGCGGATCAGATGGCGGCAGAGAGAGGCGGCCGCCCGGATGCCGGTCTCCACCAGCTGCTCCTGCTTCAGGATATGGTCGTCCGACGTATCCAGATAGATGCAGAAGCGGGAGGCCTGCACGGAGGCATAGGTGTTGACCATCAGCTCGCCCGTGCGCGCGCTGGCTTTCCAGTTCACGGACCGCATGGGATCCTGCGGCGTGTAGGCGCGGATCCCCGCCCAGGCGTAGGGGTCTTCGATCGTCCTCCGTCTGCTCTCCAGGCTCCCCAGGATGGCGTCGCAGTGGGCCAGGATGCCGGAGACATCGATCCAGCCGGCGTAGACGGTGACGCATGCGTCGGTCTCCCCGGCCAGCTCATATTCCCTTTTGTGGTAGAGGGATCTGGCGCGGAGGGTCAGGTCGCTGACCGGGTAGATGCCCCGCTCCGGGCACTGGAGGGTATAGCGGCGGGTCACCTGCTCCTGCGGCCGCAGGGCAAAGACATCCCTCTTGTACACGTGATCGCTGATGATCACGTTCTCCGCGTCCTGGAAGATCGGTCCCCGGGGGATCCGGAAGCGCACCTCCAGCTCCGGGACCGGGATCCGGCCCTGGTTGGCCACGGTCTCGGTGAGATGTGCCTGCTCTCCCGCGTAGACATAGGGCTCCTCCACGGAGATCCGCGCCCGGGCCCCGCGCGCCCACCGGCGGGCATATGTCCCCCGGAACAGGAGAAAAACAGCCCCGGCAAGGACCACAAAGACAAGCATCATGACCGGCTCCAGTTCTCGGTCGGGACCGGGACCGTCTGCAGGATCTGACGGATACCCAGGACAGCCTCCCGCTCACCGCCTTCGCCGCCGATCCACCTGTGGGCCAGGACCGGCACCGCGACAGCCTTGATGTCCTCCGGGACCACGAAATCCCGGCCTTTGACCATGGCGTATCCCTGCGCCGCCCGCAGGAGCGCCAGGGTTCCGCGGGGACTCACGCCGGCCGCCGTCGCGCTTCTCGTCTCCTGCACGATCTGCACGAGATAACCGCGGAGATCCGCATGCACATAGACCTCCCGGCATTCTGCCCGCAGGGCCCGGGTCTCCTCCTGTGTCACGACAGGGCCCAGCGAAGCGAGAGGCTCCGCGTCGATGAAACGGTCCACCATGGACCGCTCCTGGGCCTGCGTGAGACTGCCCATGGACAGTTTCATCAGGAACCTGTCCAGCTGGGCCTCCGGCAGCGGGAAACAGCCGTAGGTCTCCACCGGGTTCTGCGTCGCGATGACCATAAAGGGTTCCGCCAGCTCCCGGGTCTCGCCGTCCACCGTCACCTGCCCCTCCGCCATACACTCGAGGAGGGCCGACTGCGTGCGTGGCGTTGCGCGGTTGATCTCGTCCGCCAGCAGGATGTTCGCGAAGACGGGCCCCTCCCGGAAGACAAACTCTCCCCTCTGCTGGTGATAATAGTGGATGCCCGTCACATCCCCGGGCAGCAGGTCCGGCGTGAACTGGATCCGCCCGAAGCGCACGTCCATGGACCGCGCCATGGAACGGGCCAGCACCGTCTTGCCCGTGCCGGGCATATCCTCCAGCAGCACATGTCCGCCCGCAAGAAACGCCGCAAGGAGGAGGTCCGTCACCTCCTCCCTGCCGACCATGACGCGGGCAATATTCTCTCTTACAGCTCCGATCTTATCCTGCATCACGACCTCCATCTCACACAGGGGACGGTTCTCTGTGTGAGCCAGTAATTATCTGACCTTAAGGGGTATTTTTCACCTCATTCACACAGAGAACCGTCCCCTGTGTGAGGTCAGTTATCTCTTGATGTCGTAATTCATGTTCATCAGGCTGCGGATGCTCTCCACATCGTCCGTGATGTTGGCGTCGCCGTGGATGGTGTGCTTGAGCACGCTGCTGGCGACCGCGAAGTTGACCATGTCCATGGCGCGGTAGCCGTGCATCATGGCGTAGATCAGGCCGCTGGCGAAGGCATCGCCGCCGCCGACACGGTCCAGGATATTGAAGGTGAAGAGGCGGCTCTCGAAGGTGTGCCCCTCATACCACATATAGGCCTTCAGGCTGTTCTCGCTG
>DGGX01000023.1:0-10871 GCA_002392385.1 Lachnospiraceae bacterium UBA3863
ATAGGAGCGGAAGTTGCTGAATGAAATCTGGCATAACATGATAGCCACCTCCTCGGGCTAGTTTTATTCAATGCCCATGATAGCATGAACCCATTGAGAAATCAATATTTAAAGCCTAAATACAAAAAATAATTACGAAAAACGACTTTAAAACTGAATTTTGGGCAGCTTAGGAGAAATACGAACCCGTGAACCTTGAATCCTGAAGCTGAGCTGAATACTACATCAGATGGCCAGGGAGGAGCTGGCAGAGGAAGAATATCAGAAAGTACAGCATCTGCTGGAGATACGAACACATCCAACAGAATGATTTAGAATAATAAATGAGGGTCTGCTGAGAGTGCCATATCATTATGCTCTACGGCAGACCTTTTTTTAAACCGACATGGATATGAAGAATAAAGAATTCCGGGACTACATAAAAACGGAAAACCTCACGATGTGGAGATATGTCTTTGATACAACAGAGCACCAGGAACATGTTGTTCCGGATGGCAGGATCTACTGAAGAGTGGAATACAAGGCGGGAGTGAACGCTCCCGCTTTTTTCATTTTATAGGAAAGCGGCTATAAAAATCACAGTCCGGACTTCATATAATAAACTCATCAAAGGAAAACACCACTTCTAAGGAGCTTCCTGTATAGTTTAAAGCGTGGTGGACGTTGAAGAGAAAAAATACCTCAGAGTAGAATAAGATTTACTGACTTGGCGGTTGGTAAAAATCTTATTAAACAGAGAGGTATTTCAAATGAAGTCTAACACGCAGAACACAAAAATTGAAGCAGTAACAGAGAAAACATCACTACCAGAAACTATGAGTCTGTGGTACAGCTTTTTGAACTCGAAGAATGGGAGATGAAGAGAGTCGACAGAAGCATCAGCCAAGACTTTTTGGAGGCTATGGTACCTGACGCGGAAATGCGGAGGGAGTTTGAAGAACGGTATTATGATCTGGCACCAGGCTCACTGACCGGAAATCCCCAGTTCCTGTCAGTATTGATCGATGACTATTTGCAGCATGATATATCAACACTCAGAGAACGAAGCGCGGATATCATAAGGGGAGTTTTCGAATCGCTCCTGTTGGCCAGAACCAGAACTACAGGGATACCGTTTGAGCATGTGTATAAAAGTGCCCGAACCATTAAAGATTTCATGGAGGTGTTTCGAGAGCTCTGCGCAGTTACATTATTCAAAGGAGAGAGGGAGTTCTCGCTCAGCCGGTTGGAGATTATCTTCACACAGTTAAAATCAGTTACAAAGCAGGACCCTTCTATAATGAATGTCTATAACTTTGTTGAAGATGTGGTTCAGACGGCCGGAGTGATGGAGGAACAGGACTGCACATATTCTTTTTTACTGGATTCATTTCAAGAGTATTTTTTTGCGGATTATTACTTCCGTCAAATAGATGAGAGCATAGATGAGCTTAGTGAGTATTTTTCTGATTTGTCTCATACTGATTTTCTAAAGGAAGAACAGACGCTGTCCTTTCTATATACTTTTGCTCCTAAAGCAATAGAAGAAAAGATTCTGCTGCCGTATCTGGAGAGTCTTTTTAAGAACACGGAGGATGTAGAAGATGGGGCAGACAACGACAGGAGGCTTGATCAATTATCCATCCTTGGACGCTGAACAGAAAGATCTTCTGGACAATGTCCCTTTATAGTTCGAAGGATCTGGCAAAAATGTCCAGGCATTACTGGAACTATTCGCCCATGCAGGATGAACGCCCGGACTGAGTGGATTTATTCATACCCCCTGGCCGTCGACGATGGCCTGGGGGTTGCGCTTTTTCCCTTACTAGTAGGAGGGAAACCTTCCGGGACAGTTCCCGTATATCAGGAAGGGAGGGATCGCAGTGGAAGCTATGGAAAATAAAACTCTTCCCTGGTGGGAGAAGCAGACATTGTCACTCAAAGAGGCATCCGCCTACTTCGGCATTAGCTACAAGTGCATGCGCCGCCTTTGCAAGGAGCATCGAGATGAGAACTTCATCCTCTGGAGAGGCAACCGGGCAATGATCAAGCGCGAGCTGTTCCAGAAGTATTTCAACGAAGAGCTTACAGTGATCTGATGTTAGTCGATCAGTAGAGGAGATGCAGTAGGACAAGCCGCTGGATGAGGGATGTTTCCGACTGCAATATGCCCTGCTTATGGTATAATGCTCATATTGGACACTGTTCCATCTCTATATGGCAATTACATCAAGCGGGGCTCTCCTCCTGAAGGAAAGGAGAGAGAATGAGCGTAAAGAGACGAGACAACAAGAATCGAATCCTGCGCACAGGAGAGAGCCAGAGGAAAGACGGTAAATACATGTATCGCTATGTTGACAGCAATGGTGATACACAGTGCCTGTATAGCTGGCGACTCGTAAAGACAGATCCGCTGCCAGAAGGCAAACGGGATAACGGTGCGTTACGGGATATTGAGAAGAAGGTGCAGAGAGATGTTGACGACGAAATTGCACCTCAAGGCGGCGGCTATACGGTTTTGCAGCTCGTGGAGAGATATACTGGCCTGAAAACAGGAGTCAGACCGACGACGCAAGCTGGATATGGGACGGTTGTAAACCTCCTTCGTACAGATCCATTCGGCAAACGTAGGATTGATAAGGTACGTCCCTCGGATGCTAAGGTTTGGCTTGTCAAGCTTCAGGAGGAAGGCAAGAGCTATTCCTCAATTCATACGATTAGAGGTGTTGTCAGGCCAGCATTCCGTATGGCAGTGGAAGATGATCTTATTCGAAAGAATCCCTTTGACTTTCAACTTGCCACGGTGGTCGTTAATGATTCTGTTACCCGTGAGGCCATTTCCAGGCGGGAAGAGAGGCTTTTCCTGGATTTTGTGAAGCATGACAAGCATTTCAAAAAGTACTATGACGGGATGTTTATCCTCTTCAAGACTGGAATGCGGATCTCGGAATTCACAGGGCTTACGATCTCAGATCTGGACATGGAGAATCACCGGATCAACATTGACCATCAGCTGCAGAGGGTCGGGAAGCGAATCTATATTGAGGCCACCAAAACAAATGCGGGAAAACGCATCATTCCGATGGGAGAAGAGGTTTACGAGGCGTTTCGCAGGATCTTGAAGAATCGGCCCAAGATGCAGGTTGAACCGATGATTGACGGTTACGGAGGGTTCCTGTGTATCGATAAGGATGGCAAGCCCATGGTAGCGTTGCATTGGGAGAAGTATTTCCAGCATGCTGTTGAGAAATACAACAGGATCTACCGTGTACAGCTACCCAAGATTACACCGCATGTCTGCCGGCACACCTATTGTTCCAACATGGCCAAGAGCGGAATGAACCCGAAGGTCCTTCAATACCTCATGGGACACAGCGATATCAGCGTGACGCTCAACACCTACACGCATCTGAAATTCGATGATGCGGAGGAAGAGGTACACAGACTGGCGATGCTGGATGAGGCAGAAAAGGAAGTTTCCAAGGCTCAGAAGACACGGGAGACGAGCAGATACAAAAGGCTGAAAGAGGCATAATACGGGGAAATTCCGGGGAAATTCCCGGAGGCCTGTTTTTCTTTTTCAAAGCCAATTCTGCCATAGACACCATCCAAATGCCAAATGAAAATGCGGATGTGTAAAATGTCATTAACGAAGCAGTTTTACACAGATTTTTACACATTTTGAAGGGAAAAACAGGCCACGATAAGCCACGACAGGCCGAAATACACACCGATGACGGAGGAACTGAACGTGCCGGAGAGCCGCAAAAATACTGGAAAATCCACGATAGGCCACGATATGCCGAAACAGATCAGAATCTTGTTCATCTGCCACGGCAACATCTGCCGCTCCCCCATGGCTGAGTTCGTCATGAAGGACCTCGTCCGTAAAGCGGGACTGGAAGGACGGTTTGAGATCGCGTCTGCCGCGACGACAACGGAGGAGATCTGGGGAGGCCGGGGAAACCCGGTCTATCCGCCGGCACGGAAGAAATTGGCGGAGCACGGAATCAGCTGTGAAGGGAAGAGAGCCAGACTGACTACACGATCGGACTATGCGAAGTATGACCTGCTCATCGGCATGGATGAGGAGAACAAGTGGGATATGCGGCGGATCTACGGCGGCGATCCGGACGGGAAGGTGAAGAATCTTCTGGACTATGCCGGCAGGACCGGCCAGGAAGTGGCAGATCCATGGTATACCGGAGACTTCGAGGCGACCTGGCGGGATGTGCTGGAAGGATGTACGGGGTTGTTGGAAACGCTGAGATAAAAGCTTGTTGACCCACAAAGTCCTGCCTCACACAGAGAACCGTCCCCTGTGTGAGCCCCTGTGTGAGCCTGTGAGAACCGTTACTTGTGGTAGGCGCGGCCGGCGTCGATCATGAAGGCGCGGTAGATCTGCTCGAGGACGAGGACGCGGGTCATGAGGTGGGTGAAGGTGAGGTCGGAGAGCTTCCAGCGGATGTCGGCGCGGTCGAGGAGGGCCTGGCCGGGGCCGAGGGAGCCGGCGATGACGAAAACGAGGTGGCGGGCGCGGAGGCGCCAGGAAGCGAGGCGGGCGGAGAAGGCCTCGCTGGACCATCCGGTGCCGTGCAGGTCGAGGAGGATGACGAGGTCGTCCGGGCGGATCTTTTCAAGAGCCCGGGCGGCCTCTCTGTCTTTGGTCTGGACCTGCTCGCGGGGGCGGTCGTCCGGCGGGGTGGGCTCGTCCTTGAGCTCCAGGACTTCGGCGCGGTCGAAGGCCTGCAGGCGCTTGAGGTATTCTTTTTCCAGGTCTTTGAGACCTCTGTCTTTGCTCTTTCCGATGCAGAGGATAGTGATCATGGGGCACCTTTCCCGGCTGGCCGACTGGCTGCGCCGGTATATTTTAATAGTTTATTTCAAGAATGGACGGCTGCCATGGAGGTGGGCACATGTGTGGCGATGCCGGCATATCTTCACCCTACCATACTTCAGCTTTCATTTCCACAGACTGAGTGGCTACAGCCTCAGATTGAGCAGGAAGGGTTGGATAAATGGGACAAAAACTGTGACTCTTTTTATGAATTTATTGTAAAAATACACTGGCTTGCTTATACATCTGTTATAATATAAGCAGTTTTCAGTCATCGTTTATTTTTCGTAGTTGTAGGAGAAAGGAGAAGTTATGGCAGAGTACAATAAGGTGACTCCGGAGATTCTGGAGCAGCTGAAAGCGGCAGCGCCCGGGCATATCGTTTATGGAGAGGACCTGAATCCGGACTATGGCCGCGATGAGATGCCCATCTACGGAGAGCATATGCCGGAAGCGGTTCTGCAGGCGACCAGCGCGGAGGAGATCTCGGCGGTCGTGAAGATCTGCGCGGCGAATAAGATCCCGGTGACTACCCGCGGCGCGGCTACCGGCCTGGCCGGCGGATGTGTTCCTGTGTACGGCGGCGTGGTCATTGAGACCATCAAGATGAATCACATTCTGAGCTACGATCTGGAGAACTTCAGCGTGACCATCGAGCCCGGCGTCCTGCTCAAGGATCTGGCCGAGGACGCGCTCACCAAGGGCATGATGTATCCCCCGGATCCGGGCGAGAAGCTGGCGACAGTCGGCGGCAATGTCTCCACCAACGCGGGCGGCATGCGCGCGGTCAAATACGGCACCACCAGGGACTATGTCCTGGCCATGAAGGTCGTGCTTCCCAGCGGCGAGATCACAAGCTTCGGCGCCAAGGTCTCCAAGACCAGCTCCGGTTACAGCCTGCTCAACCTGATGATCGGTTCCGAAGGCACCCTGGGCATCATCGTGGAGCTCACCCTGAAGCTGATTCCTGCCCCTAAGAATACACTGTCCCTGATCGTTCCTTTCCCGGATCTGGAGACAGCCATTTCCACAGTTCCCAAGTTCAAGATGGCCAACATGGATCCCCAGGCCCTCGAGTTCATGGAGAGAGAGATCATCCTGTCCTCCGAGCGCTATGCGGGCAGGGAAGTTTTTCCCAAGACCGTGGACGGCGTGGAGGTCGGCGCCTATCTGCTGATCACCCTCGACGGCGAGGATGAGGAGGAGATCATGGGCCGCGTGGAGAAGGCGGCAGAGCTCCTTCTCGAGGCCGGTGCCGTGGACGTCATGGTCATCGACAACCCTCAGAAGCTGCGTGATGCCTGGGCGACCAGATCCGCCTTCCTCGAGGCCATTATGGAAGAGACCAAACTCCTCGACGAGTGCGACGTCGTCGTCCCGATCAAGGAGATCGCCCGTTTCCTGACCTTTGCCAAAAAGACCGGCGAAGAGTGCGGCCTGGAGATCAAGAGCTTCGGCCATGCCGGCGACGGCAACCTGCACATCTATCAGTGCAGCAACGACCTGGACAAGGCAGAGTTCATCCGCCGCGTCGACACTTATTTCGAGAAGCTCTACAAGGAAGCCACGGACTGCGGCGGTCTGGTTTCCGGCGAGCACGGCATCGGGCGCGGCAAGGTCAAGTATCTGACCGAGTCCGTGGGCGAGACCAACATGGAACTGATGCGCGGCATCAAGAACGTCTTTGACCCGAATCTGATCCTGAATCCGGGCAAGGTCTGTTACCAGTCCTGACAGCTTGTGCCTGTGACAGCCGTGTAGAACCAGCAGGCCGGGAAGATGCGTATTAACGGCATTTTCCCGCCCTCTGTCCTTTCCGATGGAGGGAATATGAAGACAGTCAAGTTTTTCTATAAAGACACCACACAGGACCTGCAGGTGCCGGACGACACACCGGTGCTCCTCAGCAACGTCGACAAGCTGGCCAGCGACCGGAGCGGGATCGAGATCGTCCGGGAGGCCATGGAGCATCCCATCGACAGCCCCAGGCTCTGTGAGCTGGCCCAGGGCAAGCCGGACTGTGTCATCATCATCAGCGACCACACCCGTCCGGTTCCCAGCCGCGACATCCTGCCCAACATGATCCGCGAGCTGCGCGAGGGCAGCCCGGACATCCGGATCACCCTGCTGGTGGCCACCGGCTTCCACCGTCCGACCAGCATCGACGAGCTCCGGAACAAACTGGGCGACGAGCTCTATGAGGAGTTCAAGGACAATATCGTGGTGCACGACGCCCACGACCCGTCCAAAAACGTCAAGGTGGGCGTCCTGCCCTCCGGTCCCGACTGCATCCTGGACAAGGTCGCCATGGAGACCTCCCTCCTTGTGGCGGAGGGCTTCATTGAGCCCCACTTCTTTGCCGGTTTCTCCGGCGGCAGAAAGAGCATCCTGCCCGGCATCGCCGACGCGGTGACGGTCATGGGCAACCACTGCTCCAAGTTTATCGACAGCCCCTATGCCCGCACGGGTATCCTGGACCACAACCCCATGCACGAGGATATGCTCGCCGCCGCGAAGATGTCCAAACTGGCCTACATCGTGAACGTGGTCATCGACGAGAACAAGAAGACCGTGGCCGCCTTCGCCGGCAACTACGAGACCGCCCACCGCAAGGGCTGTGATTTCATCGCCGAATATGTCTGCGTGAAGCCCCAGCCGGCGGACATCGTCATCTCCACCAACGGCGGCTGGCCCCTCGACCAGAACGCCTACCAGTCCCCCAAGGGCATGACAGCCGCGGAAGCGACCGTCAAGGACGGCGGCGTCATCATCATGCTGGCCTCCTGCACCGACGGCACTGGCGGTGACTTCTTCTACCATATCATCGCCGACGAGCCCGACATCGAGACCGCCTACCAGAAATTCCTGGCCACCCCCCAGGAGAAGACCGCACCCGACCAGTGGTGCTCCCAGATCCTGGCCCGCATCGCCAGAAAATACCGCGTCATCTTCGTCGCGGAGCCCGAGCAGCAGGCCATGATCGAAGGCCTCAAGCTCACCTACGCCCCCAACCTCCAGGCAGCCTACAAGCTCGCCCGCGAGATCAAGGGAGAGAACGCAAGCCTCACCTGCATCCCGAACGGGATCTCTGTGGTGGTGAGAGAATAAGAAAATGCCGCGCCGGGGGGATTCCTCCCGGCGCGGCTGTATATCCAGAAACGGAGAACCATGTGACCCGGTCCCTGGGCAGAATATTCCATCCGTTCACGGGGTCATATACCTCTCAGACAATAAAAAACCGCCGCCACGGGGCATCCCCCGAAGCGGCGGTCATTCATTCATGAGGCTATCGTCATGCCAGCGCGAAGCAGATGATGCCGCCGACGATGGCGTAGAGCAGGCAGTATTTGAAGACGCTGCCGATGACGGTGCTCTCCTTGCCGCTGAGGCCGACGGCTGCGCAGCCGAGGGCAACGTTGGAAGGGGAGATCATCTTGCCGACGCCGGCGCCGAGGGAGTTGGCGGCGCCCAGCCATTCCTGGGCGATGCCGAGCTGGGAAGCGGCCTCAGCCTGCAGGGGGCCGAAGAGGACGCTGGTGTTGGTGCCGGAGCCGGTGACAAAGCCGCCCAGGACGCCCACGAGAGGGGAGAAGAGGGGGTAGAATCTGCCGGCAACGATGACCAGGACATCCGCGACGTCGGTGGTCATGCCGCTGTGGACCATGAGCTTGGCGGTCACGAGGACGGAGCAGATGGTCAGGATGGTCTTGAGGTTATTGCGGACGGTCCTGACCAGAACGCTCAGGATCCTGGGGAGGGAAGCTCCCTGGATGAGGCCGCCCAGGATGCCGGCCAGGATGATCCAGACGCCGGGCGTATTGATCCATGTGAAGTTGGAAGGGGCCGCGTCCTCTCCGACATAGAGCTGGATGCTGGAGCTGACGGAGGAGAGAGGGCCGTTGATGAAGGGGAAGAGCTTGGAGGTAAACAGGAGCAGGAAGAAGATCAGGATGAAGGGACTCCAGGCCCGGACGGCGTCGGCTGCGGTCAGGGTGGTGTCGGAAGGGGTATCCTGAGCCTGCACCAGGTATTCTTCGGGGATCTCTCTGTCCTTCATGCGGAGAGCGACCAGGACGGACAGGACCAGGGAGCAGATGGAGCCGATGATGTCCGGCAGCTCGGGGCCCGCGAAGGTAGCCAGAAGGAAGTTGGGGATCACGAAGGCCAGGGAGGAGAGCAGGGTGAAGGGAAGGAGTCCCTTGAAGGCCTTGAAGCCGCCGCCCACGATGAAGACCATGAAGAAGGGCGACAGGAACATCAGGATCACGGAGATCAGGGCGGTGTTGGCGGAGAGCACGCCGGCAGCCAGGCCGGTGGCGGACTCCAGGGAAGTCAGGGGAACGCCGACGCTGCCGAAAGCGGTGGGCGTAGAATTGGCGACCAGAAGGGCCAGCAATGTGCGCAGGGGGTCAAAGCCCAGAGCGACGAGGATGGAGCCGGGAATGGCGACAGCCGTTCCGAAGCCGGCCATGCCTTCCATGAAGCAGCCGAAGCTCCAGCCGATCAGAAGCAGGAGGACGCGGCGGTCTCTGGAGACGCCGGCCAGCATGGCTTTGATCTTGTCCATGGCACCGGTCTCCAGGGAGAGACCGTAGACGAAGAGCGCTGCGAGAATGACCAGAATGATGGGCCACAGGGCTGTGCAGACGCCCTCGACGACAGAAGTGGCGGCCGAGACAAGGGGGAGCCCCTTGAAGAGGACGGCCGTGACGCCGGCAAAAAGAACGGCGATGGGACATGCCTTAAAGCCGGGCATTTTCAGGACGGTCAGAGCAACGATGAGCCACAGGATGGGTACAAGACCCAGAACGAATTTGAGTACCAGCATAATGAGTTTCCTCTCCGGGCGGGAGTGCAGCGGCAATGTGGAGCCTGTACCGGAGCACATAGTGAAGGGTTACAATTCATTGTAGTCCGTACAAAGAGGTTTGCACAAGTGATAATTATATATCAATCGGGGAAAGATCAGACTGTCCGGCGATGTCATCCAGACTGGTCTCATAGAGATGGGCGAGGGCCAGCAGATGGTCCGTGCGGATACGGATCTTGGCTCTCTCGTAATCAGAATAGGTGCGCTGGCTGATGCCAAGCTTGTAGGCTACGTAACGCTGGGGATAGTCGTGGTCTTCCCGGAGACTGCGGATGCGTTCAGCGGTGGTCATGGCGGTTCTCCTTTCCGAAGGGACAATATAATTGTATACGACCCAAAAGGACCCGGATGGATTCTACCGCAAATTCCGGTAAAAGAGTTTGCGGGAGAGAGTTTTCACAGTTTCTTGAACACAAACAGGCCCTGCGATGGTATACTGAAATATAAGACAGTACCGGTCCGGTCAGCGGGCGGGACCTGTTCAGGGGATGATGAATGCGCATGTTTTGGGAGGATTGGAATGGGCGACAGAGAAGAGAAGAAGCAGGACAAGGAAAGATCGCTCGTCTGGGAGGTGACCAGGACGGCACTGGAAGCGGGCGTATGCATCGGCGTCGGCGCTCTGATCGGCGCCGGAAATTTCTTTTATAAATTTGCAATGACACCCAAGGCCCATGATCCGCGGACGGATGAGGGGGAGCTGGCCGTGCCCTATGTAAAGGGACGCCGGTGGATGAATGAGCATCCGGACAGGGAGGACTGGCTGATCCGGTCCTACGACGGGCTGCAGCTGCACGCCAACTACATTCCCGCCGCGGAGGGCTGCCACCGCTATGCGATCTGTGTCCACGGCTATGCGGACAGTTCGGAGAGCATGGGCGTGTACGCCTCGGTCTATCACGACCGCTACGGGATGAACGTCCTGCTGCCTGACCTGCGGGGACACGGCGGGAGCGAAGGCAATTACGTGGGCTACGGCTGGGATGATCACTTCGATATTCTGCGCTGGATCGACGAGATCCTGCGGCGGGATCCGGAGGCGGTCATGATCCTGCACGGCATCTCCATGGGAGCGGCCACAGTCATGCTGACCACCGGCGAGAAGCTCCCCTCCCAGGTACGGGCGGCGGTGGAGGATGCCGGCTATACCTCGGCCATGGAGGTCTGCGAGGCGGTCTATAAGGG
>DGGX01000023.1:10919-11600 GCA_002392385.1 Lachnospiraceae bacterium UBA3863
CTATAAGGGGCTGGGCGACCAGCCGGTGCCTGCCGCGGTCATGATCCAGGTGGTGCGCGCCATCACGAGGATCCGGGCCGGCTATGACCTACAGAAGGCCTCCCCCATTGAGGCCGTCAAACGATCGGAGACACCGACACTCTTCATTCACGGAGAGGTGGATGATTTTGTCCCGTCGGAGATGATGCCCCGTCTCTATGCGGCGGCTGCCTGCAAGAAGGACCTTCTGTGGATCCCCGGAGCCTCCCACGTCCAGTCCGTCTGCTGCGAACCGGACACCTACTGGGACAAGGTGGAGGCATTTATGGACAGCGTGGACGAGAGCATCCTCAACGGGTGAGTGCATTCTCAACGGATGAGGGCCTGCACGGCGGGTGACAGCCCGCGCCATGATCACAGCATAATAAAAGGACTGCCGCACCGGCAGTCCTTTTTGATTGCGGATCCAAAGAAACAGGGACGATCAGAAGACGAAGGGCTCCTTCCGGGCCTGGGCCTCGCGATAGCGGGCCAGAAGGCGGTTGATCCTGCCGGAGGGATCCAGCAGGTCGCTGATGGAGGCGTCGTGGTTGAGGGTATCGATGATGAAGGCGATATATTTGCTCATATCGCAGCTGATGTACCAGGGGCGCTCGAAGAGCTCGGGGCGCTGGTAGATCAGGTTGGTGGTGAGGACCTTGT
>DGGX01000023.1:11676-21947 GCA_002392385.1 Lachnospiraceae bacterium UBA3863
CAGGCCGCCGGTGAAGAGGCCGTAGGTGGCGCAGACGAACACGCGCTTGGCGCCGCGCTCTTTCAGGCCCCGGGCGACTTCCATGACGCCCTTGCCGGAGGAGAGCATGTCATCGATGATGAGCATGTCCTTGCCCTCCACGGAGGAGCCCAGGAACTCGTGGGCCACCACCGGATAGGCGCCGTTCTCGAAGCGGGTATAGTCTCTGCGGCGATAGAACATGCCCATGTCCAGACCCAGAATATTGGCAAAATAGACGGCCCTCTTCATGCCGGCCTCGTCGGGGCTGATGACCAGCATGTGATCGCTGTCGATCTGCAGATCCGGCACGTTGCGGAGGAGTCCCTTCATGAACTGGTAGACGGGCTGTACGTTGTCGAAGCCGCTCAGGGGAATGGCGTTCATGACGCGGGGATCATGGGCGTCGAAGGAGACGATGTTGTCCACGCCCATGCGGACCAGTTCCTGCAGGGCGATGGCGCAGTCCAGAGACTCGCGCATGGTGCGCTGGTTCTGACGGCTCTCATAGAGATAAGGCATGATGACGGTGATGCGCCGGGCCTTGCCGCCGACGGCGGCGATCACACGCTTGAGGTTCTGATAATGGTCGTCGGGAGACATGTGGTTCTGCACGCCGCAGAGCCGGTAGGTCTCGCTGTAATTGCACACATCCACCAGCAGATAGAGATCCATGCCGCGGACCGACTGGCGGATCACGCCCTTGCCTTCACCGGTTCCGAAACGCGGCAGATCACAGTCTACAATGTACGTGGGTCGCTGGTAGCCGACATAGGCCTGGCTGTCCTTGTGTTCGCTCTGGCGCTCCGCCCTCCAGTTGGTCAGGTAATAGTCGATGGAAGCGGCCATTTTCTCACAGCCGGTGACGGGGATGATGCCCAGTGCACCGGTGGGGATGCCTTCCAGCTGTCTCTTCTCATGCGATCGTATGGGTTCCATTCAAATCCTCTCTTTCCCTGATAGCTGCCGTGGTTTCTTCTGTATAAAGACAGGGAAAAAACGACCTGTCAGCAGACGGTGTAGGTATGTCCCGCGCCCGACGCGGGGCCTGCTCCTCAGGATGGCGGAGCGGCGCTCCGTTCCCTTCTGCGCAGCACCCGGATGTCCCGGCCGGTCATGCGGCACAGGAGATAAGAGTCCAGGATGCGGGAGAAGGTGCGGTCGGAGTAGCGCTTCTGCAGCTCCTTCAGCGGCAGGTTGGTGGAGATGACGGTGCTCTTGCGCCGCAGGAGCCTTTCGCTCAGGCAGGCAAAAAGCTGGGCAGAGACATACTGGTTCGTAAGCTCAGTGCCCAGATCATCAATGATCAGAAGGTCACAGGTATAAAGATCACCGGTGAATACACGGAACTCGTCCCGCTCGCGGGCGTCGTAGCCGTATCCGGACAAACGATCAAACAAAGTTGCAGCACTAAAATACAGGACACTGAAGCCTCTGTCAAGCAGTTCTCCCGCGATACAGGCGGAAAGACTTGATTTGCCCACGCCGGTGCTGCCGTAGAAGAGGAGGCCGGGGCAGGCGGCGTCTGTGCCGAAGGTCCGCACGAACTGCAGGGAGCTGCGCAGGGCCCTCCGGAAGTTGGTCAGGTCCTCGCCCTCGTAATAGTGCTCGGAGAGCCTGTCGAAGCGGGCCTCCTTCATCTGGGCCTGCAGGTGGGACTGGTCATAGAGAAGCTCGACCTCCCGGCGCTTCAGGCACCGGCACTTCTCGCCGTTCACGTAGCCTGTGTCGCGGCAGTAAGGGCAGTCATAGGTGAGGTCCAGATAATCCGCCGGCCATCCGTTCTCCGTAAGGAGCTCCCGGCGCCGTCTTGCCGCGTCCTCGACGCTGCGGCGGGCGGCCTCCTGGGCCTGGGCGTCGCCGGTCCCGGTCAGTCTGGCGCGGAGTCTGTCCGCGGCCATGGCCGGCACCTCGCTGTCCAGCTCCCGCAGGGCGGGGACACGCAGGTAGACCTCCTCCCTGCGCTGCTGCCGCTGGCGCAGGTGTCTGTCACGGGTCTGCGCGTAGCCGCGCATGATATGGTCGTATTGGTCTCTGCTCAATGCCACGTCTCTGGTCTCCGGTCCTCAGCTTCCCAGCAGGTCTCTCTCCAGCTCGTCGAAATCATACTCGTGCTGCGGGAATTGATTGAATTTGTTGCGCTCGGGTCTGACTGCCGTCCTGCGCCCTGTCTGTGTGTTCATCAGAGAGGAGGAGACACGTTCTGCCTGCCGGGGCGTGGTGACGCCGTCCTCGGCCCAGCGCACAGCCACCTTCTCGATGTAGCGGAAGTCTCTCTTGCCCCTGTCCACACAGTACTGCAGGAGATAGTCGATGAGTTCATCGGAGAAGTGAAGCTGCTCGGAGATGTAGTAGACAGTCCGGATCTCCTTGGCGGAGAGCGGCTTGCCCACGTACTGCTCGATCACGAAGAGCAGCTGGGAGCGGTGGCTGTCCGCGCAGAAATCCCGGATCTCCTCGGAGGTGGGCTCGCGGCGCTCGTCGGCCGGATGCGGGTCCGCGGTCTCTTCAGCGGCTGCAGCGGCGGGGACCTGAAGGTCAGGCATCTGCGCGGCGGTGCCGGCGGTCTGCCTGGTGAGAGGCCCGGGAGCGGGGGCCGTGCGGACCGGGCGGGCGGCGCTGTCACTGTCCGCGGCGGCCGGCTGCACAGGGGCAGACTGGGCGGGTGCGGACTGCATGGCGGACATGGGGATCACGCGGCCGGAAGGCGACCGTCTCCCCATGCGGATGCCGACGATATTGCCGGTGCTGTCGGTCTCGAGGATCAGCAGCCCCTGCTTCTCCCAATAGCGCAGGGAACGCAGGATCTCCCGCTCGGTATGGTTGAACTGATCCGCCATATCGGAAATGCTGGTGGTCCTGCGGGCGTTCATCATGCGCAGAAGATAGAGATAGACCTTGATCTGCGCATCGTTGGCACTGCCCATATATTCATCTATGAAAAGGTTGGAGACCAGGGTGGAACCTGTGTCACCGTCATTATAAATCGTAAACACGGCTATGCACCTGTTCGTACAGAGGCCCGGCTTGTATGCCCGTGCCCGTTGATAGTATTGACTCGGAAACTTCTGCAAATGGAGTATAGCATACGCCTCAAAAGCGGGGGAATAGTCAATCTGCCGATAAAATGCCGGGCCCGCGGGCCCGGCTGTCGTGGGTGGATAATGTGGAGAATGTGTATAAAGCCTCGAATCGGCACAGAAATCCTCTTCGTTTTCCACATCCCGGAGGCCCCTCTTTTATGGGGATGATGTGGATAATTCTCCGGACGGGAGGCTCAGACCTCCGTGAAATGCAGTTCCGGAGCGATTTTCCCGATGTTTCCGGCACCCATAGTTATCAACAGGTCACCCTTTCGGCAATTTTTCTGAAGGTATTCGCGAAGGCTCTCCAGGTCGGGGAAGGCGGTGCAGGCATGGCCCTTTCCGCGGATCTCCCCGGCCAGGGTCTCGGAGGATACGCCCAGGGTGTCGGTCTCTCTGGCGGCATAGACCGGAGCCAGGAAGACCTCGTCCGCCATGGAGAGGGCCTCGGCGAATTCCGGCAGCAGCGCCTTGGTCCGGCTGTAGGTGTGGGGCTGGAAGGCGCAGACGATCCTTGTGTGGGGGAATTCCCGGGCCGCCCGCAGGGTCGCGGCGATCTCCGTGGGATGGTGGGCATAGTCGTCCACCACCGTGACGCCGCCCTCCTGAGAGATGATCTGGAAGCGGCGGTCCGTTCCCCGGTAAGCGCTCGCGGCAGCGGCCGAGACGGCGGGGTCGACGCCGAGAACGTCCGCGGCGGCAATGGCCGCACAGGCGTTGAGGACGTTGTGGATGCCCGGGACGGACAGGGCGATGGGCTGGGCCTGGCCCTGCTTCCTGTTCAGAAGGAAGGCGGGGTGTCCCAGGTCGTCGAACCGGATCTCAGAGGGATAGTAATCGGCTTCCGGATCCTGGCCGAAGGTGACGATCCGGCAGACGGCGCCTTCTGTCAGCGCCTGCCAGTCCGGGATCTCCTTGTTGATGACCAGTGTCCCTTCCGCCGGCACCAGGGAAGCAAAACGGGCAAAGGACCGGCGGATATCGTCCAGGTCCTTGAAGAAGTCCAGATGGTCCGCGTCCACGTTGAGGATGATGGCCACATCCGGGAACATTTCCAGGAAGCTGTTGGTGTACTCGCAGGCCTCGGCCACGAAGTAGCGGTCTCCGCCGACGCGGACGTTGCCGCCGATGCTGGGCAGGACGCCGCCCACGGAGAGGGTGGGATCCAGGTCAGCCGCCAGCAGGATCTCGGACAGCATGGAAGTGGTCGTGGTCTTGCCGTGGGTGCCGGCCACAGCCGCGGAGCAGCCGTAGAGGCGCATGATCTGGCCCAGAAGCTGGGCCCTGGTCAGCAGCGGGAGCCCCGCCTCCCTGGCGGCCGCCAGCTCGGGATTGTCGGGATGGATGGCGGCGGTATAGACGACGGCATCGATGCCGGGACGGATATTCTCCGCCCGCTGGCCGATGGCAACGGGAATGCCGCGGGCCTCCAGCGCCTGGGTCGCCTCGGAGGCATCCCGGTCGGAGCCGGAAACGGAGAAGCCCCTGCTCTGCAGAATTCTGGCCAGTCCGCTCATGGAGACGCCGCCGATGCCTATGAAATGAATATGGACCGGATGGCCCGGATCGATCTGATACATATGGGATAACCCTCCTGCGTTCGGGCGGCATCCTGCCGGAGGGGAGGTGTCTGCCCGTCTCCGTGCGCCGCCGCATTTTTGGACAGCTACATTATATAATCACTTTGACAAAATACCAACATAAAATCCGTAAGACATTATCGCGTCGGCAGGGGTGGAACGAAATGGGCCGATTGCACAAAAAACGAGGGTTAATCAAAACTGACCTTGTGGGAAATGCTCTGATTTCAGTTTCTTTTATCAAGGCCATGTGTTATAATTTTACTGCGTAAAATTATGCGTTATTGCGTAAATGGCGCGCAAATACTTCATCCAGAGGTGCTGACATGATCGTCAAGAAAGAAATGATCGCTATGCTGCTCGCGGGCGGTCAGGGCTCCCGGCTGGGGATCCTGACTGAAAATATGGCCAAACCGGCTGTATCCTTCGGCGGGAGGTACAGGATCATTGATTTTCCCCTGAGCAATTGCATCAATTCCGGCGTGGATACGGTCGGCGTGCTGACCCAGTACATGCCCCTGAGGCTCAATTCGCATGTGGGGATCGGGATCCCGTGGGATCTCGACAAGAATGTAGGCGGCGTTTCAGTGCTGTCTCCGTACGAGAAGATCGAGAATACGGAGTGGTACACGGGAACCGCCAATGCGATCTATCAGAACCTTGCTTACATGGAGAGCTACCATCCGGACTATGTCCTGATCCTCTCCGGCGATCATATCTATAAGATGGACTACGAGGCTATGCTGGATTTCCACAAGGAGAACGGCGCCGAGGTGACCATCGCGGTGATGCCTGTTCCCATGGAGGAGGCCAGCCGCTTCGGGATCATGATTACGGACGGAGACGGACGGATCACGGACTTCGAAGAGAAGCCCGTGCATCCGAGGAGCAATCTGGCCTCCATGGGCATTTACATCTTCACCTGGAAGACGCTGCGTGACGCGCTGATCGCCAATGCGGACCAGTCCAATCTGGATTTTGGCAAGCACGTGATCCCCTACTGCCGTGACAACGGCAGTCCTCTGTACGCCTATGAATTCCACGGTTACTGGAAGGATGTCGGGACTCTGACCTCCTACTGGGAAGCTAACATGGAACTCATCGACATCGTGCCGGAATTCAATCTGTACGAGGAGTACTGGAAGATCTATACACGCAGCACATCCAATGTCCCTCAGTATTTCGGGCCCCACAGTCACGCGGAACGATCCATCATCGGAGAGGGCACGGAGATCATGGGGACTGTGATGAATTCCGTGATCGGCTGCAACGTGGTGATCGGCGAGGGGGCTGTGGTCAGAAACAGCATCCTCATGAACGGCACGGTGGTCGGACGCGGGGCACAGCTGGAGAAGGTCATCACGGCGGAAGATGTACAGATCGGTGACGGAGCGGTCCTGGGCACAGGCGAGGAAAGACCCAACGATACACGCCCGGATATTTACCGCAGCGGTCTGGTGACACTCGGAGAAGGAACGGTGGTCCCTCCGGGTGTGAGCGTCGGCAGAAACGTCATGATCTCCGGTATCACGCAGGCGGAGGATTATCCTCACGGCTGGCTGGAGAGCGGACGGACTCTGGTGAAGGAAGGTGAGACGAAGTGAGGGCGATCGGGATCATCCTGGCAGGCGGCAACAGCAGACGCATGAAGGAGTTATCAAAGAGGCGCGCGGTATGCGCCATGCCTGTGGCGGGCAGCTACCGCAGCATAGACTTCGCACTGAGCAACATGGAATTCTCCCGGATTCAGAAGGTTGCCGTGCTGATGCAGTATAACTCACGCAGCCTGAATGAGCATCTGGCCTCCTCCAAGTGGTGGGATTTCGGCCGCAAACAGGGAGGTCTGTATCTCTTCACACCTTCATTTGCAGACGCGCACAGCCAGTGGTACAGAGGCACAGCAGATGCACTGGCGCAGAACATCAGCTTTCTGAAGACATCTCACGAGCCTTATGTGGTCATAGTTTCGGGTGACTGCGTCTACAAGCTGGATTACAACGATGTGCTCGAGTATCATGTGCAGAAACGGGCAGACATTACGGTAGTAGTCAAACAGATGCCGGAGACTTTCAATGTCGAACGGTACGGAACCGTACAGATGGACGGCAACGGACGGATTCTCGAATTTGTGGAGAAACCGATCATTGCCAGTTCCAGTACGATTTCCTGCGGCATCTACGTGATCCGCAGGAGACTCCTGATCGAGCTTCTGGAGAAATGCGCCGAAGAAGGGCGCTACGATTTCGTCCAGGACGTGCTCATCAGGTACAGAGGCCTGAAGAAAATCTACGGATACAGAATGGTCGATTATTGGAGCAACATTGCGACCGTAGAGGATTATTACAGAACCAATATGGATTTCCTGGATCCTGGTATCAGGGACTATTTTTTCAAACAGTATCCTGAGGTCCATTCTAAGGTAGCAGATCTACCCCCGGCCAAATACAACGTAGGCGTGAACATTCGTAACAGTCTGCTCTCCAGCGGCTGTATCGTGAACGGCACGGTCGAGAACTCTGTTCTGTTTCATCAGGTGTATGTTGGGAACAATTGTGTGATCAGGAATTCCCTGATTCTGAATGACGTTTACATCGGCGACAACACCATCATTGAAAACTGCATCGTAGAGAGCGGCGATACCATTCAGGAAAATTCCTGCTATAAAGGAGAAAATGGTATAAGGATCGTTATCGAGAAAGGCGAACGTTATACCATTTAGAAATGGAGAACGCTATGCAGGTAACGGACGTAAGAGTAAGGAGAGTTGCCAGAGACGGCAAGATGAAGGCCGTCGTTTCCATCACGATCGATAATGTTTTTGTTATCCACGACATTAAGGTTATAGAGGGGGAAAAGGGGCTGTTTATCGCAATGCCGAGCAAGAAATCGGCAGATGGAGAGTACAGAGACATCGCGCATCCCATCAATGCGCAGACACGCGGGATGCTCGAACAGATCATCTTGGAAAAATATGAAGATACTGCACTGATGGATGATCCTGTATAAGCAGGAGGGGAGTTCTTTCGGGGTGTATAAGAAAGTAAAGGCACGGTCCGGGAGCCGTGCCTTTTATCGTGGCCTGAAACGGGTCCGGCGGGGCGGTCCGTGAGCCGGCCTGAAACGGGTCCGGCGGGGCGGTCCGTGAACCGGGCCTTTTATTGTGCCCGAAAAAGGGTCCGGCAGGCGGCGCGGTTTGCACGCGGGGGCGTCCGCGGCTATACTGAAAGAGGAGATAATACCCGGTCACACGGGGGTGAAAATTTTTTTTGAGAAAAGTGTAAGGACGGCACAGGAACCTGCGTCATATAGGACAGAAGGGCACGGACAGCAGAAGCAGGGCGGCTTAAGCGTACGGGAAGCAGCCTCCTGTCCGGAGCCTTTCGGGAGATAACTCATGGAAGATGCGCGGATCATAGATCTGTACTGGCAGAGGTCGGAGCGGGCCATCGCGGAGACGGACAGAAAATACGGAAGGTACTGCATGACCGTGGCGGAGAATATCCTGCGCGACAGGGAGGATTCCGAGGAATGCGTCTCGGACACCTGGCTCCGCGCCTGGAACAGCATGCCCCCCGAGAGACCCTCCATCCTGCGGGCCTTCCTGGCCCGGATCACACGCAACCTGTCCCTGGACCGCTACAGACGCAGACACGCACAGCGCCGGGGCGGCGGGGAGACAGACATCCTGCTGGACGAACTGCGGGAATGCCTGGAGGGCGGACACCGGGTCGAGGAATCCCTGGAGGCCGCCGAGCTGGCAGCCTGCATAGGCCGCTGGATCAAGGGCCTGCCCCAGCGGGACGGCGACATCTTCACAAGACGCTATTTCTTCGCCGAGACCATCCCGACGATCGCCGGACGTTACGGCCTGACGGAGAACAATGTGACAGTCATCCTGAGCAGATGCCGCGGCAGACTGAAACAGCACCTGAGAGAGGAGGGATACCTGCAGTGAACAGTACAAAACTGACAGAAGAAGCCCTCCTGCAGGCCATGGAAGGCATCCCGGACGAGATCCTCGAACGCAGCGAGAGAAGGAGAGGACGCCTGCAGAGCTTCCGCCCTGCCGCCGTCCGCCTGGCCGTCCTGGCCGCGGCCCTGATGCTGGTCATCGCGGCCCGCAGGACCATCTTCGCCCCCCGCGGCAGCGCGGGCACGCCCCAGGAGTCCGCGTCCTCAGTTGAAGACACAGTGGCCTACAGCAACAAGGCGGCGGAAGAAGCCGACGAAGCCGCCCCGGAAGAGGCGGAAACAGAGGCAGCCGGGCCGGATATGGCAGCGGAGGACACAGGAACAGCGGCGGAAGAGACAGAAATGGCCGCAGAGACGGCAGGTGAGACCGCGGTGACCTACAGCGCGGCTGACCAGACAGACAGAGCCGCCTCCAGAGCCGCGGACAGAAGCGCCGCCTCCAGAGCGGCAGAAGAGATCCTGCGGACTGCCGACAGGATCAGGGACAGTATCGCCGGGCATACAGAGTGAGCCCGGAGAAGGGAGCAGATATGAAAAAGTGCAGGAAAGGAAACATCGGGAGAAGCAGCCGCAGGTGGCTGACTATCCTCCTGAGTCTGACGCTGGCGGCTACACTTACGGCCTGCGGCAGCGCGGCCAAATCCGGACAGGCCGCATACGAAACTGTAGAGACCGCTGATTATGATTATGCCGCCGGCTCCTCGTCCGGCTACAGTAATACCGCAGCGGAAGAGGCAGCAGCGGACGCCGGAAACTGGGAGTATGAAGAGGCCAAAACCTCCGAGAACGGCGTGGAGCTTACGGTGGGCACCGATGCCCGGGAGGGCCAGAAGATCGTCTACTCCGCCAGCGTGGACATGCAGACCCTGGAGTACGAGAAGACCCTGGCTTCCATCCGCAGCCGGATCGCCGCCGCAGGCGGTTTTATCGAAGCGGAAAATGAAAGCAACAACGACTACAACTGGTATTACAACTATGAAGAAGGCAGCCGGGAGAAGGGCATTTATTCCATGTATATGACGGTCAGGATCCCCTCCGGAGCCTTCGCCGGCTTCCTGGATGCTCTGGAGGAGGACGGCAAGGTCATCAGCCGTTCCGTGAACGCCCAGAACATCAGCCAGACCTACGCCGACACCGAGACCACCAAGAAGGCCCTCGAAACAGAGCTGGAGCGCCTCCTGGAGATGATGGACAAGGCGGAGACCATCGAGGACATGATCGCGGTCGAATCCAGACTCACCGAGGTGGAGAGATCCCTCAACGCCGCCAAGACCTCCCTGGCCTCCATGGACAAGGACGTGGACTACTCCACCGTCTACCTCAGCATACAGGAAGTGCGACGCTACTCGGTCAATAACGTACAGACCCCCTTCATCGAGCGCCTCAAGAGAGCAGCCCAGAACTCCGTGGACAACCTCGTGGAATTCGTGCAGGACATCATCCTCTACCTGGTTGAGAACTGGCCTTACATCCTGTTCTGGATCGCCATCCTGGTCCTGGCCTTCCGCCTGATCCGCAGACTCATCCGCGGAGGCGGAGACAGACGCAAAGCCCGCAAGGCCAAAAACACCGACAAGCATGAACCTGCCGCAGAAGCCAAACCCGTGCCGGTAGAAAA
>DGGX01000002.1 GCA_002392385.1 Lachnospiraceae bacterium UBA3863
AGGACTATATCGCCATGCCCAAGGCGAACAGGTATCAGTCCCTGCACACGACCCTGATCGGTCCCACGGGACAGCCCTTCGAGATCCAGATCCGGACTTATGAGATGCACAGGGCGGCGGAATATGGTATCGCCGCACACTGGAAATACAAGGAGACCTCCAACGGCCACAAGGTGGAGCTGGCGGAGGAGGAGAAGCTGTCCTGGCTCAGGCAGATCCTGGAGTGGCAGCAGGAGATGTCCGACAACCGGGAATTCATGGATCTGCTCAAGAGCGATCTGGACCTCTTCTCGGACAGTGTTTATTGTTTCACGCCCCGCGGAGAGGTGAAGAATCTGCCTGCGGGCTCCACACCCATCGATTTTGCCTACGCCATCCATTCCGCGGTGGGCAACCGCATGGTGGGGGCCAAGGTCAACGGCAAGCTGGTCAATATTGACTATAAGATCCAGAACGGGGATATCGTGGAGATCGTGACCTCCCAGAATTCCCGCGGACCGAGCCTGGACTGGCTGAGCATAGCGCATGGGGCTTCTACCCGGAGCAAGATCAATCAGTGGTTCAGAAGAGAGAATAAGGAAGAGAATATCACCCGCGGGCGGGACCTGACGGCGGCCTATTGTAAGAGCAAGAATCTGAATCTTTCGGAGCTCCTCAAACCGGCCTACATGGATGAGGTCATGCACCGCTACGGGTTCCGGGACTGGGACAGCGTGATGGCCGCCATCGGCCACGGAGGCCTCAAGGAAGGCCAGGTGGTCAATAAGCTGGCGGAGCTTCTGGAACAGGAGAAGAGGAAGAATATCTCCGATGAGGAGACGCTGCGCGAGATCCGGGAGAACGCGCCCAGGGTCCGGTCCAAGGGGCAGGGAAGCATCGACGTCAAGGGCGTCCACGATGTGGCGGTCCGTTTTTCCAAGTGCTGCAACCCTGTGCCGGGTGACAAGATCGTCGGATTCATCACACGGGGAAGGGGCATTTCCATCCACCGCAGGGACTGCGTCAATGTGCGCAGCCTCTCGGACGAGGACCGCGACCGGCTGATCGAGGCCACCTGGAACGAGGAGGCGGGCAGCAAGGCCGTGGACAAGAGCTTCCTGGCGGAGATCAATATTTTTGCCAATGACCGGCCGGGTCTGCTGCAGGAGATCTCCCGCATCTTCTCGGAGGAGGAGCTCAGCATCCTGCGGATCACCACCATGACCAGCAAGCAGAAGATCGCGACGCTGACCCTCAGCTTCGAGATCCATGACACAGAGCAGTTGGAACAGATCTGCAACCGGATCCGGGGGATCCGCGACATCCGCGCGGTCAAGAGGACCAACGGATAAGAGGGAACGAGCATGGAAATTCGTGTCGGCTGTTATGTAGTCGGTATGGTACAGACCAATTTCTATTATATCTGGCGCGAAGGCAGCCATGACTGCATCGCCGTGGATCCGGGGGACCTGGGCGGCAGGATCTATGAGGCTCTCAAGGAGCAGGGCCTTTCGGTCAAGGCCATCGTCCTGACCCACGGTCATTTCGACCACATCATGGGCCTGGACGAGCTGCGGAGCCGGAGCGGGGCCGTGGTCTACGCGCCGCTGGCGGACAGAAGGCTCCTGACAGATCCCTCCTTCAATGAAAGCGAGCGCTGGGGGAGAAGCTGCGCGGTGCATCCTGACCGCTGGCTCAAGGACGGAGATATGATCACAGAGGCGGGGATCACCCTCAAAATGATCGAGACCCCCGGCCATACAGAGGGCAGCTGCTGCTATTATTGTGAGGAAGGACGTTTCCTCCTCAGCGGCGACACACTTTTCGAGGATTCCGTGGGGCGGACGGACCTGCCCACCGGTTCTTCTTCCAGACTTCTGGAGTCTATTCGCACCAGGCTCTATACGCTGCCGGAGGACACCGCGGTCTATCCCGGCCACGGCGGCATGACGGATATCCAGCACGAGAAAAGATTCAACTTCTTCACTTCCCGCTGAAGAGCAGGCGGGAAGAGACCAGAAAGGAAGAATGCAGATACATATGATGATCGCGAGAGTCAGCGCGGATCTCTATCGCTATGAGATCCACGCTCTTTTGAAGGCCTTTTTCCCCAGGGAGGAGGTCAAGGTAAGAGTAGACGGAGAGCCGACGGGGGGCAGCAGGGCACAGGCTGAGAAGGAAGCCGCTCTGATCCCCTTTCTTCATGTCCGCTACGGGGACAGGGACCTGGAGATGACCCTGCGGGACAGCGAGGGTCTCTGCGGGCGGGAGAGCGGCGGAGATCCGGCGGAGGAGATGTTTACGGCTTCCCTGCGCTGGCCTTCGGAGGATTTTCCCGGGGACTGGGGACTGCCTGAGGGGACGGCGGCCAATGTCCGCAGCTATGCCCTCAAGACCCTGGTCAAGCATATGGTCTACAGGCTCCTGGCGGAGGCGACGGGAAGATCCCTCCCTTGGGGAGAGCTGATCGGGATCCGGCCAACCAAGATCGCCCGCGACCGGCTGGACGAGGGGGCGACGATCCCGGAGGCGGCCCGCTATATGGAGGATTCTTTCTACGTAAGCCCTGAGAAAGCGGTCCTGGCGGCGGAGATCGCCCAGAGGGAGCGCAGGATCCTGTCGGGACTCAGCGGAGAGGGCGGCTACAGCCTCTATGTGGGGATCCCTTTCTGCCCTACGACCTGTCTCTACTGCTCCTTCCCCTCCAACGCCCTCCACGCCTGGAGTTCCCGGGTGGACGCCTATCTGGACGCCCTGGAGGCGGAGGCGGAGGCCGGCGCAGCCCTGATGCAGGGACGGGCGCCGGACACCATCTATATCGGAGGCGGCACGCCCACCACACTGGAGCCGGCCCAGATGGAACGACTCATCGGGATCCTCCGGCGCTGCTACACCATGGATCGGTGCCTGGAGTTTACGGTGGAGGCCGGCAGACCGGACAGCATCACGGACGAGAAGCTGGCGGTCATGAAGGAAGGCGGCGTGAGCCGGATCAGCATCAACCCCCAGACCATGCGGGACGAGACCCTGAAGATCATCGGACGCCGGCACACGGCCGCGCAGACCGAGGAGGCCTTCCGGGCAGCCAGGGACGCGGGTTTTGACAATATCAATATGGATATCATCCTGGGCCTGCCCGGCGAGGACAGCGGGGACGTGGCCTACACGACGGACTGCATCCGGGCGCTGGCGCCGGACTCCCTGACGGTCCATACGCTGGCCGTCAAGAGAGGGTCCCGCCTGCAGCAGTGGGTGACGGACAGGGGCTACGGCCTGCTCATGGATACGGAGAGAAGCATGGAGACGGCCTCCCGGGCGGCCGCGGACATGGGCATGGTGCCCTATTACCTCTACCGCCAGAAGAACATGACCGGCAACCTGGAGAATGTGGGCTATGCCACGGAGGGACACTTCGGTATCTACAATATCCTGATCATGGAAGAGGTGCAGTCCATCCTGGCCCTGGGGGCGGGCAGCATATCCAAGGCCCTGTTTCCGGGCGGCCGGATCGAGCGCGCCGACAACTGCAAGGATGTTCAGACCTACCTGGACACCCTGCCGGAGATGATCGCGAGAAAGAGCAGATTGTTCGGCGGAGCCTGAGAAAGAGCAAACTATCTCTTGTTTTTTGTCCGTTTTCCGATTATATTGAATTGATGTCGGGGAAAATATAGGCCTGACGGAGTAATAGTCAGAATATTTCCGGCATTATATTTGAAATGATTCTTAATTACGATAACAAAGGAATAAGTAAGAGAGTCGCATGGCAGTAACAAAGAAAGAAAAAACAAGTACAAAGAGAAAGAAAAATCTTGTGATCGTGGAGTCTCCCGCCAAGGTGAAGACCATCCGCAAGTTCCTGGGCTCCAACTATGAAGTGACGGCCAGCCAGGGACATGTGCGGGATCTCCCCAAGAGCCAGCTGGGCATCGACGTGGAGCACGATTATGAGCCCAAATATATCACCATCCGCGGCAAGGGCGAGCTTCTGGCGGCCCTGCGCCGTCAGGTGAAGAAGGCGGACCGCATCTATCTGGCGACGGACCCTGACCGCGAAGGAGAGGCCATCTCCTGGCATCTGGTGGCTGCCCTGCATCTGGACGAGATGGAGGACAAGGAGGTCTACCGGATCACCTTCAACGAGATCACCAAGAACGCCGTCCGGGAATCCCTCAAGCACGCCAGGGAGATCGACATGCATCTGGTGGACGCCCAGCAGACCAGGCGGATCCTGGACAGAATGGTGGGCTACCGGATCTCGCCGATCCTCTGGGGCAAGGTCAAGCGCGGGCTCTCAGCCGGCCGTGTCCAGTCCGCTGCCCTGCGGATGATCGCGGACCGGGAGGAGGAGATCGACAGCTTTGTCCCCCAGGAGTACTGGACACTGGACGCCCTGCTGGATATTGACGGCGGCAGCGACAGCCTGCTGGTCCACTACTACGGGGAGAAGGAGGAGAACGGAGAGACCCGCAAGGTCGTGCCGGAATCCCGGAGCCAGATCGAGGAGCTCAGCGCCAGGATCGGCGGAGCGGGATTCACCGTAGAAGAGATCCGCCATTCCGAGCGCCTGCGCAGGCCGCCCCTTCCCTTTACGACATCGACTCTGCAGCAGGAGGCCAGCAAGCAGCTGGGCTTCTCCACCCAGAAGACCATGCGCATAGCCCAGCAGCTCTATGAGGGCGTGGACGTCACCGGCCACGGCACCGTGGGTCTCATCACCTATATGCGTACCGACTCCCTGCGTCTTTCTGAGGAGGCTGTTTCCGCTGCCCGGGGCTTTATCCAG
>DGGX01000072.1 GCA_002392385.1 Lachnospiraceae bacterium UBA3863
CAGGCCACCTACGAGGCCATGCGGGCCGCCGTGGCAGAGGTCTGCAGGCAGCTGGGGATGCGGGCGCAGCAGATGGGGGATCCGCAGGCGCCCCAGGCGCCGGCGGCCCTGATCAACGACGCGGTCCGGATCCCGGGCATCGACATTCCCCAGTTCCCGGTGGTCAAGGGCGACGCGAAATGCCTGTCCGTGGCAGCGGCCAGCATCCTGGCCAAGGTGANNGATGAGATCAATATCCTGCAGGCTACCTATGAAGCCATGCGGCTGGCTGTGGCCGGCCTGAAAAAGGCTCCTGCCGTTCTTGTAAACGACGCGGTCACTATTCCGGGGATCGATCTTCCCCAGGTGCCGGTCATCAAGGGAGACGCCAGGTGCATATCCATCGCCGCGGCCTCCATTCTGGCCAAGGTGACCAGGGACCGGTATATGGAAGAGATGGACGGCGTCTATCCCCAGTACGGTTTTGCCGGGCACAAGGGATACGGAACGGCCCAGCACAGGGACGCGATCCTGCAGTACGGGCCGTGCCCCATCCACAGAAGGAGCTTTCTGACCAGGATCCTGGAAGACAGGGACGCACAGACACAGTGAGAGGAGGCCGGCAGACAGGGCTTGACAGGATACAGCAGAGGAGAGTCGGAAAGAGAGAGCAGAAGAGAGAACAGGCGCAGGGTGGGGACCTCCCAGGAAGAGGCAGCCGCCGCCATGCTGCGCAGGCAGGGCTACGAGATCCTGGAGCACAGCCACCGCAACCGGGGCGGGGAGATCGATCTCATCGCCCGGGACCCGGCAGGCGTCCTGGTCTTTCTGGAAATCAAATATCGCAGGGACAGCCGTCTCTATGATCCTCTGGAGGCGGTGGACATAAAGAAACAGCGCCGCATCAGCAGAGCGGCGCTGTGGTATTTCCGGGAACAGAGGCTGCCTGTGGAGACGCCCTGCCGTTTCGATGTGATCGGGATCAGCGGCGACGGGAGGGTGCGGCATATCCGCAATGCCTTCCCCTATATGCCCTGAGGCCGGATCAGAACTCGGCCTGTTCGACCAGCTTCATATCGGTGTCGTTGGACTCGCCCATGCCCGCTGCCTTCAGGATCCGGTGGATCCGGTCGGTGGGTGTGCGCATATTGGTGAGGGTGGCGTCGTGGTTGGTGGCGTCGATGATGGTGGCCATGTAGCGGGACATCTCCGCCTGGGCGAACCACTTGCGGTCGGCCAGCTCCGGCGGCTGATAGGTCAGGTCCGTGGTGACGCAGCAGTCGAACCAGCCGTTCTCATAGGCCTCGTCAAAACGGTCCAGGCCGTCGGTGAAGAGACCGAAGGTGGTGCAGAGGAAGACGCGCCGCGCGTGCATGTTCTCCTTGAGCTGGCGGGAGGTGTCCAGAATGCTGCCGCCGGAGGAGATCATGTCGTCGATGATGATGGCGTCCTTGCCGCCCAGATCCGTGCCCAGGAATTCGTGGGCCACGATGGGGTTCTTGCCGTTGACGATCCGGGAATAGTCCCTTCTCTTATAGAACATGCCGGTATCCGCGCCGATCACGTTGGCAAAATAGACCGTGCGCGCCAGGGCGCCTTCATCGGGGCTGATGACCACCACGTGGTCCTTGTCCACCACCAGGTCCGGGACAGCCTTCATGAGGGAGTGGAGGAACTGGTAGGGTGTCGTGAAATTGTCAAAGAAGAGAAGCGGGGAGACGTTCTGGATCCGGGGATCGTGGGCGTCGAAGGTGATGAAATTGTCGATGCCCATGTCGGCCAGCTCCTTGAGCATGAGAGCGCCGTCGAGAGATTCCCGTCCGCTCCTGTGGTGCTGACGGCCTTCATAGAGGAAGGGCATGATGACGTTGAGACGGCGGGCCTTGCCGTTGATGGCGGCGATGACGCGCTTGAGGTCCTGGAAATGATCGTCCGGGGACATGTGATTGGTCATGCCGAACATCTCATAGGTGAGGGACCAGTTGGTGACATCGGTCAGGATGTAGACGTCCTTGCCGCGGGCGGATTCCTGCAGGATGGCCCGTCCCTCGCCGGTCATGCAGCGGGGGAGTTCCACGGGAAGCCGGTAATCTTCTTTATAATATCCCTCGTAAACGGGGGATTTCTGACCGGTCTCGTGTCCGGCCTTACGGAAATCCCGCAGGCAGGCGTTGACCTTCTCGCCCATCTTCTCCGCGGAGGGAAGAACGATGAGGGCCAGCGGGGCCGCGGGCAGGTTGTTCTGTTCCAGTTTTTCGTGGACCTTGTCCAAAGAGGCCATAGATTCTCCTTCGGCCGGACGGTTCCGGCCCTGTGCGTATACATGCTGCTGCCGCGGAATGCCCTGAAAAAAGCACGGCGGCATTTTTGTCCTATCTATTTTATAGGTTCAGCGTCAGATTGACAAGGGCTCTGACGCAGGGAGTCTTCAGAAGCGGAAAAATCTGTTGGAGCAGGCGCCCGGTTGTGCTATGATGGTACTCAAAGCCCGGCGGGAGACCGTCTGCGGAGGTTATAATATATGGCAAGAAGAAAGAATAAGCCGGTGGTGGCCGTTGTGGGAAGGCCCAATGTGGGCAAGTCCACCCTTTTCAACGCCCTGGCCGGCCGCAAGATCGCGATCACCGAGGACACCCCGGGTGTCACCCGTGACCGCATTTACGCGGACTGCACGTGGCTCAACCACGAATTCACACTGATCGACACAGGCGGCATCGAGCCCGATTCCTCCGATCTGATCCTGTCCCAGATGCGGGAGCAGGCCCAGATCGCCATCGATACGGCAGATGTCATCCTCTTCATGGTGGACCTCAAGACCGGTCCCGTGGACGCGGACACCAAGGTGGCGGACATGCTGCGCCGTTCCCACAAGCCTGTGATCCTGGTGGTCAACAAGGTGGACGCCCCTGTGAAGCAGATGGCGGACGTTTATGAATTCTATAACCTGGGCATCGGAGATCCCTGGCCGATCTCTTCCGTCAACAAGACCGGCCTGGGCGACATGCTGGATGCCATGGCGGCCCATTTTCCCGATCCCAGGGCGGGAGAGGAAGAGGACGACGCGGTCTATGTGGCCATCGTCGGCAAGCCCAATGTGGGCAAGTCCTCCATCATCAACCGGCTGATCGGAGAGAACCGTGTCATTGTCTCGGACATCGCGGGCACCACCCGCGACGCGGTGGATACCCGCGTGCGCCACGACGGCAAGGATTATGTCTTCATCGACACGGCCGGTCTGCGCCGCAAGAACAAGATCAAGGGAGACCTGGAGCACTACATGATCCTGCGCACGGTGGGTGCCGTGGAGAGAGCGGATATCACTGTCCTGGTGATCGACGCCGCGGAGGGGATCACGGAGCAGGATGCCAAGATCGCGGGCATCGCCCACGACCGGGGCAAGGCTGTGATCGTGGCCGTGAACAAATGGGACCTGGTGGACAAGGACAACCACAGCGTCAAGCAGTTCACCGACAAGATCCGGAACGTCCTCTCTTTCCTCAACTATGCGGAGATCATGTTCATCTCCGCGGAGACGGGGCAGAGGCTGGTCAAGCTCTACGACGTGATCGACATGGTGAGCGCCAACCAGAACATGCGGATCCAGACCGGCGTCCTCAACGAGATCATCAATGAGGCCTGCGTGCTGCAGCAGCCGCCCTCGGACAAGGGCAAGATGCTCAGGATCCTTTATTCCACCCAGGCCGGCGTCAAGCCGCCGACCTTCGTTCTGTTCGTCAATGACAAGGAGCTGATGCACTTCTCCTACCAGCGGTATCTGGAGAACCGGATCCGGGAGGCCTTCGGATTCCGGGGCACACCGCTGAAGTTCATCATCCGGGAGCGGGACAGGAAACAGTAATCGCGGCAGGCAGAACGCGTCAGCCGGCACAGACGCCGGAAAAGGAGGAACATTATGACGATCGTTTACAGGCTCATCTGTCTTTTGATCGGATACTGCTTCGGCATGATCCAGTCGGCCTATATCCTGGGCAAGATGCGCGGGATCGATATCCGTGACTATGGCAGCGGCAACGCCGGCACCTCCAACGCCATCCGCGTGATGGGCACCAAGGCCGGCCTGATCGTCTTCCTGGGCGACATGCTCAAGAGTCTGGCGGCCCTGCTCATCACCGGGGCCATTTTCGGCAGACTGACGCCCGACCTGGTCTATGTCATGAAGGCGTGGGCTTTTGCCGGTGTGGTGTTGGGACACGATTATCCCTTCTACATGCATTTCAAGGGCGGCAAGGGCGTCGCCGTCATGGCGGGCTACGTCATCGGCTTCCACCCGGCCTTCCTGCCGGTGGCCCTGTTGCTCTTCATCGTGCCTTATCTCAAGACACGCTTCATCTCTCTGGGATCTCTGATGGTGTACGGCGGCACCTTCGTCTGCCTCATTATCTTCGGCCAGCTGGGCCTGTTCGCGCCCACCGCCCAGGGACATCTCATCGAGATCTATCTGATCCAGGGCCTGCTGACCTTTATGGCCTTCTATCGTCACCGTGAGAATCTGGGGAGACTTATGCGCGGCGAGGAGAGACAGACCCACCTGTTCAAAGAGAACAGCGAGAAGCTGAAGAAGTGATCCTGCACAGGACCTGCAGCACAGTCAAGAAATTACGGAAACGGCGGTTTATATGAACGGAGCGGATGCCATTGTCAAGAGCCTTCAGAAGGAAGGCGTGGAGTATATTTTCGGCTACCCGGGCGTCGCCATCAGTCCTTTCTTCAACAGTATTCTGGGGACAGACATCCGCACGATACTGGTCCGGCAGGAGCAGAACGCGGCCCACGAGGCCAGCGGCTATGCCCGGATCTCCGGAAAGGTGGGCGTGGCCGTGGTGACCAGCGGCCCCGGTGCCACCAACCTGATCACCGGGATCGCGACAGCCTTTGCCGACAGCGTCCCGCTGGTCTGCATCACCGGCCAGGTGGACAGCTCTATCCTGGGAAGCGACGGGTTCCAGGAGGCGGATATCTCCGGGGCCTGCGAATCCTTCGTCAAGTACAGCTATATCGTGCGGTCAGCCGCGGACATTCCGCGCATCATCAAGGAGGCCTTCCACATCGCGTCGACCGGGAGAAAAGGTCCGGTCCTCATTGATGTGCCCCAGGACGTGCAGATGAAGACCATCAGCCGGTTCGAGTATCCGGATGAGGTGAACCTGCGCACCTATAAGCCCACGGTGGAGGGACACGCGGTACAGATCCGCAGGGTCATGTCCGAGCTGCAGAAGGCCGAAAGACCCCTTCTGTGCGCGGGCGGCGGCGTCCATCTGGCCGGCGCCTCCGCGGAGGTGCGGACATTCGCCGAGAAGTACGGGATCCCCGTGGTGACTACCATGATGGGTCTGGGGACCATCCCCACCCGCCATCCGCTCTTCTACGGCATGGTGGGCAACAACGGCACGCCCTGCGGCAACCGGGCCATGCAGGAAGCGGATATGGTCCTGATGGTGGGCGCCCGCGTCGCGGACCGAAGCATACGCCAGCCGGAGCTGGTCATGGGCGACAAGGTCCTGGTCCACATCGATGTGGATCCCGCCGAGATCGGCAAGAACGCCGGCCCCACCGTTCCTCTGGTTGGAGACATCGCCTCCATCTTCCGGGAGTTCAACCGCCGGGAGCTGGAGCTGAATTTCGACGAATGGAACGACAGGCTGAAGACCTACAGAGAGCAGGCTGTCGCGAACAGGAAAGCGGCGGCGGACCGGGAACGCGGTGATCATGTGGATCCCGCTGCCTTCGTGCGTCAGCTGTCCATGGCCATGGCGCCGGATGCCGTCTATGTGGCCGATGTGGGACAGAATCAGCTGTGGTCCTGCCAGAATGTGGTGATGCGCGAGGGCCGTTTCCTCACCAGCGGCGGCATGGGCACCATGGGCTATGCCGTGCCCGCGGCTCTGGGCGCCAGACTGGCCGCCCCGGACAGACAGGTGGTTGCGGTGTGCGGAGACGGCGCCTTCCAGATGACCATGATGGAGCTGGCCGTCCTGCAGCAGTACGGCATCTCCGTCAAGATCGTGGTCCTGCGCAACAACGTCCTGGGCCTGGTCCGCCAGCATCAGCACTACGCCTACAAGGACCGGTTCTCCGGTGTGGACCTGGGCACCCTTCCCGACCTTGAGAAGCTGTCCCAGGCCTACGATATTCCCTATATGCGGATAGAGACAGCCGGTGAGACAGAAGACAGGATCAAGGCTTTTCTGGCGGAGGATAAGACCATGCTTCTGGAGGTCCTGATCGATCCGGAAGAGACTGTCTGAATGAGGATGTACATACTATGAAGAGAATCTATTCCGTACTGGTGGAAAACCGCGCGGGTGTCCTCTGTAAGGTAGCCGGCCTGTTCTGGCGCCGCTGCTTCAATATCGAATCTCTGGCCGTCGGCGAGACCGACGACCCGCAGGTCTCCAACATGGTCATCGTCTCGAGCGGCGACCGCCGGACCCTGGAGCAGATCGAAAAACAGCTGAACAAGAAGCTGGACGTCATCAAGGTCAAGACCTTCGATGAGCGCGAGAGCATCAACCGGGAACTTATGCTGATGAAAGTCCGCTTCAACAAGAGCAACCGCAAGGATATCATGGAGATCTGCGAGATCATGGGCGCGTCCATCGTGGATATGTCCAGAAATGTCCTCATGATCCAGATGTGCGACACCCCCGAGCGGGTCCGCCTCTTCCTGGATGTGATGAAGGGACAGAGCATCGTGGAGATCTCCCGCACAGGCACCCTGGCGCTGACCAAATGCGCCGAGGCCAAGGCCTGAAGCATGCCGCTGCGCTGAATCCAGGGCCTGAAGCACGCCCCGTGCCGACTCGTCCCAGAGAAGGAGAGAGTGAATGTCCGCAGCAGGCGGACATTTGACTTTCACACGGCCGGGCGCTATAATGGCGGTCGAAGTGTCATTTACCGGTTTTTGAGGCATCATTCATGAAAGATAATGAAAAAGTATTCCAGATCCTCGTCGACAACACCTCCGGTGTTCTGAGCCGTATCGCGGGCCTTTTCTCCCGCCGGGGCTATAACATCGAGAGCATCACCGCCGGCGTGACCGCTGATCCCCGCATCACCCGCATCACCGTGGTGACATCCGGCGACAGCGATATCATGGAGCAGATCGAAAAGCAGGTTGGCAAGCTGGTGGATGTCCGCGACATCCATGAACTCAAGCCCGACGAGAGCGTCTACCGGGAGCTGGCCATGATCAAGGTCCGCGCTGCCGCTGACCAGAGAGAGAACGTGATCGCCCTGGCCAACATTTTCCGCGGGAGCATCATCGACGTCTCCATGGAGAGCCTCATGATCGAGGTGACCGGCAACTCCGGCAAGATCGACGCTTTTCTCAAGCTCCTCAGCGGCTATGAGATCCTGGAGCTGGCAAGGACCGGCGTGGCCGGCCTGGGCCGCGGCACCAAGAACGTGATCTTCTTCGACGACTGACGGAGGAGACGGAAGAGTTAACTGACGGGCCATGCCCGGCGGATATATAAAACAGTCTGTTTCAGTTTTATTTGAAGATGGAGGAAGTACCGAAATGTCCGAAGCAAAAATCTATTATCAGGAAGACTGCAACCTCTCCCTTCTTGAGGGCAAGACCATCGCGATCATCGGCTATGGCAGCCAGGGTCACGCACACGCCCTGAACCTGAAGGAATCCGGCTGCAACGTCATCATCGGCCTCTACGAGGGCTCCAAGTCCAAGGCCAAGGCCGAGGCACAGGGCCTGACCGTTTACAACACAGCGGAAGCCGCCAAGCTCGCCGATATCATCATGATCCTGATCAACGATGAGAAGCAGGCCAAGATGTACAA
>DGGX01000212.1:0-11656 GCA_002392385.1 Lachnospiraceae bacterium UBA3863
AAGTTGATGCCGACGGTGGAGGAGATAGCGGAGATATCACCGATATGCTCCATCATGGTGGCGAGGGCGATGGGCACGATGGTGACCACGGCGCTGAAGAGGAGCGCGCCGTCTGCGCCGCCCGTGAAGATGGAGAAGACGGTCCTCTCGAAGTGGATCGGGAAGCCGAACCAGGCCGCTTCCTTCACAGGGGTGAAGTCAATGTTGCCGGTGGCCGCCGCACAGATATAAGAACCCAGGACACCCAGAAGGATGGGGACGATCTTGACCATTCCCTTGCCCCAGATGTTGCAGATGACCACGATCAGGATGGCCACCAGGGCGATCCACCAGACGGTGATGTTGTTGATGGCGGAAGGCGCCAGGTTCAGACCGATGGCGATGATGATGGGACCGGTAACTACCGGCGGGAAGTACTTCATTACCTTGGAAGCGCCGAAGACCTTGAAGAGGGCGGCCAGGATCAGATAGACAAGACCCGCGCAGGCCACGCCGAAGCAGGCGTAGGGAAGGAGCGCCGGATCACCGCCGGGGGCGATGGCTGCGTATCCTCCGAGGAAAGCGAAGGAAGATCCCAGGAAAGCGGGGACCTTTTTGCCCGTGATCAGGTGGAACAGCAGGGTACCCAGACCCGCGAACAGAAGGGTCGTGGACACATCCAGTCCCGTGATCAGGGGCACCACGACGGTGGCGCCGAACATGGCGAACATATGCTGCAGTCCCAGGACCACCGTCCTCGAGGCTCCCAGTGACTTGGCGTCATATATGGCGCGTTCACCAATAGTGGTTTGATTGTTATTCATTGATTCCTCCTCTCTGAGCAGCACCTGTCCGAAAAAAAAGGACACCCCGGGGCGGCGGCGCCGTCTCCTTCGTGTCCTTCTCTTCTATATCATTGTCTGATCCCTATAAGAATCATGCCACTGACCTTCCCGGTGATGCCTGTTTTCTGTTTCAGCTTATTCTATCCATGAAGGACTTGTCCGTCAAGGAGCAATTATCATTCAACGGAAGCTTTTTCTGCATCTGTCTCGACGGAGTCAGCCTCTGCGGCCGTCTCGACTTCCTCTTCCGCCTCTTCCGCGACGGCTTCCTCGACAGCCTCGGCCTCTTCAGGCGTCAGCTCTTCCTCTCCGTCCTCTTCATCCTGCAGAATATCGCGCACCTTGCCGGCCGTGTCAGAAAATACGCTCTTGACCCTGGAGGCAGTATCCACTGCGACGTCCATCACTTCGTTGCCCTTGGGGCCGATTGCTTCGCGCACGCGGACAAAGGCCTCGTCCGTGCCGTCCTTGATCATGGTGTAAGTACGTCCGGCCGCTCTCTTCAGGGCCTCCGTATTGTCAGCCGGTGCCGCTTCCGGATCGTCCGCGTCACAGACAGACTCCTTCATTGTCTCGTCCAGATAGAAATATACCGTTGCAGCCGTAAGTCCGGCCAGTGCTCCGCCAAAAATCAGCTTGCTCAGTTTACCCATCGTCATTCTCCACTTCTGTGAACAGGTTAATAACATTTCATAGATGATACTACTCCATTTTGCAATAAAAGAAAAGGGCCTTGCGGGGTATGGCGCTCTGTTTTTTTCTCCCGCGCCGCTGTCCGCGGCCGCCTCCGCTTTATTGAAAAAAGAGAGGGGCCATGCTATATTGAAAATATGAATACCAAATTTTTTGACCTTCAGAAGAATAAACAGGACCGCATCATCAACGGCTCCCTGAAAATCATCTGCCGCTACGGATACCGTCACGCCAGTACGGACGAGATCGTCGCGGAAGCGGGGATCAGCAAAGGCCTGCTGTTTCACTATTTCATCAGCAAGAAGGGCCTGGTCCGCTTCCTCTATGACTATTGTTCCCATTACGTGCTGGATGAGCTCCGCCGCACCGGACTTACCGGGGCCGAGGACTATATGGCGATCCAGGAGAGGCTTCTTCGCATGGAAGCCACCGTCATGGAGATCTATCCCTGCATGCTGCTCTTCCTGTCCTACGCGGACAGGTCCGCCGACGCGGAGGTCGCGGAGGCCCTGCAGGACCTTCCCCTTTACGGTGCCGTCTCCCGCAGATACGGAGAGATCCTGTCCGCCTCCGGCCTCACCCTTCCCGGCAACGGTCCCCTGTCTCCGGAAGAGATGTCCCGCCTGACCACCCTGCTGACCTATCTGCGTCTGGGTGTGGTGAGGGACATGCTCCGCCGCGAGGACTTCCGTGCGGAGACCTTCCTGGCCGAGTGCACCCACTCTCTGCATCTGATCAGAAAGATGGCCGAATCGCAGACCTTCTGATCCGTCCGCTCTCACTCATCCACATTTCCACAAAAAAAACCCCGCAGGTCCTGCCCGTTCGCTTGTGTGAACGGGGCTGGCCCGCGGGGTCTTTGTATTCTCTTATAAGTCTTATTCTCTGCCGCTCCAGCAATAGGTGCAGAGCTTGCAGGGCTCCAGATCGATGGCCTCGATCATATCGTCCAGACGGTGATAGTGAAGGGAGGTGAAGTGGAGCTCCTTCCGGATCTCCTCCAGCATGGCATGATATTCCTCAGAATCCGGATCGATATATCTCTCCAGGGTCTCCTGCGAGAAGTTTCTGGTCTTCTCCAGCCTCTCCATGACCCGTCGGGTGATGAGCTCCGCCTCCGAATCGGACCGGGAGAAGTTGAGGTACTTGCAGCNNCTCTCAGTCAGCCTTTGGCTGACAGTTCCCCTGGGAGGGGAGCCGAGGAGGAGACGGCGTGATTAGCATTGACGATTCCTCTGAAGACTGTTTATCACATATAAACAATCGACCCCGCCGCGCCTGAATGGATGCGCAGCGGGGTCGGTTGTCTTTTGCGTAGGCGGGTGTCTGTGGGCTGTCGGTTATTCGCGTCCGTTCCAGCAGTAGGTGCAGAGCTTACAGGGGCTGACGCCGGTGGCGGCGAGCATGTCGTCGAGGCGGTGGTAGCGGAGGCTGGTGAAGTTCAGCTCCTTGCGGATCTCCTCGACCATGCGGGCGTACTCGGGGGTATCGGGGTCGGAGTAGAGGGGGAGCTTCGCCTCGGCGGTGTCGCCCTCGAGGCGGGCGATGACCCGGCGGGCGATCAGGTCCATCTCGGAGGCCGAGCGGGAGAAGTTGAGGTACTTGCAGCCGAACATAAGGGGCGGGCAGGCCGGGCGGATATGGACCTCTCTGGCGCCGCTCCGGTACAGGTACTCCGTGGTCTCCCTCAGCTGTGTGCCGCGGACGATGGAATCATCGATCAGGAGCAGCTTCTTCCCGTCGATCAGCTCATGGATGGGCACCAGCTTCATCTTGGCGATCAGGTCGCGCCGGCTCTGGATCGTCGGCATGAAGGACCTGGGCCAGGTGGGCGTATACTTGACAAAAGGTCTGGAATAGGGAACTCCGGACTTATTGGAATAGCCGATGGCGTGGGCCACGCCGGAGTCCGGGATGCCCGCGACGATATCGGGGCTGATATTCCCGCGCTTCATATCCCGCTCCGCCAGCTTGACGCCGCAGCCGTAGCGGGTGTCCTCCACGTTGAGGCCTTCATAGGTCGAGGCAGGGAATCCGTAATAGATCCACAGGAAGGTGCAGATCCGCATCTCATCCATGGGCGGCATGACGGTCTCAAAGCCTTCCGGCGTGATATAGGCGATCTCGCCGGGTCCCAGCTCGCCCACATTTCTGTATCCCAGGTTCAGATAGGAGAAGCTCTCAAAGCAGGCGCAGAAGGCTCTCTCCTTGCGGCCGATGGAGACAGGTGTCCTTCCGAACCTGTCACGGGCCGCATAGATGCCGTCCTGGGTCATAAGCAGGAGGGTCAGACTGCCGCGCACCGTCATCTGCGCGTACCGGATCCCCTCCGGAATGGTGTCCTTCTGGTTGATCAGGGCGGCGACCAGCTCTGTGGGATTGATGTCCCCGCCGCTCATTTCCAGGAAGTGGGAATGACTCTTGGAGAAGAGTCTCTCCGTGATCTCCGCCGCGTTGTTGATCCGTCCCACGGTGGTGATGGCATAGGTACCGTGATGAGAACGGACGATCAGCGGCTGGGGTTCGAAATCCGAAATACAACCGATTCCGAGATGACCGGTCATCTTCAGGATGTCCTTGTCAAATTTAGGCCGGAAATTGGTCGATTCGATGTTGTGGATGGCTCTGTCAAAACCCTTTTTGTTATCGTAAACGGCAAGACCTGCTCTTCGGGTACCCAGATGTGAATGATAATCCGTCCCGTAAAACAGATCGAAAACGCAGTCGCCCTTTGCTGCAACACCGAAAAATCCACCCATATTCCCGCGTTTCTCCTTCCTGTCTGAAACCGTCCGGCTGAGGACGGCCGTTAATGCTTCTGCCGATCCCCGTGGGAATCAGAGTATCGTCTCCATGGAGGTGAACTGTACCTTCATGCCGAGATTGTCATAGAACTTTCTGGCCGTGTCATTGCCTTCCCAGACATGGAGGGTGATATTATAGCACCCTGTCCGGCGGGCGGTCTCCACGGCGTGGTCGTAGAGGGCGGTCCCCACCTTTCTGCCGCGGCACTTCTCGTCCACACTGATATCATCGATATAGAGTGTCCTGATGGCCGTGCGCAGAGGTGTCTCCTCCTGGATCTCGTAGACGCAGAAGCAGTGTCCCAGAACCCTTTCCTGACCGTCTTCCGTATCCACGGCCACAAAGACCGGGCGGGTATCGTCCCTGAAGATGTCGGCCAGCTGCCCGGCGTTATATTTGGTGGCGGGGCCGTTGAAGAGATCCGGCCTTGCCCTGTGATGTACCATATTTACCTGCTCAAGAAGCTGCAGGATTACAGGAATGTCCCTCTCCTCTGCTCTCCGGATCATCATAGCTGTGCCCTCATGGATAGAAAAACAAAAAGCTCACGAATCTGCAAGTCATTATAGGGATTCACAGCCGTTCTGTAAACAATGAATTTCATATTATCCGGCATTATAAAGGACAGGTATTGCGTGTAGCGTCACCCCCGGCTGCAGGTCCAGATACTCTGTATCAGGGTCATCCGGCCGTTCTCTTCCCGTGGGCGGCAGGATCTCCGCCTGCATCGCCATTCTCCACAGCGTGCGGACATCCCTGTCGTCCTGGGTCCAGGGCCTGGGCTCTCCCTCGGCGGAGGCGGCATAGCGGAGCTCAGACATGGCGAACCGAACCTCCTCCTCTCCTCTGCAGGCTGCATGGACCACCTCCAGCTGTCCGGCCATGCAGCGAAGGATCGTCACCACCCTGTCGCCGTAGAGCCTCTGGAGGTCGAACTCCTCCGGACCGGCAGCGGAGACTTCCGGAGCCTCCGCCGCGTCTCCCGTCTCCGCGTGCACGCAGTAGGCGTAGAGCTTATTGACATTGACCGTATTCAGCTCCCAGTGATTCTTCTGTTCCCACAGGAGCTGGCGGTCGAACATATTTCTGTAGGCTGTCCAGCCGGGCCTCTTCCCGCCTGTCTCCGGGGCGTCCTCCTGCTGGAGATATACGCTGATCAGCTCGCACCTCTCCTCATCGTCCAGGCATTCTGTCGAGAAGAGGACATCCAGCCTGTGGCGGATACCGTCATTGGGGCAGCGGAGCATTTCAGAAAAGAGGGTGGAGACACCGATGGCCGCCTTGGGGGACAGTCCCTTGGCCCGTCCCGCGTACAGCAACAGTCTTCGGGAATTCAGTTCCGTCATATCACACAGGTAGCCGCATGGATCCTGCTGGAAGTCGGTATCGTTATAGAATCTCTCCAGGTCCTCCGGCTCCTGTTCGAATTCCTTGCCCTCGGCCCTTCTTCTCTCCTCCAGGGCCGCGCGGAATTCTTCAAATCTCTCCATGGCCATGTCCGCGGCGCCGCAGATGTTATAGCACCAGAGCAGGGAGGGCTCTGCCAGGATCTTTCTCCCCAGCTGCCTGCCTCCCGCGTCCGCCTGGACGTCCAGACGGTTGATCCTGCCCAGGATGCCGGCTGCCTCTTCGTTTCTGGGATCCCGCAGCCAGGTAGCCGCGGCGTCGGCATTGGCCGCCGCCTCTTCCGGGGTCAGGCCCCGCACCAGACCGCAGAGTCCCAGACAGTCGGAAAGCGTCTCCTCCCTGAGCAGACGGACAGCAAAGACCGGATCCTCCGCGAATTCCTGGGACCGCATGAGGGCGTCCGCCTCGGCGAACCTGGCCGGCACAGGGGTCCTGTGGAAGGTCCTTTCGAAGGCCTCCTCGTAGGCGGCCCAGTTTTTCTTGGTCTTCTTCCTGCAGTCCTGCTTGTTCCATTTCCAGAGTGAGGCGGTCTGCAGGATGTGGCTGCCCAGGGTACGGGCAAAGGAAGCCTCGTCCTCAGCGGGAATACCTGTCAGGGCGGAGGCCCGCTCCAGAGCCTCTGAGTCGGAGGCGGACACGGCGTCTCCCAGAATGGCCGCCCGCAGCATGGCCTCCCTGGGTCCGTACTGGGAGGCGGACAGCATAAGGAGGAGATGCACGGTCTGCGGGACCTTCATGGAAGTGCGCAGGAAGGCCACAGGGTCCTGGCCGAAGGCGGGAATGTTCAGAATGGCCTCGTCCTGCTGCAGCAGAGCCGGACTGGGCTCGTCCAGATCCTCGGGAAAGACCTCGAACAGATCCCGGATCTTGTCAAACAGCTGCAGGATCTGGCGCCGGCAGCCGCTCAGCCCCGTATTCCAGGCGTAGGCGGCATAGCGGATCCGCTCGTTGAAGAAGAAGTGCCTGGTCCTCTCCGAGGTGAAGTCGGCCGCGTCCATCCTGAAGAAGGACAGGAGCAGACGGGTCTGCAGCTCCGTATCCTCCGGATACTTGCAGTAGCGGTTCATCAGAAGGGTCGTTTCGATCAGCTCTCTGCGGCCGCCGGAAAACAGGGCCGGGATGTCCCGTCCCTTGCTCTGCAGGAGGATGGCGGCGGGGATCAGCAGGGTCCTGCGCCTCTCCTCCTCACGGATGCTCTGCAGATAGAGGAGGGGATCCTCACGGAAGGACAGGTTGCGGAAAACAGCTGCGTGCCTTTCCAGCTTGGGGGGCAGGCCGCTCCGTTCCTCGATCAGATCCCGGCATACAGAGGTGCACCAGTTCCGGATCTGGATGATGCCCGCGGCGGTATTGTCTCCGTCGAACTGCATATTCTCGCGCAGGTCCCGCACCGCCGTGCTGTATCTGCGGCCGATCCAGGTCCCGGTATCCCGCAGGGAATCGAAGACCGGCTCCTTGACCCAGAGGTTGAGCATGCGGACAGACAGGGAGGAGCGTTCCATCAGAAATTCATTGACCGCCATGATCAGGTCCTGCTGAAAGCTCTCCGCATTCTCCGTCTCCGCCGCGATATAGGCCTCCAGAAACGCCAGAAGATAGATTCTCTCCTCTTCCGGCAGTCTGCTCAGGAATCTGACCGGAGACTCCGCAAGACCCGCGGCGTCCCTGCCTGTTCCGGAAGCCGCCGCCCGGATGATGGATGCACAGCGCTCTGTTAGTTTCTGATAATCTGCATCGTTCATAAACTGCCCGCCTCTTTTCCTCACAGATCCTGTCCCCAAAGGTCTGATCGCTCATTCCCCCCAGGAAAAGGTAGTCTCACTCTTTACCCCTACGATTATACCAAGTTTATGACGTTTAGAGAACCTTTTCGCAGTTCTCCCCGCCAATCTCAGCAGGTACCACAGCGGCATGCCCGCGGACCGGCTCCCCAGAAGGCCGCAGAGGAATCCGCTCTTCCACCGGGACCTGTGATAATCCTCTCTGAAAAGGGAGGGACACCTCCGGTATACAGAAAAGGCCGCGGGCATGGCCAGCGGGCCCCAGGTCCCGCCGTCACAGAAGAGATACCTGCCCAGGGCCCTGACTTCGTGCGGGGCGGGTCTGGTCCCCAGGCGCAGGAAGCGTCTCCTGGCCCCGGTCCCTCCCTGCCTGACGGCGGCAGACCCCTCCCGGTGCAGGATGGTAAAGGCCCTGTACAGGGCCGTCAATCTCAGCAGCAGCCAGTTCCCTCTGGCCTCCTCTGTGTTCCCGGCCGGGGCCCGGACCGTGCCGCAGGGTATATGGAAGGTCCTGATGGGCATCCAACTGTCCCCGGCCTGCCGGTAGGCGGCGGGACGGCCCCGGTCCTCCATCATCAGAAGCTCCCAGAGACCGACAAAGGCCTCTGAACACAGGCTCTCCCGCCGGCTCAGATAAGAGCGGAAACAAAGTCTTCCGCCCGCCCTGCGCCTGCTTCCCCTATAGCCCACCAGATAGACAGTGAGCCTTCCGCCGTCTCCCGGAAACCAGGGGAGGATCCTGTCCGGAATGCTTCCGTGCCAGCCGATATCCACGATCCCGCACCTTCCCCGGCGCGGGAATGACTGCAGATAGCCTATGGCATCCGGGGGACATTCCGCTCCTATGCCATCATTCTCCCTGCTCTCCTCCATGCCCAGGGATCTTCTGGAGATCTCCAGATAATAGGCGGCGGGACTGGCAGGTCCGGCGCAGGCTCTGTAAAGACAGTAGAGCATGTAGGCGTCCCTGGAGACAAAATACAGCTCCTCCACACCGTCAGCGGCTGTCTCCTCCATGAGCCAGCGGCAGAGATCCGCCAGAAGGGGTCCCCAGATCTCCGCGCCGAATATGCGGAAGGAGAAGTTCTCTGTCTGCCCCCTTCTCATCGGCCGGGCTCCCCTCCGCCGTCCCTTTCCTCTGCCGGCTGTAAGAGCCATCGCACACTGCGGGAATCCGTGAAGCTGTCATAGGGAGCCGCCCGCACAAGCTGGCCCCGGGCGTCTGTCCCGCCGTCCCCGCTGTCTGCCCCCAGGACCCAGGTATTTTCCGCCTGCAGTAAAAAGGTGTCCTCGCCGCCGGCAATGACCCTGAAGACAGGGGCCTCCTGCTCTCGCAGCTCTGAGAAGGCATAGGTATCCTTCCCTTTTTCTGCCAGATAGAGTTCCCTGCCCCCGTATCCGCAGCTGATCCGGTAGGTCCCGGACTCCGCCTGCTCCTCCAGATTGATCCTCTGGGTGGCGTCCCAGACCTGTGTCCAGAGGATCAGACTCCCCCGGTCGGACCCGGCCGCCCGGGAGATGGCCCACTGCAGGCTCCCGTCCAGGCAGGAACGGATCTCATAGGTGCCGGTCAGGCCCGGGACCGGCTCTCCCTCCCTGGCCGCCGGTCTGTAGAAACCGGTGGTCAGTATCAGACACATAAGGGCCGCGCAGGCGGCCAGGGTGCTGAGCATGGTCATGCCCCGGCGTTTTCTCTCCAGGGCTTCCCGCAGGGCCCGGGCAAAGGCGGCTGCCGACGGGTAGCGTCTTGACGGTTCCTCCGCCATGGCCTTCTCGATGACCGGCATCAGAAAAGCCCCGCGGCCTACCGCGGAGGTGAACAGGGGCCTGCCCTCCCGTCTGGCCCAGGCGGAGGGCGGCGCCGTCCCGCATAGGCAGAGATAGAGTATGGCTCCCAGGGCATACACGTCCGTCCATGGTCCGGTCCTGCCCTCCGCGAAGTAGAGCTCATAGGGCGAGAAGCCTTCATTGACTGTTCTGGCCCCGCCTGTCATCACGTATTCATCCTCACAGGAACCCAGGTCCAGGAGACAGGGCCGGCCGCTGTCCAGGATCAGTATATTGTCTGGAGAAATGTCCCTGTGCAGATAGCCGTGGGCGTGCATGTCCGCCAGCGTTTCCGCCAGGGGCAGGAGGATCTCCGCGGCCTCCCGGGGCGAGAGGACACCGCCCCGCAGGGCCAGCTCCTCCCGGAGGGTAAGGCCGCCCAGAAAGGACATGACGATATAGGCCGTCCCCATGTCCTCGAAGGTGTCGGATACCCTGGGAAGGCCCCTGACCTCCCGGAGCGCGGCCAGTCCCGCCGCCTCCTGCACAAAGGCGTGCAGCATGCCGCGGACCTCTTCTTCCTTCATGCCCGGGAAGCAGACCCTCCCGGCCTCCCCGCGGGCCGCCTTGCCCGCGGGGAAGAATTCCTTCAGGGCGGCTGTGCCCCGCAGACGCAGGTCCGTCACCTTATAGATCACGCCGGAGCTCCCGCTCCCGAGCGTCGTCATGATCCTGTAGCGGCCGCCGACCAGACAGCCCTCAGGCAATACCTCTCTGTTCATATTCCGGCCTCCTGATCCCTCGATCTGTATGCCAGCAGGCGGGCCGTCAGGTGGATGCCCCGCCTTTTCAGCTTCTCAAAAGCAGCCGCCGGGTCCTCCCGCAGCAGGCGGCAGGCCCTGACCGGAAGGGATCTCCCCACATAGCCGCGTATTCTCTCCGCCGGACTCCTGCTGCCGGCGGGCGGACTGTCAGGAAAGGCCTCTTCCCCCTTGTAGAGGGACAGCAGGGGGACCCTTGCCATGGCAGCGTGGATACTGTCGTCGATCCCGCAGGCCTCCATCAGCATGCGGTCCTCCGCGGACTCCGGAAAATGCTCCAGAAAGTCAAGGGCCGGCAGGGCCGCCGCGCTGCAGGCGGGCAGACAGTCCGCGCTTCTCTCCCCGTATAGGCGGCACCAGTCTCTGACGTAATTGAGTGCGGCCTTCTGCACCGCCAGGCGCACCATATTGCCCTCCGTACATTCCGCTGACTGTCCGGTCACAGGTTCCCCCGCGGACGTCAGTCCGGTAAAGGGACCGCCGCCGGCAGTACAGAAGAATTCCAGAAGGGGACCGGAAGTCGGATCCGCCGAGGGCAGCAGCACCGTGACCGGCAGGACCCGGCCGCTGTCACTGATCCTCTTATAGGGAAGATCAGGCTCTCCCAGCAGAAAGAGGGCCGGTATCCTCCTGCCCGCGGCACGGCAGACAGCTTCCGGTATGCGGCCGCTGTAGCCGATGTCAAAGAGCAGGGAATCTTCATGAAGATCCTTAAGGTATCCGGCACAGACCTTCCTGCGCCGTCCATGACACTCCGCGTCATAGACCGTCTCCCGGAAGGCGGACAGAAAGCCAAGGCTTTCCTCCGCGGTCACGAAGGGCAGTTCATGCCTGTCTCCCCTCTCCCCGGTGCCGGCAGCCGGGCTCTCCTCCCCGGCCGCTCCGCAGACAGGCCGCAGAAGCCCGGCGAGGGAGGCCGGACTGTGGTTGGCCGCGGCGATGGGCAGGGCGGCAAAGGTATCCTTGTCACTGACCATCCAGGGGAGGAGGATCCCTCTCGACAAGGGGAGTCCTCGGCAGAGGGGGATCTCCGGCACATATTCCCCCAGGATCTTCATGGCCCGCAGGAAGAGATCCGCGTCTCTCTCGAGAAAGACCACCTCCCGGGCTCCCCTCTTGTCTGCCTCCTCCAGGATCCCCCGCAGAGTCCCCAGAAGGAGGGGGCCCAGCAGACAGTAGCCCAGATAGAAAGGATCGCCGCCGCAGCCCTCTGCCGCCGGAAGGTCTCTGTAGGGATCGTCCCAGTAACGGTTCACCGCCAGAGCCCTGGCGGAGGCGAATCCCGGATCGCGCAGCGCCCTGGCATAGACCCGCCTGCCCGCCGCCTTCTCTCCGAACAGGCTCCTTCTGAGAGCCGGCAGGTCCGCCACTCTCCCGGAGGAGGCGTCAGCGGCAAAAGGGAAATAGAGGGTATGCAGGGCGGCCTTCTGGGCGCCCACGACATCCGCCTGCCAGTTGTCCCCGATATGGAGGACCTCCTCGCCGCGCAGGCCTTCCCTGCCCAGCATCACGCGGAAGAGGCGGCCGTCTCTCTTCAGCTGTCTCTCCTCCGCGGAGA
>DGGX01000212.1:11714-24569 GCA_002392385.1 Lachnospiraceae bacterium UBA3863
GAGATATAGAGGGGCAGGGTCTGCCCGATCCCGCATTTCTCCAGAATGGAGTACAAGAGCGGACGCGGCAGATACATGTCTGTCACCAGGACCACTCTCCTGCCGGCGTTGACCGCTGTCCGCAGGAGCCGGCGGCCTGTCTCCCGGGGCATGGCATACCGCAGCTCCAGCTGCATCTCCGTCTCCTTCATGGCCTCGATGACTGCCGGGCTGATACCATAGTCCGCCTGCAGCCGGCGGTAGATCTCCTCCAGCGTCACATCCCGGTAGCCTCTCTTTTGGTACATGGCGGCCCTGCATCTCTCCTCCGCCGCGGTCCTGAGGGCGTGGAAGGCAGCCGGAGAGCCGGTCAGTCTCCCATAGGCCTCATCCATGAGCCGGAAGAGGTCCTCCGGCCTGGCAAAAGGCCGCATGATCAGGGTGTCATAGAGGTCGAAGCTGACGCAGGTCTCGCTCCCCTCCCGGATCCTGGTCTCCAGATAGTCCGTCCTGCCGCGGAAGGGGACCTGCAGCCGCTCACAATAGCCGGGAAGAAAAACTTGTCCCGGCTTATGGGCATCCTCTTCTCCTGCCGGATCCCCCGCCAGTTTCTCCAGGAGGGACCGGGCATACTGCCTCTGGGGATCCGACAGGAGCCTTCCGCCCATGATCTGCTTCCAGAGCTTTCCATAGTAGTGTCTGCAGCCCAGGAAGTGCCCCAGCAAGGCCTGCCTGTCCGGATCCTCCCGCAGAACATCCCGCAGGAAGCCTTCCGCCTCTTCAAAGGCGGCGCAGACCGACGCAAGCTTATCCAGAAGGCCCCCGCTCCCGTCCCTGTCCACTGAAGTCGCCGCCTCAGGTCTGGCGCAGTAATAGTAGGGTGAGGCAAAGGCCGCGCACATGGACGGGGACTGAGCAAAGATCTGAAAGGACAGACAGAGGTCCTCATTCATGGTGATCCTGCGGTCGGCGTTCTCAAACCAGCGCAGGCTGGCCTCCCAGCAATTCTTTCTATACAACTTATTCCAGATGGTGTGCCAGGCATAATTCCGACCCTCCTGCTCGTAGAAGGCCTTCCTGGTCTCCGCGCCGTCCCACAGGGTCTGGGGCAGAAGGGCCTCGTGGAGGGTGTACAGGACCTTCCTGTCCCCGGTCACACGGACCGTTCTTCCCACGGCAATGTCAGCGCCGGTCCTGGTGATCTCGTCATAAAGGGCTTCCAGAAAGCCCGCTCCCACCCGGTCGTCGCTGTCCACAAAGGCCACGAACCGTCCCCTGGCCTCCCGCACCCCACTGAGCCTGGTCCGCAGGAGCCCCCTATTCTCTTCATTGGTAAGCAGCCGGACCCGCCGGTCCCTGTCCGCGTATCGGCGGCAGACGTCCGCCGCCCTGTCGGGCGAGCCGTCGTCGATCACGATCACCTCCAGGGGTATGGAGCGGCAGCACAATATGCTGTCCAGACAGTCGGCCAGATACTGCTCCGTCCGGTATACGGGCACGATCACCGAGATTTCCGGTCTATGTCCCTTTTCTCCTCCTGATAATGCCAGGTCCATTCAAGTTCCTCCCGCTGCAAACCACATCTCCCGCAGCCATGCCTTGATCTCTTCATTCTCTCTCTCATACCGCCTCTGATAGCCCGGATCCCGGACCGCCGTCCGCAGAAGGTCAATCTGCCGCTCCTGCCGCGCCAGGATGCCCAACCCGCAGCTGCAGGGTATGGTGACAGTGTAGGGGAAGGCCCCCTGGAGCTCCTTCCAGAAGACCCCCGAACCCAGCAGGTGTCCGTCCTTCTCTGCTGTCACGTCGTGCAGGAAGATCGCACCGTCCTCAGAGACCTTGTCATACCAGTCCTCAAAATCCCGCCTCACCTCCCGGTAGAGGTGGGAGCCGTCCAGATGCAGGAGCTGAATGCTCCCCCTCTCGAACCTGCCTGCCGCGTCCGAGAAGCGTTCCCTCAGGACCCGGACCGGCAGACCGGGATAGCAGGTCTCCATCACTCTCCGGAAGCTCCCGTAAACATCATCCCTGTAGTCATGGATGGTGAAGGGATCCCCCTCCCAGGTGTCGATCAGCGTCAGCCGGGTATCCGGCACCTCATCCTGCATGGCCTGCATAAAGCAGAAGGCACTGCAGCCGTAGTGGGTACCCAGTTCGACCACCGTGGAGGGTCTTATATTGCAGAGATAATCGTAGACGAAGGGGCGCAGGCCCGACCAGGGCGCCGCCGCGTACAGGGGCCTGCAGAGCCTGTCACACTTAAAGTCCGGTTCTCTTCGGATCCACCTCTTTATCCCTTCCATTCCTTCCATACCTTCCCTCCCGCCGGCGACGCCTGTTTCCCTGTCATCCCGCCGGCCTGATCCTGAATTCTTCCATGGAAACATTGAACATCCCGTATACGGTTCCCTCCTCCACGATCGCCCGCAGCCTGAAGACATCGTTGAGCCAGCACTGCTCCCTCTGCCGCATGACCTCAGGCCCTATCCCTATGCCCGGCGTGATGAAATACAAACCCTCCCGCACCCGGGGCCAGCGGAAGGTAAAGGTGATGACAGACCGGCCTGTCCCCAGTCTTCTGTCCGCCGGACACAGGTCCCCCCGGCCCAGCTGGGTCTCACCGAAGATCTCTGTACCGCACCGGTCCCGGATCTGGTAGCCCACGATCAGGTCTTCCGTGGACAGGTCAGCTTCCGTCTCCAGGGTGATCCTGACTGTCTGGCCCTCCCTGCACACCTCGCAGTCCTCGAGGCCGTCAACAGACAGGGTGCAGCCTGTGATGCGGATCCTGCCCTCGCCGCTGACACAGTCCGCGGGCGGTACATGCATGGTCTCCCCGGTTCCCCGCGGCGGCCGCGGGAGAGCCGGTCCTTCCCCCTGCAGGATCCGGGTGTAGACCTCGACGGCTTGTCTGGCCGGCCCGTCACAGACGATCTGCCCCTCCTCCAGGACCAGAATCCTGGTGCAGAAACGCGTGATGGCATGCAGGTCATGCGATACCATGAGCACCGTGCTGGCGGCGGACATCTCCCGGATCTTCTCGTAGCACTGCTTCTGGAACTCTATGTCCCCTACGACAAGGGCCTCATCGATGATCAGGATGTCCGGTGTGGCGCAGACGGCGACCGAGAAGGCCAGTCTCACGAACATGCCGGAGGAGTAGGTGCGCACCGGGGCGTCGATCCTGTCCCCCAGGCCGGAGAAGGCTATCACCGACGGCGTGATCCGTCGGATCTCCCCCGGCGACAGGCCCATGAGGGTCCCTGCCAGACGGATATTCTCCCTGCCTGTGTAGGCCGGGTAGAAGGCGGCCCCCAGCTCCAGGATCCCGCCCGTCCTTCCGGACAGGCGCACGCTGCCGCTGTCCGGGGCCGTCACGCCGGCAATGATCTTGAGCAGCGTACTCTTGCCAGCCCCGTTGCGCCCGATGATCCCCACACATTCTCCCCTTCGCAGATGAAAGGAAAGGCCGCGAAGGACAGGCGGCAGGCCCTTGTATGTCTTGGTTATATTCCTGACGCTGAGTACGATCCCGTCCGTCCGCGCCGTCCCCTTTCCCGCCGGCTCCGGGGCCGGACCGGCCCCTTGTCCTGGTCTCTCAGACCGCATCCGCGATCTCCTTTCTGTTTTTAAGAAAAATGATCAGTCCCGCGGCCGCCGCCGCAAGCGCCTGGAGCGGCAGTTCCCCTCCGCGGCAGGGCCGGCCGCTTCCCAGCAGGGCCCAGCGGTAATTGATCACGGCCATCCGCAGGGGGTTGTTCTCCGAAAGGAATCTTACGATCCCTGCCGCGCCTCCCGCCGGCGCCCCGTCTGTCTCCTCCCAGGCCAGGGGCGTGACCCAGAACCAGAGCTGAAGGAGGACATTGATCACCGAACCCAGGGAGGGCCGGATGACACAGGCCGTGGATACCCCGCAGGAGATGCCGGCCGTGAGCACCAGGATCCACAGGAGGGTCCACAAGAGCAGGGCGGCCTCCCGGGGACCCGCGGCCGGACGGGTCATGCCGGCATAGAGGGCCAGGAGACCCAGGTGTACCCAGAGGGAAGTGACCGCCGGCAGGAGGGGGAGGACCAGAGCCGGAAACCGGATCTGCCTGAGCATGGCCCTGTGCTTTTTGATGATCACGGCAGAAAGACTGATCACCCGGCTGACCAGCTGCCAGGGCAGGTAGCCGGCCAGAAACCATTGCCCGTAGGGGATGCCCCCGATCTCTCCCGTCCGCAGCCCGGTGCTGAAAACAAAATACAGGACCGAGAGCAGCAGGGCGGGTTCTCCGAAGCTCCAGATCACGCCCGCGGCAGAGCCCGCCTCGGACATGCGGAGATCATGGGCGGACAGCCTGAGCAGGAGAAGGCATCCTCTTCCCAGCTCTGCCGCGCCTGTCCGCAGCCTTATCCCGAGATACAGGACCTCTTTACCTGGTCTTTGCGCCTTTTCTCTCAAGTGCTTTTCTCCCAAGAATGAGCGAGAGCCCGCCCGCCGTCAGAAAGCTGATCAGAAGACCCCAGTGGTCTGTATCCCCTGTTTTCACACTTTCTCTGGGCCTTTCGGGGACAAAGACGATCTGTGCCTCATCTTCCGGATCCTCGTGGACGGCGATCTCAGGGCCATCCTCCCCGCCTGACAGGAGCTTTTCGTATACCACATACCGGCCGTCGGTGAGTCCCGTCACATCCAGAGGCAGACGGACGGTCTCATAGCCTTCCGCCGTATCCGGCACGAAGGTCCGGATCCCCGTGATCTCCCTGCCCCCGGAAACGGCAGTCTTCCCTGTCCGGGTATCCACGAGCCGGGCGCAGAGGGTATAGGTCTCTCCCGGTATCAGGTGATAGTAGTGGACCCGGTCCTCAACGGCCCCTTCCCGGCTGTCCCGCAGGGTCTTGTCCCCTGTCTCAGCGTCGGCCGCTTCCGTCAGGATCCAGGGCACATAGACCGTCTGCTTCTCATCCTCCGGATCTTCGTGGGTGACCAGCAGTCTCTCCGCCCTGTAGAGCCGCTCGAAGGTCACCAGAGACCGGCCGTCCAGCTCCCGTGTATCCACAGCGAAGCGGAGCACGCAGCTTCCATCCGCCGACTCGGGTGTGAACTCCACCTGGTCGGTCTCATGGCCCTCCGCGTCCAGAAGTCTGGCGGGGACCTCCTCACCGGTCTCTATGCAGATCAGCCGTCCGGTCAGGCAATAGGTCTGTCCGGGGATCAGCCCCTCATAGAAGACCTCATCCTTGACGATAGTCTCCTCCCTGCCCGCGGGAAGGAGGTCCGTTCCGGTCTCCTCCGCGGACGCCTCCGTCCGGATGGAGGGGATCGAGACGGTCTGCTCCTCGTCCTCCAGGTCCTTGTGCTCTACAATCACCTTCTCTCCGTCATAGGCTGTCTGGGCGGCCACGATCCTTCTGCCGGCCAGCCTGGTGGTATCCACCGTAAAGGAGATCACCACCGTCTCATCCCCGTCCTCCACCTTGATGGTCCGGGAAGCGGTGATGCCGGTGCTCTCACCGGTCTCCGCATCGAAGAGCTCTCCCCGGATCTCGATCTCTCTGCCCACGTAGCCGCCGAAATCCATGAGCCTGACCTCATCCTCCAGGATGACCTCCGGCTGCACCGACAGCTCGCTGTTTCCCTCCTGGTCCTTCAGATGGGTGGCAATATCCGGGTCGTAAACAGGCTCTTCCGGCTCCGTCTCCTTGACGATGTAGTAGTAGATCTGATGACCGCTCTTTCCGGACTGACACAGATAGACCTTGACGCCCTCCGGCACAGGCCGCTCTTCAATATCCTTCATGAAGTTCTTGACGGCCGTCACGAACCAGGGCTTGAGTTTGGAAGTGGCCGTCGAATTGGGGCCGCCCACCTTGTAGCCCTTATCCCTCCAGGTGTTGAGATTGATCCTCTTGGAAGCGGGCACCCGTTCCGGATAGGCTCTCTGCACATAGATGGACATGGCAAAATGTCCCAGAAGGACGCCGCCTCTCCACTTGCTGCCCTTGCCTCCCGTGGCAAAATACTTCTGGGCCACAGAGGCGCCGCCTCCGCAGGAATAGTAGGCACACTTGATGATGTTGGGGTCTGTCGCTCTCCAGACGTCCTTGAAGGACTTCTCGGATTTAGAGCCGTCCATCAGGGCAGCCCCGCAGTAGGCGACGGTCGTATTGCCGTTGCTGTCCTTGATCTTCAGCGGCGTGGTCCAGTAATGGTTGGCGATATTGTAATTGGTGAAATTCCATTTCCCGTTGGGATTATCATCCCCTGTGATCCTGACCGTGGGGGCCGGCTCCGGCTCCTCCGTCTCTGTCTCTGTTTCCGTCTCCGATTCTGTCCCGGCTTCCGTCTCCTCCGCCTGACCGTCCTCCGATTCCAGGCTCTCCGTCCCCTCGAGAGCACCTTCTCCGTCGCCGGTGAGAGCTCCCTCGGAGGCCGCTGTCCCTTCTTCCTGCCCCGCCGGCAGGCCGGTCTCTCCCTGCCCATCCGGTGCGCCGGCGTCCCCGGCTGTCTGTCCGTTCCCGGTCTCCTGCCCGTCCCCGGTCTTATCGCCTTCCTGCGCCGCCGGTTCCGGATCCCCCGCTTCCGATGTCCCCTGACCAGGGTCCTCCGACCCTCCCGCCTGGTTCACGGTCTCCTGCGGTCCCGCCTGCTCACTGGTCGGTTCGGAGGAGGCCTCCCTGCCCGTCTCTCCGTCCGCCTGCGGCTGGGTCTCCTTCTGAGACTCCTTCCGTGACTCCGAAGCTGCCGCCTCCTCCTGCCCGGCATCCGCGGCCCGGGCAGGGATCATACAGTGACCGGTCGTCAGGGCCGTGATCATCATGATTATCGTAAATACCTTGATCCATTTCAAAAAAGCTCTCCGCATTTCGGATGAAAATTCTCCTTTCTGTTCTGCTTTTACGTATACTTAATAAACTCTGCTGATCTTTCGATCATACAGATCAAACTTTTGAGATCTGCAGAAGAGATCCTTCTGTTTACTGGTTTTAAGGGCTTTATGCACTCTGATGGGAATGATAGAGAGCATTTCAGAATGTCGGATCCGACTCCGGCGAGCGTCCGCTCCGCGAACGCATTTTCATATTAGTACGTATTTACATATTTGTAAAGGAGATTTTTCAGAAATGTTATTACGAATTTTCTTTTCCGAAATATAAAGCCGCCCCGGGGATTCTGCTCTCCGGAGCGGCTTGTCCGCAGGTCTCTGGGGCCTGTCCTTATTCGTGAATGGTGGTAATATCGTAAGGCGTCAGCTGGTAGACGTAATAGTTGAGCCAGTTGCTGTAGAGGAGGTAGCTGTGGGCCCTCCACTGCAGACTCGGCGGCTTGTCCGGGTCATCGTCCGGGAAGTAATTGATGGGAAGGGCCGTTCCCAGCCCTCTCTTCTGGTCCCTGACGTATTCATCGCGCAGGGTATTGCGGTCATATTCCGCGTGGCCCATGATGAAGACTCTGCGTCCGTCCTGGGACATGCACAGGAGGACGCCGGCCTCTTCCGATTCCGCCAGGACCTTGAGGTCCTTACAGGCATGGATCTGGGCGGCGGGCACCTCGGTGTAGCGGCTGTGAGGGATCAGGAAATAATCGTCGAATCCGCGCACCAGGGGCTCCTTGCGGTGCTCCACCACGTGGGAGAAGACACCGAAGAGCTTTTTGGGCAGGAGCTCCTTGGTCAGGCCGTAGTGATAATAGAGACCCGCCTGGGCGCCCCAGCAGATATGGAAGGTGCTGAAGACATTGGTCCGGCTCCAGGTGAAGATCCTGCACAGCTCCGGCCAGTAATCCACCTCCTCATATTCCAGTTTCTCCACCGGCGCGCCGGTGATGATGAGTCCGTCGTAATGCTCATGCTTGAGCTCGTCGAAGGTATAGTAGAACTTATGGAGATGTGAGTAGGAGGTATTGTGAGACTGGTGAGAGCTCACGCGCATGAAGGTCACATCGATCTGAAGGGGGGTATTGGACAGCATCCTGAGCAGCTGCAGCTCCGTCTCCTCCTTGATGGGCATCAGGTTGAGGATGCACAGCTGCAGGGGTCGGATATCCTGATGGATAGCCCTGTTTTCATCGACGACGAACAGATTTTCCTTCTCCAGGATCTCCTTGACCGGCAGGTCATTCTGTATCTTGATCGGCATCTGTCTTCACTCCCTCCTCTTCTGTCATGGCCAGAAAGGCGTCTTCCGTGAGCACGGGGATCCCCAGCTGACGGGCCTTCTTGTTCTTGCCTGAAGCAGAAGCAGCATCATTATTGATGAGATAGTCCGTTTTGGCGGAGACCGCCGAGGCGACCCTGCCGCCTCTGGACTCGATAAACTCCTTCAAGGCATCCCGATTGGGGAAATGCATCACCTTGCCGGTGATCACAAAGGTCTTGCCGGCTATGGGGCTGTCCGCTCCCTCCGGCTCCGCGCCTTCCGGATAACGGTCTTCGATCTGCAGCACCTCCAGAAGGGCGTCCAGCTCCCGCATCTCCTCTTCATCCCTGAAGAAATCCTCGATGGACTGGGCCAGGACGGGGCCCACCCCGTCTATGCCGGCCAGGCTCTCTCTGTCCGCTGCCCGCATGGCCTGCAGATCGTCGCGGAAATGGTCACAGAGCTGTCTGGCCCCCGCGGAGCCGATCCCGGGTATCCCAAGGCCTGTCAGGAGTCTGGGAAGGGTCGTGGTCCTCGCGCGCTCGATGCTGTTTATGAGCTTGTCAAAGGACTTGTCCCCGAAGCCGTCCATGGCGGCGATCCTGTCCCTGTGGGAGGACAGGCGGAAGATGTCGGCATAGTCATGGACCAGTCCGCAGCCGATCAGCTTCTCCAGGGTCATCTCGGAGAGGCCTTCGATATTGAGGGCGCTCCTGCCGGTGAAAAGAACGAAGCTCTTCAGCTTTCTGGCCGTACAGGCATCGTTGGTACAGAGCAGGACTTCGGTCCCCTCTTCTGAGCGGATCACGGCCGGCGCCCCGCACACGGGACATCGGTCAGGGATCTGCAGACTGCCGGACCTGGTCAGGTTCTCCGCGATCTGGGGAATGATCATATTGGCCTTATAGACCATGATCCTGTCCCCCTCGCCCAGCTGCAGGGCACGGATCATGCTGACGTTGTGGACAGAGGCGCGGCGGACCGTGGTGCCTTCCAGCTCCACGGGCTCGAAGACCGCCACGGGATTGATCAGACCGGTCCTGGAGGTGTTCCACTCCACGGTGATCAGGGTCGTCTCCTCCTGCTCGTCCGCCCATTTAAAGGCCATGGCGTTGCGGGGGAACTTGGCGGTCGTCCCCAGAGATTCTCCGTAGGCGATGTCATCCATGATCAGCACCAGGCCGTCGGAGGGAATGTCGTTGTCTCCGATCCGCCGGCTGAAATCTTCAATGGCCTCCGGCAGGGTATCGGCCGTCACTCTGGTATATTCCACCACTTCAAAGCCCTGGTCCCTGAGGAAAAGGAACTGCTTCTCTCTGGAATTGTCAAAGTCCGCGCCCTCGGCCTGCACCAGGGAGAAGGCGTAGAAGCGCACAGACCTGGAGGCCGTCACCTCGCTCTGGAGCTGCCGCACACTGCCGCTGCAGAGATTGCGGGGGTTCTTATAACGGGCGGCTTCCTCCCCCAGTTCGCCGTTGATCCTTTCAAAATCAGAATAACGGATGACGGCCTCTCCCCGCAGGATGAGCTCTCCGCGGAAGGGGATCTTGAGGGGGATATTCCGGAAGGTGCGGGCGTTGTCCGTGATCACCTCGCCGACCTCGCCGTTGCCCCGGGTCACCGCCTTGAAAAGCTTTCCTTCCCGATAGGTCAGCACCACGGTCAGGCCGTCCAGCTTCCAGGACAGGAGGCCCTCCTGACTGCCCAGCCAGGCGGCCAGGGCTTCCCGGGATTTGGTCTTGTCCAGGGACAGCATGCGGGCGGCGTGCCTTTCCTTGGGGAGTTCTCTGGCGGAGGTATAACCCACGCGCACCGTCGGGGAGTCCGAAAGGGTCACGCCGGTCCTGTCCTCCAGCTGTACGAGCTCATCGTAGAGGGCGTCGTACTCCAGGTTGCTCATGATCTCGGTGTTGCCGTTATAATAAGCCTCTGAAGCCCTGTTCAGAAGATCTGTGAGTTCCCGTATCCGCTGCCTGTCATCCATACTTCCAGTCCTCATTCAGACATCTGCCTGCTGCCTTCCGATACCTGCCTGTCTGTAGAACTCCTCCAGCTCCTCCCCGGTGATCACCCGGTATTCCCCCGGCTTCAGGGTTCCCAGTTCAATATTCAGCACCCGGATCCTCTTCAGCTTCACCACGCGCAGTCCCACCGCGAGACACATCCGCCGGATCTGCCGGTTCAGTCCCTGGGTCAGCACGATGCGGAAAGTCCGCTCGCCCGTGCGCGTCACCCGGCAGGGCAGGGTCGTGCGTCCCAGTTCCATAAGCCGGACACCCTCTGAAAGCCTGCGCAGCTGAATATCCGAGACGGGGCGGTCCGTGCGCACCGCGTATTCCTTTTCGTGCCCCTGGCCACCGCGCATGGCGGCCTCGATCAGGGCACCGTCATCGGTCATGATCAGCAGCCCCTCTGAATCCCTGTCCAGACGGCCCGCATAGGTCAGCCGCCTGTCATAGCGGAAGACATCCGCCAGCGTCCTGCCCGCGTGGGGATCCGCGGCCGTGCATGTCACCCCCACGGGCTTATAGAAGGCTGCCACCGTCCGCGCTGCCGGCAGGACGATCCTGCGCCCGTCCTCACAGACAAGGGCGTCCGCCGTGACCTGCTGTCCCTGTATGCCGGGACGGCCGTTCACAGTGATCCTGCCCGCCTCTATGCGCCTGTCCGCCTCTCTCCGGGAACAGCCGGCCGCGGCCGCCACATAAACATTCAGCCGCATCCTCTTCTCCCCTGTCCTCTCCGGTGCAGGGGTAGTAAAGGAAACGGCTGTCTGATCTCCTGCAGTATGTTCTCTCTGCATTCTTCTCATTCTGAATCGACTGCTCACAGCGCGCGCAGCTGCTGAAGGGCATCCTCTTCCAGCACCGGCCGGCAATGCTCCCGAACGTGTGCCAGTGATCCCGAGGAAACCGTCTGAAGGACACCGAATTCATTGGCGGAAAGGACCGTTCTCTCGAAAGCAGTCCCCTCATCCTCCGTCCCGCGGATACACAGCAGGTATTCGCGGTTCTCCTCATCATAATAGAGAGAGGACGGCGGCATATTCTCAGGCGGCATGGTATGACTGTACTGAACCGCCTTCAGAAGCTCTCCGAACCGGATCAGGTATTCCTTCTGGGCCTCAAATCCATTGTCCGTCCCACTGTCGTTCCGGTCACTGTCCGTGTCCGTCTCCCGGAGCTCAGCCCCGAACAGGCCCTCCGGAATCATGTCATCCGTCTGGTCAGAAACGGTGAGGGAAATGGACCGGTCCGGAAGGATGGACAGCCGCATGGCGATGCGCTCCCCGGTGAAGGACATCTTCTCACTGGAGACCGCCTGGGCGATCACGCTGCGGATAAAGGCAAGCACTTCCTTCCTCCGTGAGAAAAGATCCTGAAATACAAGCCCGTTCTCCCGGAGGTCATCCTCGGTGATTATGCAGTTTATCGTAGTATCATTGACTCTGCGAAACTTCATATTCTATTCTCCAAGGCAAGAAACTGCCCCCCTGTTGCCCCCATTATAACCATGGGTCCCTGTATTGGCAAGCGAAAAGGCACCTGATCCGGGGACCAGGCGCCTTTATTAAACTCGATCAATCTGAAGGATATGGGGAGATCATCTCACCTGAGCCATAACTTCCTCGGCGAAATTGTCAACTCTCTTCTCCATGCCCTCGCCGGTCTCGAAACGCACGAACCTGCGCACTCTGATCTTGGCGCCGTTCTGCTTGGAGACCTGTGCCAGATACTGGCTGACAGACTGCTTGCCGTCCTCAGCCCTGACATAGACCTGGTCATTGAGGCAGATCTCTTTCAGTTCCTTGTTCAGACGGCCGATGAGCATCTTCTCGATGATGTTCTGAGGCTTCCTCTTGTTCTCGGGAAGAGCCTCGTTCTCCTTTAGCGCCTGCGCAAGAAGAATCTCCTTCTCATGCTCTTTGTACTCCTCGGAGACCTCGTCCGCGGAAACGTACTTGGGATTCATGGCCGCGACCTGCATCGCGATGTTGGTGAGCGCTTCTTTGACGCTGTCGTTGACCACGTCGGTCTCGGCGTCGATGATGACACCGATACGGCCCTGGCCGTGCAGATAAGTCACGACACAGCCGTTCTGCGCTTCCACTCTCTCAAAGCGGCGGATGCTCAGCTTCTCGCTGATCACAGCCGTCATGTCGATGAGGGCATCCTTGACGGTCTTGGAAGCATCCTCTTCCCAGGGCTCCGCAAGGAAGGTATCCATATCCGCAGCGCTGCTGTGAAGGGCCTGTGCGGCGACCTTGCTGACATAGGTGCGGAACTTCTCATTCTGAGCAACGAAGTCAGTCTCGGAGTTGACCTCCACGATGGCTGCCTTCTGATCATCCTCGGACGCGATGAAGCAGATGCCTTCCGCCGCGATGCGGTTCTGCTTCTTCTCAGCCTTCATGATGCCGTTCTTGCGGAGGAACTCCACCGCCTCGTCCATATTGCCGTTGGTCGCGGTGAGGGCCTTCTTGCAGTCCATCATGCCCGCGCCGGTCATCTCTCTGAGCTGCTTAACCTGTGCTGCTGTAATTGCCATTTGCGCACTTCCTTTCCTTCTCTTCGTATCTTCACCGGAAGATCAGAGGGTTCCCTCTGCTTCCTGCTCCGCCTCGCTGGCCGCGGATTCCTCGGCAAGAGCTGCCTGCTCAGCCGCGTCACCCTCAACGCCCTGGTTGGCCTCGATGACAGCGTCCGCGATCTTGCTGCTGAGGAGCTTGACCGCACGGATGGCGTCGTCGTTGCC
>DGGX01000212.1:24608-24925 GCA_002392385.1 Lachnospiraceae bacterium UBA3863
TCGTCGTTGCCGGGGATCACATAATCCAGTTCCTCGGGATCGCAGTTGGTATCGCCGATGCCGATCAGGGTGATGCCCAGAGCCTGAGCCTCCGCCACGCAGATGCGCTCCTTCTTGGGATCAACGACGAAGATGGCATCCGGAATGTGGGTCATGGTCTTGATGCCGCCCAGATTCTTCTCCAGCTTGTCCCACTCCTTCTGGAGCTTGGCAACTTCCTTCTTGGGAAGGACATCGAAGGTGCCGTCCTGGGACATAGCCTCAAGCTTCTTCAGTCTCTCCACGCGGCTCTTGATGGTCTTGAAGTTGGTCAGCAT
>DGGX01000212.1:25003-27488 GCA_002392385.1 Lachnospiraceae bacterium UBA3863
TGACATAGTACATGCCGCAGCGCTCGGCCTCCGCCTTGATGGCGTCCTGAGCCTGCTTCTTGGTGCCGACGAAAAGGATCGTGCCTCCCTGGGAGACGATCTCGACGACCGCACGATAGGCCTCGTCCACCTTGATCACAGACTTCTGCAGGTCGATGATGTGGATGCCGTTGCGCTCCGTGAAGATGTAAGGCGCCATCTTGGGGTTCCATCTCTTGGTCTGATGACCGAAGTGGACGCCTGCTTCCAGAAGCTGTTTCATTGTTACTACGCTCATTTTCTCTCCTCCGTTTTGGTTAGACCTCCGCATCCTTACGCGGTAATGAGGAACCTGCCGCCCTCTCCGGGCACCGGCAGCCGCTGGGATGCGTGCGTAATAATTCGCAACGTTCGTATTCTATCACAGGTGATCTGCGGTTGCAAGTAAACTTTCCGTTTACGGGCCCACCTGACGCCGCATTTCACTCAGTTCACTGTAGATCGCGTCGTTGAGGACCTTGATATAGGTTCCCTTCATGCCCGAGGACCGGGATTCGATGACGCCGGCGGACTCGAACTTGCGCAGGGCGTTGACCACGACGCTCCGGGTGATGCCCGCCTTGTCGGCGATCTTGCTGGCCACCAGGATCCCCTCCACGTCGCCCAGCTCCTCGAAGATGTGGATGATGGCGTGCATCTCCGTATAGGACAGGGTATTGATGGCGCTGCGGACCACCGCGATCTTGCGGTTCTCCTCCGCGGTCTCCTCGGAGACCGCACGGAGCATTTCCAGGCCCACCACGGTGGTGCCGTACTCACAGAGAATGATGTCGTCGATGCCGAAGGTCTGCTCGCCTCTGTAGAGGAAGACCGTTCCCAGCCGCTCCCCCGCGATCTCGATGGGGGCAATGATGCCCGTCAGGGACATGGCCTCCTCGGAGACGAATCCCAATGTTTCCAGGCTCACGTTCTCATGGGTGGACAGAACGGACAGGAAGCGGTTGTTCAGATCCTCGTCGACGAAGGCGCCCACTCTGTCCGTGATCAGGTCCCCGATGACCGGGACATTCCCGGCCTCGCCGAATCCCAGCACCTTGCCCTTCTTGCTGATCACGAGCATATTGGCCTCCAGGATGCCGCTCATGACGCTGCAGATATCATTGAAGACCACCTTGCCTGTGCTGCTTCTGTGCAGCAGTTTCTCGATCTTCCGGGTATTGTCCAGAAGCTTGACATTGCCCAGTGTCTGATTCTTATCCAAATTTTACTCCTCCGTTGCTTCCGGGGTCCGCTCCTGCGTATGACCGCAGGCAGGGTCCATGCAGACCAGCTTGTCACCCTTGATGAGCATGATGCCTCCGCAGACTTCGCAGCGCTGGGCGGAAGGCCTCTGCCATGCCATGAAATCACATTCGGGATACCCCATGCAGCCGTAATAGCGTCTGCCCTTGCGGGTCATCCGCACCACCAGGTCCCTGCCGCATTTGGGACAGGCCACGCCGATCTTCTCATAATAAGGTCTGGCGTTCTGGCACTCGGGAAAACCGGGACAGGCCAGGAACTTGCCGTGGCGTCCGTACTTGATCACCATGTGCCGGCCGCACTTCTCGCAGATCTCGTCTGTCTCCTCGTCGGAGACGGTCACCTTCTCCAGCTCCTCGGCCGCCTGGTTCACGGCCTCGTCCAGATCCGGATAGAAATTCTCGATCACCGTCTTCCAGCGCACGCTCCCCTCGGCTATCCCGTCCAGAAGGCTTTCCATATTGGCCGTGAAGCGGGTATCCACGATGGAGGGGAAGGCCTGGCGCATCATGTCGTTGACCACCCTGCCCAGCTCCGTGATATAGAGGCTCTTATTCTCGCGGACGATATAGTTCCTGCCCAGGAGCGTGGTGATGGTCGGCGCATAGGTGCTGGGTCTTCCGATCCCCTGCTCCTCCATGGCGCGCACCAGGGAGGCCTCCGTGTAGTGAGGCAGCGGCTGGGTATAGTGCTGTTTGGGCTGTATTTCTTTCAGTGTCAGTTCCGAGGACTCCGTGAGGCTTCCGGACAGTCTGTCCGACTTCTCCTCTTCCTCCTCGGCCCTGTAGACACTCTGATAACCGTCAAAAACAAGCTTGGAGGTCGCCGCGGAGAAAAGGGCTGTCCCCGCGCTCACCCTGACCTGGGTCAGGGCGTATCTGGCCGGTGTCATCCGGCTGGACACGAAGCGCTTCCAGATCAGCTGATAGAGTCTCAGCTGATCGCGGCTGAGGGCCTCCTTGAGCTGTCCGGGGAGCATATTGAGATCCGTGGGACGGATGGCTTCATGGGCGTCCTGGATCTTGCCTGTGTTCTTGTCCTCTCTGGCGGCGGACTGCAGATACTCTTCCCCGTAGTGATCGAGGATATAGGCCGCGGAGGAGGCCAGGGCCTCATCCGAGATCCTGGTGCTGTCCGTACGCAGATAGGTGATCAGGGCCACCGTGCCGCTGCCCTTGATCTCCACGCCCTCATAGAGCTGCTG
>DGGX01000241.1:0-567 GCA_002392385.1 Lachnospiraceae bacterium UBA3863
GTGGTGGACACCTACCGGCTGGATACCAACGGACATATGAACAATGCCCAGTACCTGCGGATCGCGGAGGCGGTCTGTCCGGCTGTCCGGCAGGCGCGGAGGCTCAGGATCGAATACAGGAAACAGGCTTATGAGGGCGATATGATCCTGCCGCTCGTGTATGAGGACAGGCTGGTAGCGCTCTGTGACAGGGAAGGCGATCCCTACGCGGTGGTCAGCGCGGAGCCGCAGACCTGATCCATCAGTTAAAACAGCGGGGCGGGAGAGGCCCCCGGAGAGGACGGAAAGACTATGCTCAGAATCGGAGAGAAACAGGAACTTATTATTAAAAGAAAGGTGGAATTCGGCGTCTACCTGTCGGAGGAGGAAGGAAGCGAAGAGGTCCTCCTGCCGCGGTCCCAGGTACCGGCCGGGGCCCAGGTCGGCCAGAGGCTGACGGTCTTCCTCTACAAGGACTCGGAGGACCGCCTGATCGCCACCTGCAGGGAGCCTCTGCTGACCCTGCACAAGGTGGGCTATCTGCGTGTCAGGCAGGTGGGCCGGATCGGCGCCTTCCTGGACTGGGGC
>DGGX01000241.1:611-14814 GCA_002392385.1 Lachnospiraceae bacterium UBA3863
TCCTGGACTGGGGCCTGGACAAGGATCTGCTGCTGCCCTTCCACGAGCAGCCCAGGGAGAGGGTCAGGGAAGGACAGGAGGTGCTCTGCGCGGTCTACCTGGATAAGAGCAGCCGCCTCTGCGCCACCATGAACGTCTACCCTTATCTGGAGACGGAGAGCCCCTATACAGCCGGGGACCACGTCACAGGCGTGGTCTATGAGACCAGCAGGAATTTCGGCGCCTTTGTCGCCGTGGACAGCCGCTACAGCGCCCTGATCCCCAAGAAGGAGCTCCTCAGGGAACTGCGCGTCGGAGAGGTGGTCGCCGCCCGGGTCTCCAGGGTCAGAAAGGACGGCAAGCTCGACCTGAGCCTGCGGGAGAAGGGGTACCTCCAGATGGAGCGCGACGCCGAGAGGCTGATCGTGGAGATGCGGCTGCGCGGAGGCAGCCTTCCCTTTACAGACAGAGAGGATCCGGAAAGGATCCGCGCAGAGGTCCGCATGACCAAAAATCAGTTCAAGCGGGCCGTCGGCAGACTGCTGAAGGAGGGGCGGATCGCGATCGAAGAGGCGGAGATCCGTCTGCTGGAAGATAATCGCGATTGAGCAGAGAGTCATACTGATTTGTGAAAATCCACAAAAATCTTAGAGATTTTTGTGGATTTTATTGTTATTTTAAATTAGAATGATAAACAGACAGAGAGTGCGGACGGGAGGTAAAGGGGATGACCGGACCCGCAGGAGACTGTGGCGGCCGGATGTACACAAACGTAAGTCTATAGTCCGCGCGGAAAGAGTGGGTATATGATCTCAAACCAGATCTTGCAGAACACGATCGACGGCATCAAGGAAATCTCACATCTCGAGATCGGCGTCATGGATGCCGAAGGAAGGGAAATGGCGGTCACTGCACCGGTCTTCGAGGATGCCGCGGCGGTGATTCCGGATTTTGCCGTGTCGGCGGCGGATTCTCAGACGACAGGACCTTACCAGTTCTTTAAGGTCGTGGAGGACGGGCAGCTGGAGTATGTCATCGCAGCCTGCGGAGAATCTGACAAGACACAGCTGGTGGGCCGGATGGCGGCCTTCCAGATCCATGGCCTGATGGGGGCTTTCAAGGAGCGTTTTGACAAGGACAGCTTCATGAAGAACCTGCTGCTGGACAACCTGCTCCTGGTGGACATCTACAGCAGGGCCAAGAAGCTCAGGATCCCCACGGACGCCCAGAGAGTCGTCATCATCGCGGAGACAGGGCAGGAGAAGGAACACGGCGTGCTCGAGCTCGTGCAGGAGTTCATCGGATCAGGCACATCGGATTTTGTCACGGCCGTGGATGAGAACAATGTCGTCGTGGTCAAGGATCTGACGGACGGCAGCCGCGGCAGGGACATCGAGAGGACCTGCATAGGCCTGGAGAACTATCTGCAGAAGCAGGGCCTGGAGCACATCCGGATCGCCTACGGCACGGTGGTCGGGGACATCCGCGAGATCAGCCGCTCCTACAAGGAAGCCAAGATGGCCCTGGACGTGAGCCGGATCTTCTTCGAGGACAGCACCATCATCGCCTACAACGAGCTGGGGATCGGCCGTCTGATCTATCAGCTGCCTATTCCCCTGTGCCGCATGTTCATCCGGGAGATCTTCAAGGACCGCAATCCCGATGAGTTCGACCAGGAGACCCTGACCACCATCAACAAGTTCTTCGAGAACAGCCTGAACGTGTCGGAGACCAGCCGGCAGCTCTTCATCCACCGCAACACCCTGGTCTACAGACTGGACAAGCTGCAGAAGAGCACAGGACTGGATCTGCGGGTCTTCGAGGACGCGATCACCTTCAAGATCGCCCTCATGGTCGTCAAGTATATGAAATACATGGAGCAGTATGAGTACTGAGAATATGAATGAGAAGGAGCCGGCCCTGCCGGAGAACGAAGAAGTAAGCAGAGAAGAGGGACGCGGAGGCAGGAAGATAAGGCTCCTGCCCTTCCTGCTGGGATTCCTGGCGGGCGTCCTGGTCATGACCTGTGTCAGCGCGGTGATCATCGGCCGCCTGCGGTCTGTTCTGGAACAGTCGGTCGTCATGATGCCGGAGGAGAGTCAGACAGGCGACGGAGCCTCCGCCGGGGAGACCTCGGCCGTGGACAGCGAGACTGTCAACAAGCTCCGGCTGCTGGAGGGCTACATCGACAAGTTCTACTACAATGTGGACGAGGTGACCGCCGAACAGCTGCAGGACGGCATGTACAAGGGCCTTCTGACCGCGCTGGGAGATCCCTATTCCACATATTATAATCCCAAGGAGCTGGTAGATATCACCCAGCAGACAGAGGGCGTCTACGGAGGCATCGGCGCGACCCTGCAGAAGAATGAGAGCGGATTCGCCGAGATCGTGGGCCTGATCCGGGACGCGCCCGCGGAGAAGACGGGCCTCCGGGTCGGCGACCTGATCTACATGGTGGACGAGACGGTCTGCACCTCCGACATGGAGCTCGGGGATGTGACAGCCATGATCCGCGGAGAGGCCGGCACCGACGTGAAGCTGACGGTACTGCGGGACACGGAGACCGTGGAGCTGGTCATCACAAGGGCCATGGTGGAGTCTCCCACGGTCAGCTCGGAGATGAAGGAGGACGGCATCGGCTATCTGGCCATCTCTGAGTTCGACGACGTCACGGAGACCCAGTTCAAGGAACACATGAAGGACCTTAAGAGCCAGGGCATGAAGGCTCTGATCCTGGACCTGCGCGGCAATCCCGGCGGCAACGTGTCCACGGTGACCGCCATCGCGGAGGAACTGCTTCCCAAGGGCCTGATCTTCTACATGGAGGACCGCAGCGGCCAGCGCAAGGAGTACAAGTGCAGCGGCGCGGATTTTGACCTGCCTCTGATCGTCCTGGTCGACGGCTCCAGCGCCTCCGCCTCCGAGATCCTCGCCGGCGCCATCCAGGACGCGGGGATCGGCCGGCTGGTGGGAACGACGACCTTCGGCAAGGGCATCGTGCAGACCATTTATCCCCTGCAGGACGGCAGCGCCGTCAAGCTGACGGTCGCCGGCTACTACACCCGCGGCGGACGGGACATTCACAAACAGGGCATCGCCCCGGACGTGGAGGTCGCCTTCGACGCCGACCGTTACTACGAAGGAGACAGGAAGGACAATCAGCTGGAGAAGGCCATGGAGCTGCTGCGGGAGGAGCTGGGACTCTGAACGGACAGCGGGGACAGGCCTCCATAGCGGGATATATTTCTGTACACCGGATGATTATTCGTGATATCATGAAAGTGATGGGAACTGACAGAGATGGAGTGTGACACCTGTGCATTTCTGACCTATGACGAGGAGTATGGAGACTACGTGTGCGAGATCGATCTCGATGAGGACGAGTACATGCGTTTTCTCTCCGACCGTCATCAGCAATGCCCTTACTATCGCAGCGGCGACGAGTACGCCGTCGTGAGACACCAGATGTAACTGAGGAGATCAGGAGGATCATCGCAAAGAAGAAGGAGGGTAAAGGTTATGGGACTTATTTTGGCAGCAGGTGCATCCCTGAGCTCGGTGCTGGGCGATCAGTGGAAAGAGTATTTCTACTGCTCTGAGCTGGGCAATGATGTTCTCATGAGAAAAGGTGAGAAGCATCACGGCAAGAGCGGCCTGCTCAACAGAGGCGGCAGCGACAATGTGATCACCAACGGCTCCACCGTGGTGGTCAACGAAGGACAGTGCATGATCATCGTGGATCAGGGCGCTATCGTGGATATCTGCGCCGAGCCCGGTGCGTATACCTACGACACGTCCAGCGAGCCCAGCATCTTCAGCGGCAATCTGGGCGAGAGCCTCATGGCTTCCTTCAAGCAGTTCGCGGCCCGCGTATCCTACGGCGGCGTGACCCCCAAGGATCAGCGCATCTATTATTTCAACACCAAGGACATCATCGGCAACAAGTACGGCACGGCGAGCCCGGTGCCCTATCGTGTGGTCGACAGGAATATCAACCTCGATGTGGATATCGCCATCCGCTGCTTTGGCGAGTATGCTTACCGCCTGGCGGATCCCATCCTGTTCTACAAGCACATTGCCAGCAATGTGACCTATGAGTACAGGAAGGACCAGATCGAGAATCAGCTGCGCACAGAGCTGCTGACAGCCCTGCAGCCCGCCTTCTCCAGGATCTCGGATCTGGGCATCCGCTACAGCGCCCTTCCCGGCCATGCCGCGGAGCTCGGCGCGGCCCTGAAGCAGGAGCTCTCGGGCATCTGGGGCGCCCAGTACGGCATCGAGATCACAGCCTTCGGCGTGAGCAGCGTCAAGGCCTCCGCGGAAGACGAGGCCATGATCAAGGAGCTCCAGAAGACAGCTGTCTACAAGAGCGATGAGATGAAGGGAGCCGCCTACACCAATGCCAAGACCCAGGCCATGGTGGAGGCCGCCAAGAATCAGAATGCCGGCCCTATGATGGCCTTCGCCGGCCTCAACATGGCCGAGCAGGCAGGCAGCGGCGATATGGCCGCCATCCTGGCTGCCAGCCGCAGGGAGCAGGAAGCAGGCGCTGCCAGGATGCAGGCCTCCTGGAAATGCCCCAAGTGCGGCACAGCCAATACCGGCAAGTTCTGCGTCGAGTGCGGCACAGCCAAACCGGCCCCTGCCGGCGCCTGGAAGTGCCCTAAGTGCGGAACGGAAAACACCGGTAAATTCTGCACAGAGTGCGGCACGGCCCGGCCGGCCGCCGGTGAGTGGGCCTGCCCCAAATGCGGAGCCGTGAACACGGGTAAGTTCTGCACGGAATGCGGCACCGCCAGAGAGTAAGGGTAAGTAAGGATCCGGGGCTGCTGCAGGGCGGCGGCCCCGGATATTTTATGTGACGAGGGAAGGAAGGTGCTAATATGGCAGAGAGAGTAACGACCTATCAGTGCCCGGCCTGTACAGGCCCCCTTCATTTTGACGGCAAGACGGACAGGCTGGTCTGCGACTACTGCGGCAGCTCCTATTCCCTGGAAGAGGTGCAGGCCGCCTATGCTGACCGGAACGCTTCCGCCGCGGAGGCCGACAAGGCAGCGGCCGCGCAGGAGGCCCGGGAGAGGCAGGAGGCCGCGGAGAATGCCGGCGGGGCCGGCACGGCAGACGGCTGGGGAGCAGACGCCGCCCGCATGCGGGCCTATAACTGCACGACCTGCGGCGCCGAGCTCATGTGCGACCAGTCGACGGCGGCCCTAAACTGCCCTTACTGCGGCAATCCCACCGTGATTCCCAGCCGCTTCGAGGGCGTGGACAGGCCTGACTACGTGATCCCCTTCAAGATCGAGAAGAAACAGGCGGTGGAGGCCCTGAAGAATTACTACAAGGGCAAGCACCTGCTGCCGGGCTCTTTTGCCTCCTCCAACCACATCGAGGAGATTAAGGGCGTCTATGTGCCCTTCTGGCTCTACTCCGGCACGGTGGACGCGGAGGCTCAGTATACCGCCCGCAAGGAGCATAGGGAGAAGAGGGGCGACACAGAGGTCATTCGCACGGAGTTCTATGAAGTCCAGCGTTCCGGTTCCCTGGAGTATGAGAAGATCCCGGTGGATGCTTCCAAACAGATGCCCGACGACCTCATGGACTCCATCGAGCCCTATGATTACAGCGACCTCAGGAAGTTCACACTGGAGTATATGCCCGGCTATCTGGCCAACCGGCAGGATATGTCCCGGAAGGAGTGCCGGGATCGTGCCAGGACCAGAGCGGCCAACAGCGCCCAGACGGCCCTGAAGGAGACGGTCAAGGGCTATACCAGCGTGTCCACGGACACCCACAGGGAGGGCTTCAGAGATGACAGGGTGGAATACGGCTTGTTCCCTGTCTGGCTCCTGAGCACCAAGTGGGACGGGAAGACCTTCCTGTTCGCCATGAACGGCCAGAGCGGCAGGATGGTCGGCGACCTGCCCATTTCCTCGCCCAAGCTGTACGGCTTCACGGGCCTTACCTTCGCTGTGCTCTTCCTGATCAACTATTTCCTGCTTTTTGCCCAGCATTCCCAAAGGATGCTGTTCTCCATCCTCCTGCCGCTGATCATCGCCCTCATCGTCGGCGCTGTCCTGCGGGGACCTATGAAGAATGTGGCCAGGCGGACGTCCGCCGGCATTTACATGGAGAAAAGCAGCCTGCACATAGGGCGGCGCAGTGACCGCTATGTGCGCACGGAGGAGACCCGGAAGCAGTCCGGCGCGGCCGGCCAGGGCAAGACCGGCGGGCCGGGCGGGAGACCTGGCGGCGGACCCGGCGGAGGACCCCGTCCGGGCGGCCACAGACCGGGGGGAGGCCCCGGACCCGGCGCACGTTAGAGAATGACCAAAAGACAGGCTCCGGATGACCGGAGCGCCCAGGAGACGTATACAGAATGAAATCCGAGACAGCAATACTGATACCATGCTACAACGAAGCACAGACGATCGGCAAGGTGGTCCGCGACTGGCGGACCGTCCTGCCGGAGGCAACAGTCTATGTGTATGACAACAATTCCAGCGACGGGACCGCCGATATCGCGCGGGAGGCCGGCGCGGTGGTGCGCCATGAGTACCAGCAGGGCAAGGGAAACGTGATCCGCAGGATGTTCCGTGAGATCGACGCGGACTGCTATATCATGGTGGACGGGGACGATACCTATCCCGCGGAGTACGGGCCGGAGATGGAATCCCTGGTCCTGAACAGGCAGGCGGATATGGTGATCGGCGACCGCCTGTCCTCCACCTATTTCGAAGAGAACAAGAGACCCTTCCACAATCTGGGCAACAGCCTGGTAAGGAGCAGCATCAACCACCTTTTCGGGACGGAGATCCGGGACATCATGACCGGCTACAGGGCCTTCAGCTATGAGTTCGTGAAGACCTTCCCGGTCCTGTCCAGGGGCTTTGAGATCGAGACGGAGATGAGCATCCATGCCGTGGAGAAGAACATGCGGCTGGAGAATGTCATCGTGGATTACCGCGACAGGCCGGCGGGCAGCACCTCCAAGCTCAACACCTATTCCGACGGAGCCAAGGTCCTGATGACCATCGCCCGTCTCTTCAGGAACTACCGGCCCATGGAGTTTTTCGGCTTCCTGTCCCTGCTGCTCTTCCTCGCGTCCTTCCTTCTGTTCTGGCCCGTGCTGATGACCTATCTGCAGACAGGACTGGTGCCCAGATTCCCGACCCTGATCGCCGCCGGTTTTATCGCGCTGGCAGGCGTCCATACCTTCTTCGCGGGTGTGATCCTGTCCACCATCGTGGAGAAGGACAAGCAGGCTTTTGAATTCCGTCTGAACGTCATCGAACAGTATAAGAAAAAACGCAGAACGGCGGTGAAGAAGGATGGACAAGAGGAATGAGACTGCGGCGGCAGAGGCAGGCACGGAGCGGAGCGGGATCAGCCGGTTTCTGACCGGTCTCGTGACCCTTGTGCTGATCGCTGCCAACGCGGTGTTTACCGCATTTACAGAGAGATGCTATGTGACCCCGGGGGACGGCCGCGGGGTCCTTCTCGTGAAGGCCGGGATCTGGCTGGTCCTCTTCAGCGTGGGGACAGCGGCTGTGTTCGCCGCCGTGCGCCTTCTGGACAGGAGACAGGCGGAGAGGGGACAGCCCCGTTTCTTCCGGCGCAGGTGGTACAGTATCCTCCTCCTGGCCCTGGTCTTCGCGGGCGTGTACATGCTCTACCTGCAGATCTACTGGCCGGGAGCCTGCGGGCACGATACCACCAACCAGATCAAGGATCTGGTCACCGGCATGGAGCCCCTTCCCTACAACTGGATCAACGGAAATGTGAAGATCGGCGCCCTGATGAACGACCACCATCCGGTGCTGACGACCCTCATCTTTACGGGCTTCTATAAACTGGGTCTCGCTTACGGAAGCGCGGAGACCGGGATGTATCTCTACTGCGTGGTGCAGATCATCGTGATGAGCATCGCCTTCTCCGTGTTCGTCTGTTCTATGACGGAGGAGGGCGTACCGGAGCCGGTGGCCGCCGCGGCCAGCCTTTTCTACTGTATGCCCTTCGTGGCCTATTATGCCGTCAGCATGCTTAAGGACAGCCTCTTCTCCGTGGTGTTCTTCCTCTGGATGCTGTGTTATCTGGCCATCCTCAAGAGGAGCGGGGAGAGAGCCGTGGGACGGGGCCTGTGGGGCCTTTTCATCCTGCTTTCCATCCTGGCGGCTCTGACCAATAAAAAAGGCATGTATATCACATGCCTGTCTGCCCTCTTTCTGGTGCTTCTGTGCAAGGAAGCCCGGGACAGGGACGCGGCCCTGCTGTCAGCCGTCCTGCCGGTCCTGATCACGACGGTCCTTCTGGGAAGGATCATCTTCCCCCTCTGGCATATCTATCCCGGCGGGACCCAGGAGGCACTGGGATTCGCCTTACAGCAGACGGCCCTCACCTATATGGAGGATCCGGGGAGCTTCACGGAGGAGGACCGGGAGGTGCTCAGGCGGGTGATCGTCATCGATCCCGCCACCTACGCGGAGGTCTATGACAAGACCATCACGGACAGGATCAAGGAGCGTTACAACTACTACGCGGACCGGGAGGACCTGATCGCCTACCTCCGGCTCTGGGTGCGGCAGGGTCTGCGCCATCCGGGAGCCTATGTGCGGGCGGTGCTGATGGTCAACGGCGGATTTTTCATCCCGGAGCAGGAGATCATCGTCTACAACGAGACGGTCTGGTATGACTCCATAGGAGGATTCGCCCAGCCGGAAGCGCGCGCGGGAATGCGGGACCAGATGAACCGGTTCTATGACTGGCTGTGCTCCATGCCCCTGACCGCCATCCTCTTCAGCAATGTCCTCTATCTCTGGTGGACGCCGCTGCTGACCCTGCTCTTGCTGCTCAGGCGCGGACGGTACCGCATGATCGCGGCCCTGGTCCCTGTGGCCGCCAATATCCTCTTCCTCATCATGGGGCCTGTCTGCTGGACCAGATACGGACTCTGCCAGCTCTATACGGTGCCCATCCTCTGGACGCTGCCCTTCACGACCGGCCGCCGCAGCCGGACACCCGCGGAAGAAGGACCGGCGGAAGAGGAACAGACGGAAGAAGAACAGTCAGAAGAAGAGCCCGCGGACGAGACAACCGATACAGAAAGCTCCGCGGAAGCAACTGAATAAGACCAGACAAACGGAGAGACAGCGTGATCACTGTCTCTCCTTCATCTCTCTTCTGACTTCTCTGGGCGTCTTTCCGTAGAATTCCCGGAAGAGACGGCCGAACAGTTTATAGTTGGTGAAACCGTGCTTCTCGGCGACGGCCATGACCGGTTCATCCGTGGTGCAGATATCGTGATAGATGTGCACCAGACGGACGTGGTGCAGATGGTGGGTAAAAGGAATGCCGAAGGTCCGGCGGAACATGCGGCTGAAATATTCTGAATTCAGGCCGAAGTGAGCGGCGATCTCGTCCAGGCTCAGAGGCTCGGCGTAATGACTGTCGATGTAGCGGACGATCTCCCTGGCCCGGAGCTGGGCGGGATGAGAGAAGGTCCGGCGGGCGGAATCCACTGCCTCCTGCTGGCGCAGGGTCAGGGCAGCGGCGGTCTCCGCGGGCGGGAAGGAGACAGAGAAGAAGGAGGTGAGCAGGTAGAGAACATCCAGGACCAGGGCGTTGCTCTTGATCATGTAGCCTCGGGGCTGCTGGATGTAAAGAGGAGCCAGCTGGCGCAGGAGGCTGCAGATCTCCAGATAGCGGGGCAGGGTATCCCGCGTGAGGTCGCTGCGGCTGCACAGGATCCGGAAGTCCCGGCTGCCGCCCATCAGGGACTGTACGAGGCCCTCGCGGATACGAATGACGATCTGCATATAGCTCCTGGTACACTGGGATTCATGGATCATACCCGCGTCGATCACGATGAAATCCCCCGTCACCAGCGTGTGCGGCCTTCCTTCGAGAAAAACGGTGGCGCTGCCGTTGAGGAGATAGATGATCTCCATATCGTCATGCCAGTGAGAGGGAAGCAGTCTTCCCGTGGTCCTGTATTCAATGGAGATACTCTCATTGGTCAGAGTATAATTCTGTTCAAAGATGCTGGCCTGGCTGTCGGGCATGGTCCTCTCCTGTGGGCTGGAACGGCGGGCCGGGCGGCACAAAAGGCACCGGCCTTTGCTTCTGCAACCATCATAGGACAGACATCCGGAAAAAGCAAACACCTTCCCATGCACCCGCCGCGGGTGTAAGATAATATCGTATTATAATAATCGGCATCGTCGCCCGGGGCGCGGTGCCGGCCAGAGAAAAAGGAGCGAATATGCGTAAGACCAAGATCATCTGCACGATCGGACCGGCCAGCGAGAGCGAGGACATGCTCAGGAAGCTGATCAAAGCCGGCATGAATGTAGCCAGATTCAATTTTTCTCACGGGACTCATGAGGAACATCTGAATAAATTTAAACGACTGCTGAGGATCCGCCGTGAGATGAATGTGCCTGTGGCTACGCTTCTGGATACGAAGGGCCCTGAGATCCGCCTGCGTGATTTCGAGGGCGGCAGGGTCATGCTGGAGAGAGGGCAGACCTTCACCCTGACGACGCGGGAATGTCTGGGCAACAGTGAGCGGGCAGCCGTGACCTACAAGGATATCACCCGGGACGTTAAGGTCGGCGGCGGCATCCTGATCGACGACGGCCTGATCGAGCTGCGCGTCGAGGAGAAGACAGACACGGACCTTGTATGTCTGGTGGTCAACGGCGGACCGGTGTCCAACCACAAGGGCGTGAATATCCCCGGCGCGGACCTGTCCATGCCCTTCATCAGCGACCAGGACAGAGAGGACATTATTTTCGGATGCGAGATGGGCTATGATTTCATCGCCGCCTCCTTCACCCGCAGCGCCGAGGACGTGCGCGAGCTGAAGAGGCTGATCGCCGACAACGGCGGCAAGATGAAGATCATCGCCAAGATCGAGAGCGTGCAGGGCGTCCGCAACATCGAGGAGATCCTGGACGAGGCGGACGGCGTGATGGTCGCCCGCGGCGACCTGGGCGTGGAAGTGCCTCTGGAGGAGGTGCCCATCCTGCAGAAGCAGATCATCCGTTCCGCCAACAGCAAGGGCAAGATCGTCGTGACCGCCACCCAGATGCTGGATTCCATGATGAAGAATCCCAGGCCTACCAGGGCGGAGGCCACGGATGTGGCCAACGCCATCTACGACGGCACCACGGCCATCATGCTGTCCGGCGAGACGGCCAGCGGCGCCTATCCGGAGAAGGCTGTGAAGACCATGGCCCATATCGCCCTGCGGGCGGAGAAGGAGATCGACTACAGGGCGGAGCGCAGAGAGCGCGACCAGGGAACAGAGACGGACATCACCACCGCCATCTCCCACGCGGCCTGTGCCGTGGCGGAGGACATCCGCGCGGCGGCGGTCATCACCGTCACCATCTCGGGCTTCACCGCCAGGGCTCTCAGTTCCTTCCGGCCGGGATGTCCCGTGATCGCCTGCTCCATCAACGAGCGGGTGGCCAGCCAGATGAACCTCCTGTTCGGCGTCCATCCCCTGATCATTCCCGAGGAGGACAAGGCGGAGCAGCTGTTCGACGCGGCCATCAGCGCGGCGCAGAGAGCCGGCTATGTACAGAAGGGCGACAATGTGGTGCTGACGGCCGGTCTGCCCCTGGGTGTCGCCGGCAATACGAACATGGTGCGTGTAGCCCAGGTGGAGGGGTAAGGACGTGTTCAGGATATTCTGTCTGATGGGCAAGAGCGCGTCCGGCAAGGACACGCTGTACAGAGAGCTTCTGGCGGACGAGAGCCTCGGGCTGCGTCCGGTGATCCCCTATACCACCCGTCCCATGCGGATCGGGGAGGCGGAGGGCCGGGAGTACTACTTCCGGCAGCCGGAGGACTTTCTGAAGGCCAGAGAAGCGGGCAGGGTCATTGAATACAGAGAATACCAGACGGTCCACGGGCCCTGGATCTACTATACGGAGGACGACGGCCAGATCGACCTGGAGAGGGGGAACACCCTCCTGATCGGGACGCCGGATTCCTGCAGGTCCCTGCGCGACCATTTCGGCCGGGAGGCCGTTGCGGCCCTCTGCCTCTACGTGGAGGACGGCGTGCGGCTGCAGCGGGCCCTGGACAGGGAACGCGCCCAGAAGGAGCCCCGCTACGCGGAGCTCTGCAGACGCTTCCTGGCGGACGAGGCGGATTTCGCCCCCGACAAGCTGGCCGGGGCCGGCGTGGACAGATACTTTGAAAACATGGACAGACAGCGGTGCCTCGAGGAGATCCGGCAGGTGATTCTGGGGCGGGAAAACCGCTGACAGGACAGGAGGCAGGATTGTACAGATTCAGTGAGGTCGTCGGACAGGAGACAGTGGTGGGCTACCTGCAGTCTGCCCTGCGGACAGGGAGCCTGAGCCATGCCTGTATCCTGACCGGGGACCCCGGATCGGGCAAGAAGATGCTGGCGCGTACCACGGCGGCGGCCCTCCTGTGCGAGAACCTGCAGACAGCGGAGGACGGCACCTGCGAGCCCTGCGGCCAGTGCCTGTCCTGCCTGCAGATGGAGAGCGGGAGCCATCCGGACGTGCAGGTCCTGGAGAGGGAGAAGCCGACCAGCATCGGCGTGGGAGAGATCCGGAGGATCCGGTCGGACCTCCAGGTCCTGCCCTACAGGGGCAGCCACAAGGTGGTGATCATCCCGGACGCCCAGCTTATGACGGCCCAGGCCCAGAACGCCCTGCTGAAGACGCTGGAGGAACCGCCCGCCTATGCGGTCCTCCTGCTCCTGTCCGAGGGTACGGAGAATTTCCTCCCCACGGTGCTCAGCCGCTGCATCACACTGGGACTGCGGCCTGTCACCGAGACGGCGGTGGAGCAGATCCTTGTGCGCAGAGGGATCGCCCCGGAACAGGCCAGAGTCTGCGCCAGATTCTCCGGCGGCTCCGTGGGCAAGGCCCTGCAGCTGGCGGAGAACGAAGAGTCCGCCGGGGCCAGGGACCGGGCCGTGGAGCTCCTGCGGCAGATCGAGAAGGCGGATGCCTCCTCCGTGATCGAGATGGCGGGCAGTCTGAACACCCCAGAAGAGACGGCGGCTTTCCTGGATCTTCTGGACATCTGGTACCGGGACGTCCTGGTGCTCAAAAGCACCGGAGATCCGGACCGCTTGATTTTTACAGGAGAATTACAGTATATTAAAGACGCTGCGGACACTCTGTCCTACGGGACCCTGCAGCGGATCAGCAACGCCCGCGCGGCAGCGGGCAGGAGGCTGAAGGCGAGAGTGAACACAGAGCTGGTCCTGGAGCTGCTGCTCCTGCAGATCCGCCAGGCCTGCCGGCGGGACCGCCGGGCGGGCAGCTGACCCACAGATAGAGATACGGGAGACAGAGAATGGATTTGAGAACAGACAGAGAACTGCAGGAAGACAGGCAGGAAGCGACTGCCGTCCTTGTGGAGGAGACCTCTGTGGAAATAGAGGCTGTGGAGATCGAAGAAGACGCCGTGACGGAAGAGACCGCGGAGGAAGAGACCGCTGCCGAAGAGACGGCAGAGACCGGAGAGACCGCGGAGGAAGAGACCGCTGCCGAAGAGACGGCAGAGACCGGAGAGACCGCGGAGGAAGAAGCCGCTGCTGCGGAAGAGACGGCTGAGGAAGCGCGGGAAGAGAAGGGGAATAAAGAGGCGGAGACATCCTCCCGGCATCCCTCCTCTGTGCTTGTGGTGGGCGTCCGCTTCCGGGGAGCCGGCAAGGTCTATTATTTTGACCCCGGTGAGTTGAAGATCAGCCGCGGGGAGCATGTGATCGTAGAAACGGCCCGCGGGATCGAGTATGGATATGCCGCCGGCGGTCTGATGGAGGTGCCCTACAAGAAGGTGACACAGCCTCTGCGCAGGGTGCTGCGGATCGCCACGGAGGACGACCGGGAGCGCAACGCGGCCAACCGCGCCAAGGAGAAGAACGCCCTGCGGATCTGCCGGCAGAAGATCGCCGACAGAGGCATGGAGATGAAGCTGATCGACGCGGAATATACCTTCGACAACAGCAAGATCCTTTTCTATTTCACCGCCGAGGGAAGGGTGGATTTCCGGGAACTGGTCAAGGACCTGGCCGGTGTCTTCCATACCCGCATCGAGCTGCGGCAGATCGGCGTGCGTGACGAGACCAGGATCCTGGGAGGCTACGGCATCTGTGGACGCCCCCTGTGCTGCCATACCTGGCTGAATGATTTTGTCCCTGTTTCCATCAAGATGGCCAAGGAGCAGA
>DGGX01000241.1:14861-24089 GCA_002392385.1 Lachnospiraceae bacterium UBA3863
AAGGAGCAGAACCTGTCCCTGAATCCCGGCAAGATCTCCGGAGTCTGCGGACGGCTCATGTGCTGCCTCAAGAATGAGACGGAGACCTATGAGGAGCTCAACAAGATCCTTCCCCACCCCGGCGATGAGGTCGAGGGCAGGGACGGCCTGCAGGGACAGGTGGAGAGCGTCAATGTCCTGCGCCAGACCGTGCGGATCCTGGTGGAGGTCGACGACGAGAAGGAATACCATGAGTACGGCGTGGAAGACCTGACCATCATCCGGCGCCGCCGTAAGGGCATGAGCCGCAGGCCCGCGGCCGATCAGCCGGCCGCCAGACAGGATAAGGGCGGCGCCCGTCCGGACAAGCCCGAGCGCGGCCGCAGAGGCGAGCGCGGCGGCGCCAGACAGGAGCGCAGGGGCGATCGGGAGGAGAACAAGAGCCAGAACGTGCCCGCCGGAGAGGAAAGGAATTCCGGAGAGGAAAGACGTTCCGGCGAGGGCCGCAGACCCAGAAGACACCGGAAGAAAGAGAACAAAGAACAGTGAAGGAAGATATCCGGGTCCATGACCTGATGCGCGACGGGCTCCGGATCTTGCAGGATCCGGAGAGGTTCTGTTTTGGCATTGACGCGGTCCTCCTGTCCGGCTTCGTTCCGCAGAAGAGCCAGGGAAGGCTGCTGGATCTGGGTACCGGGACCGGTATCCTGCCCCTGCTGCTGTCCTCCAAGACGGACTGCACAGAGCTGGTCGGTCTGGAGATCCAGCATGAGAGCGCCCTGCTGGCCGCCCGGAGCGTGGTCATGAACGGCCTGGAGGACAGGATCTCTGTGGTGGAGGGGGACATCCGGGAAGCCGATAAGCTATTTCCGGCCGCGTCCTTCGACATCGTGGTATCCAATCCGCCTTATATAGCCCCCGGCGCGGGCAAATGCGATCCCACGGACCCCAGGGCCCTGGCCAGACATGAGCTGCTGTGCACTTTTGCGGACGTGGCCCATGCGGCGGCCGTCCTCTTAAAGCCCGGCGGACATTTCTGCCTGGTCCACAGACCGGACAGGCTGCCCGAGCTTCTGCAGACCCTGACGGAGGCGGGCCTTATGCCCAAAAGGCTCAGGCTCGTCCATCCTTATGTCACAAGCCAGCCCAACATGGTCCTGCTGGACTGCGTCCGGGGCGGCCGGGCCGCGCTGAAGGCGGAACCGCCTCTGATCGTATATGAGGCAAGAGGGGTCTATACGGAGGAGGTGCGGAGAATATATGGACAGACATGAAACGGACCGTCAGACAGGTACCCTCTACCTGTGCGCGACGCCCATAGGAAACCTGGGCGATATAACGGAGAGAGTCCTGCAGACCCTGGCGGAGGTGGACCTGATCGCCGCCGAGGATACCCGCAACACCCTCCGTCTCCTCAATCACTTCGGGATCCGCAAGCCGCTGGTCAGTTATCATGAACACAATAAGTATGAGAAGGCCGAGGAGCTGAAGGAACGCCTCCGGAGGGGCGAGAACATCGCCCTGGTGACGGACGCGGGGACCCCTGTGATCTCCGATCCGGGGGAGGTCCTGGCTGCCCAGTGCCTGGAAGAGGGCCTGCCGGTCACTTCGCTCCCTGGAGCCTGCGCCCTGATCACGGCTCTGACCCTGTCCGGTCTGCCGGCCAGACGTTTCTGCTTTGAGGGCTTCCTGCCGGCCGGCCGCAAGGAGAGGAAGAGGATCCTGGAGCAGCTGGCGGATGAGGAGCGGACCATGGTCCTTTATGAGGCACCCCATCATCTGCGGGAGACCCTGGCCCAGCTCTGTGAAACGCTGGGCGCGGACAGAAGGATCACCTTATGCCGGGAATTGACCAAACGTTATGAGGAGGCCATGCCCACCACCCTGGGAGGCGCTGTCGCCATCTATGAGGAGAGAGAGCCCCGGGGCGAATATGTCCTGGTGATCGCGGGCGCGGACCCGGAGAGCCGGCAGGCGCAGAAGCAGGCCGGCTGGGAGGAAATGTCGGTGGCCGATCACGTGGCCCTCTACGAAGCACAGGGCATGGACCGGAAGGCCGCCATGAAGCAGGCGGCGGCGGACCGGGGCGTCAGCCGGCGGGACATCTACAAGGCCCTGCTTATGTGAGCAGGAGGAGATGAGGCAGTATGGCGCACTATGTGATCAGTGACATACACGGCGCGCTCGACACGCTGAAGAAGCTGATGCGCAGGGCGGGAATCTGCCTGGAAGAGGATGAGCTCTATCTTCTCGGTGATTATGTGGACTGGGGGACCCAGTCCATGGAGACCCTGCTCTACGTCATGGAGCTCTCAGAGGGCCCGCACGCGGACCATGTCCACTGCCTCCTGGGCAATCATGAGGAGATGTTCCTGCAGACGATCCGGGAGCACAGGGCCTGTCCGGAAGACCGGCGGGAATCGGTCCTGTCGGGGGCCATGTTCAACTGGCTGCACAGAAATTCCGGCATCGATACCTGGCTGGCTTATCTGGATCTGGACCCGGCGGACCGGGACAGGATCCGGAAGTGGCTGGAGGCTCTTCCCCTGAGCGCGGAGGCGGCACTGCCGGACGGGCGTCTCTACCTTCTGGGCCACGCCTACCCTTATTTCTACGATATGGACCATTTTCCCGAGGATGCGGAGAGGGAGCGGTCGGACACGGTCTGGCGCAGACTCCTGCCCCACGAGGACCCCTTTGCGGACTATCGGGGAGAGAAAAGATACCGGAGTTTCATCTGCGGGCACACCATCACAGACCATTACTACAAGCAGATCGCCGGAGAGTCCGGACGCAGGAAGAAGCTGCGTCCCTGCAGCAACCGGATTTTCAAAGGGGAACGTTTTATTGATATCGACTGCGGCGCCAAGCTTCTGTCCCTGCGGACACATATGAGCGAAGAGGTGCGCGCGGAGGCGGCAAAATGCAGGCTGGCCTGTCTGCGTCTGGATGACGGTAAGGTTTTCTATGCAAGGTGAGGTATCTGTATGTATGCTCCGGACAAGAATGTATTAGAGAGTTTCACCCATGATCCCGCGGGAAGCGCGGCTGTGGCCTCCATGATCGCCGAGGCCGCCCATGACATGCGGGTCTCCATGAATACCATATACGGCTATGTCCTGCTTCTGCTGAAGAACTCCTCGGATCCGGAACAGGTGGAGGAATACGCCCACCGGATCGGTCTCTCCTGCCAGGAATTGCTGACGATCGTGGACCAGGCGGAGGACCTGGTGGTCGGCACCGATAATGACGCCGCCCCCGCAAAACAGGAATTCGCCATGTCCGACCTGCTGACAGATGTGGACCGCATGATCCGGCCCCTGGCGGAGACCGAACGGATCCATTTCAACGTACTCACCACAGGCCTGGAGCATGATATCTTCCTGGGAGACAGGGGCAAGCTCGGCAGGATCCTGATCAACCTCCTGTCCGGCGGCATCCGGCATACCGGCGAGGGCGGCAGGGTCACCCTCCGCGTTCTGGCGGATACGGAGACGGATCCCCACCAGACCTTTCTGTCCTTCGAGATAGAGGACACCGGGGAGGGATTCGGACCGGAGGAACTGAAGAGGCTGCTCGGCGCCGTGGAATCCGATAACGGCAAGGCGGTGTCCGCCTCCGGCTGGAACGGCGTCAGCATGAAGCTGGCAGCCACCAGGAAGCTGGCCCAGCAGATCGGGGCCACCATCTCTGTCCAGAGCCGCAAGGATATCGGGACGACCTTCATCGTGAGCCTGAGAATGCCCAGGGTCAACGAGGTCGAGGAGGATATCTGGAACCGGTGCGGCGTGAAAAAGGTCCTCTTCGCGGGACGCAGCCGCATGGAAGGGGCCAGGATCGCCGCCCTGCTGACAGGCGCCGGACTGGAAGCCCGCTATGTGCCCGCGGGCAAGAGTATCCGCCAGATGCTGGAGGAGGGCGCCGCCATGGGGCAGCCCTATGATCTGGTCCTGGTGGATGAGAGACTGGAGGATATGACCGGAGAGGAGGCACTGCGGTACCTCAGAGACCTCAATCATGAGAGAAACGGCGACCTTTTCGGCCGCATGATCCTGCTCTACAGCGTGGGAGAGGAACCGGACGAGAAGACCAGACGGATGGCCGACGCGCTGATGCCGCGGCCCTTCTACCTGTCTATGTTGAAAGGCCTTCTTGAGGAGATGCTGCCCCTGTCCGGACAGGACAAGGAGAGGACAGATTCCGGAGAAGACGCGGAGCTGACCAATCCTCTCCAGGGCATGCGCATCCTGGTGGCGGAGGACAATGCCCTCAACGCCGATATCGCCAAGGAGCTCCTGGAACTGGAGGGAGCCCGCTGCGAGATCGCCGGCAATGGCATGGCGGCGGTGGCCATGTTCCGCAACTCAAGGCCCGCCTACTATGACATGATCCTGATGGACATCCAGATGCCCGTCATGGACGGCTTCCAGGCCACACGCACCATCCGCAGACTCCCCCGCGAGGACGCGGAGAACCTCAGCATCATCGCCATGACAGGCAGCATCCTGTCCGAGGACATCAAGCGCGCGCTGGAGGCCGGCATGAACGCCCACATAGCCAAGCCCATCGACATCCGCCTCCTGACCGACACCATCCGCCGCCTCCGCCAGAAGAACAAAACCTGACTATAGCACCCCGGCCTGGCTCCAATACTAAGGCCAGACCACAATAACCACCCGGAAACAAGATAAGAAGACCTGAACAAATAAGCAGACCCGAACAAGACGGAAGCCCATATTATAAACGCATAAAAAATGGGACTGTCGCACCGTCAATCATATGCAAAAAGAGTCCTCGGAGGCCCTTCGGAAACGCCGGTACTTCATTTTTTCGAGCCGTAGGCGATGAAAAAATGTTAGTATCCGCTGCGTTTACGACGGAGCGGGAGCGTGCCGTCCGAGGACTCTTTTTTGCATGTATTGTACTTAATGCGAAAGTCCCATCTTTATGCGTTTTTTACATGCGTGTCGCCGGGGGGATCTTCTATGCGTATTTTAAGTACTCTCTATTCAGTCTTTCCTGGCTGCACTCATCCTGAAAAGTATCAGCCCCAGGAGGAAGAAGATAGCGATAGGAATGATACCGAAGCTGATATGCCCGGTGATCTGGGAGACGAAGCTCATGAGGATGGTGCCCAGGAAGGCTGCTCCCTTGCCGCAGATATCCATGAAGCCGAAATACTCGCCGGATCGCTCGGGCGGGATGATCTTGGTGAAGTGGGACCGGGAGAGGGCCTGGATACCGCCCTGGAACATGCCCACGCAGATCGCCAGCACCCAGAACTGCCAGGCGTGGGCCAGGAAGAAGGCGAAGCAGGCGATGCAGAAATAGGCGCAGATGCAGACGGTGATCAGGGTCTCCGAGGAGACGGAGCGGGACAGCCGACCCATGATGAGGGCGCTGGGGAAGGCCACGAACTGGGTGACCAGCAGGGCCAGCAGGAGGTCCGTGCTGCCCAGGCCAAGAGCGCTTCCGTAGGCCGTGGACATATCGATGATGGTGTAGACGCCGTCGATGTAGAAGAAGAAGGCCAGGAGGAAGAGCAGGATCCTGGGATTGCTGACCATGTCCTTGAGGGTCTCGCCCAGCTGGGAGAAGACGCCGGGAGCCTCCGCCACTTCCTCCGCGGACAGGTAATTGATCTGCTTATAGGACTTGAGGAGGGGCAGGGAGACGACGATCCACCACACGGCCACCAGAGCGAAGGAGATCATCATGGCCCGGGTGGTGCCCAGGCCCAGCTTGTCCGCGTTCAGGACCAGGACCAGGCAGAGGATGAAGGGGATGCAGCTGCCGATGTAACCCCAGGCATAGCCGCTGGAGGACACGGTGTCCATCCGGTCTTCCGTCGTGACGTCTGAGAGCATGGAATCATAGAGGACCAGGCTCAGGGAATAGGCGACACGGGCCACGACGAAGATCACCAGGAAGAGAAGCCACTGTCCGGCCAGACCCATCAGCAGGCAGCCGGCGGCGCCGATGAAGATGACCGCGGCAAAAAGCGGTTTCTTCCTTCCGGCCTTATCGGAGAAGGCCCCCAGGACCGGGCCGGCGAAGGCGACGATCAGGGTGGAGAGGGAGATCGCGTAGCCCCAGCGGGCCAGATAATCCACGTCGGAGAGACCGGCATCCTCCGCCAGAGCGTTGAAGAAGAGCGGAATGAGGGTGGAGATCATCAGCGTGAAGGCGGAATTGGCCACATCGTAGAGGATCCACTTTTTTTCGAGGGACGTGAGCTTCCTGTCAGCTTCCATTTTAAGCCTCCTTACAGAACTTCAGACATATGCGGATTCGAAGGTGTAGTTGTAACGGTCCGGCCAGGGGACCTGCCCTCTGGCGCATGCCGGGAAACCAGTGATCATGGAGACCGCCTCGGGGACAGCCTGTTCGTAGAGGACCAGGAGCTGTCTGTCGGTCTCCTCACAGCGGGGATCGGGCCGTTCGGGCACCATGTGTCCGTGAATGGCGTCGTACTGGCCGATCAGGCGCAGGGTCCGGTCCACCGCGCCGCGGGCGATGGGAGAGGGCAGCCGCAAGAAGCGGTTGTAGAAAGCCATACTGTTCACGGCCCGGGACAGACGGGCCTCGGAAACACCGGGCAGGTAGGGAGCCATGACCTGGGCGCATCGCCTGCGCTCGGAAGAGGACAGGCGCAGACTCTCGGCCCGGTCTGTGCGGACAGGGTCCAGCCCGTCCCGGATCATGAGCAGACGGTCCAGAGAGCTCTCGATCCCGGCATGGGTGACCTCGCCCCGGTCGGCGGTCGCTATGACCAGACCGTGACAGGCACTGTCCAGGGCATAGTGACACAGAAAACCATAGAGATAGGCCATGTCCGCGGCCTTCTCTCCCCGGCAGCGGCAGGTCCGCGCGGCAGCCTCGAAGAACTGGCGGCCGGTCATCCGGTGGAGACGGCGCCCCATCTCATGCAGGGGATGATGAGACAGCGGGCGGTAGTAGAAGAGGGGATCAGGGCCGTGCAGGCCGATGTCATAGAGGGAACGGTTGGCCCGAATGACCTCCTGCTGCGCCTCCGGCAGCAGGGCGAGGACGTCCCGGCCGAAACGGTAATGGGCATAGGTGTCCGGCATCAGCTCACCTCCGCGGAGATCACGCCCTGGAAGGCACGGATGTGATCCAGGACCACTTCTCTGTCGAAATCTGTATGGGGCTGCAGAGAGAGAAAGGCGGAATAGACGGCGTCCGTATCCTGCGAGGCCCCGGAGATCTGCAGGGCCGTGATGACGATGCGCAGATCCTGACAATAGGACAGCACATTGTCCAGTGCCTCTCTGTTGGTGTAATGCAGTATGATCTTCTGCTCGGTAAGGCGGCGGATCCGCTTGTTGGCCCGGGCAAAAAGGCCTTCCACCAGAAGGATCATGACGGTGGCGATCAGGCCGCCCTCATAGAAGCCTGCCCCGATGGCCAGGCCCGCCACGCCGGAGGCCCAGAGACCGGCGGCGGTGGTCAGTCCCTTGACAGAGCCCTTCTGGGTGACAAGGATGGTGCCGGCGCCGATGAAACCGAGGCCCGTGATCACCTGGGCCCCGATACGGGTCACGTCCGCCGGCATGCCCAGATTCAGATAGAGATAGTGGCCTGTGAGCGTGGCCGTGCAGGCGCCGATACAGACCAGCATATGGGTACGGAAACCGGCGGGGCGGTTTTTGGCAGAGCGCTCGAGTCCGATCAGGCAGCCGCACAGACAGGCTATGAGGATGCGGAGCAGGACAGTGAGCAGGGTTATATTCCGAAGACCGTTAAAAGCAGGGATCATAGGTACCTCCTGATCAGAGGGAGACGGGAAGGAGCAGCCGGCCGGCGGGATGGCCCTGTGCGGGGACAGGACGGATCCGCCTTCAGGCGACCAGCTCGGTGACAAGCCGCACACAGGGGAGCTCCGCGATGGAGGACAGGATCTCAGAGTGGGCGTTCTTGTTCTTGTTCAGCTTCAGGGTGAGAATGGCCGAGGGGTAGAGGTCCCCCTTGCGGGTGGTCCGCTCCAGCTCCAGATTATAGACGTGGGCCTGGAGCCTGTCCGTCACATCCATGATCTGGGACAGGTCCTCCGGCTGATCGAATTCTACATACAGGTCGATATTGTGCAGACGCCGTTTGAAGGTCTTCTCCATGGGCGTCAGGACATTCAGGACGATCGCGCAGACCAGGACGGTGATCAGGGCGCAGCTGTAGAAGCCGGCGCCGGAGGCGATTCCGATGCAGGCGGCTGTGAAGAGGCCGGTGGCGGTGGTAAGTCCGCGGATCTGCTTGTGCTGGGCGCCGATGATGGTGCCGGCGGCCAGAAAACCGATGCCGGTGATCACCGAGGCGGCGTAACGGGAGCCGTCGAAACGCAGGCCCACCTCCGCCACAGTCTCCGCCCAGGGACCGCGGAGCATTTCATATTCATAAAGGGAAAGGATCAGGGAGAGACAGGCGCCGATGCTGGTGAGCATGAAGGTGCGTATACCCGCCGGACGCTGCCTTCTGGCGCGTCCGTAGCCCAGCAGCCCTCCCGCCGCGGCGGACAGGAGCAGGCGCAGGCACACTGTGGAGAAGGAAAAAGAATGCAGATAGGCTGTGACCGCTTGCATAATACCCCCTCATAATCATGCCGCCGGATGCCCTTATAACCTCCCGCGGCGGTCTGCATAGTATCTGTTCTGTCTATTATACGGGATAGCAAGCGCTTCTGTCCACAGGCGGCCCCGGGGGAAAAGGGCCTGAAATAAGAAGGAGCCGGGGACCCTTCAGGAAGGGACCCGGCTCTCGTGACAGGTCAGGTAGAGGATCTGGCGGTCCTGGGCCAGCCGGCGGCAGAGCCGCAGGGCGGCCTCCAGGTGCTGACTGTCCAGATTGACAAAAGGATCGTCCAGAATGAGGAAGGGCTGCTCGTCCCTGTACATGCAGTCCAGAAGGGCCAGCCTCCGGCAGAGGAGGAGCAGGTCCTGGGTGCCCGCGCTGAAGGCGGACAGGGGCCTGGGCAGTCCCTGGGCCTCCGCCTGCACCGCCAGGTTGGCGTCGCTGCGCAGGAGCAGGGGCTCAGACCGCAGCAGGTCGCAGTAGTCCTCGAAGGCCTGTTGGAAGGGATGCATGAAACGGCGGTTGTAGTCCTCCAGGGCCTGCTGCAGGCAGTCGGCCGTGACGGACAGCAGATGGTGACGGCCGGTCAGGGTCTCCGCCTTGGCTGCCGCCTCCTCCGCCTGCCTGCCGGCGGCAGAGGCCTCCTCCCAGGCCTGGTTGACT
>DGGX01000127.1 GCA_002392385.1 Lachnospiraceae bacterium UBA3863
TCCGTGGACTTGTTGGAGCCCAGAAGGCCGTAGCGCTCGTTATAGCCGCTGCCGTTCACCGGGGCGTTCATGATCTCGTCAAGGCTGCAGACCTTCTTCGCGCCTGCCGCCAGGAGGATCCTCTTGGTGCGCGCGCGGGTATGGATATCGCAGTTGATGATATGATCGGCATAGTCCAGAATGGCCCTGGGCTGATTGGCGAAGATGATCTCCGCCTCGGCGCCGCAGCTGCGGATCAGGTCACCGTAATACTGCACATAGTCGACGCCCGTGAACTCATGCCTGTTGACGCCGAACAGCTCTCTGTATCTCTCAAGAGTGAGCACATCGCTGTAGGGATTGATGCCGGCCTCGTCGATCTTGTCCAGGCTGACCAGCTCGTTGCCCACCTCGTCGGAGGGATAGCTGAGCATGAGAACGATCTTGCTGGCTCCCATGGCGATGCCGCGCAGGCAGATGGCAAAACGGTTCCTCGAAAGGATGGGGAAGATGACACCCACGGTGCCGCCGCCCAGCTTCTCCTTCACGTCTGCAGCGATATCATTGACCGTGCAATAGTTTCCCTGCGCTCTGGCGACGATGGACTCCGTCACAGCGATGACATCTCTGTCACGAAGGGCGAATCCCTCACTCTCAGCCGCCTCCAGGACACTCTCCGTTACGATCGTGCTCAGATCGTCGCCCTGCCGTATGATAGGGCAGCGGATTCCTCTGGATACGGTGCCGACTCTGCGCTCATTTGATTTCATATCTGCGTTCTCCCGTTCTGTGATTATGGGATGCACGGACCGGATCCGTGCATATTCAAAAAGCCTGTTACTACAAGATTATATGTTCATATCCCCCCGCACGCAAGAACGAAAAAACCGCCGCCCCGATGATTTTCTCACATCGGCGGCGGCAGCCTTCCCTGACCCCGGGCAATGCCCGGTCATCTGATCACTTGTGCATATTATTCTTAATAGTTGTCAGCCTTGAGCTCGAAATAAGCCTGGGGATGATCGCAGACAGGACATACATCCGGCGCGCTGGGGCCTACCACGATGTGGCCGCAGTTGGAGCACTGCCAGATCCTGTCTCCGTCTCTGGAGAAGACCAGACCGCCCTCGATGTTGGCGATCAGCTGACGATAACGCTCCTCATGCTCCTTCTCAATGGCAGCGACCTTCTCGAAGAGATCCGCGATCTCATTGAAGCCCTCCTCACGGGCGGTCTTGGCGAATCCGGGATACATCTCCGTCCACTCCTCGTGCTCGCCCTCGGCGGCCATCTCGAGATTCTCCTTCGTGCTGTGCACGCCCTCCAGGATCTTATACCAGATCTTGGCGTGCTCCTTCTCATTGGCGGCTGTCTCTTCAAAAATCTTCGCGATCTGGACATAGCCGTCCTTCTTGGCCTTGGAGGCGAAATAGGTATACTTGTTCCTGGCCTGTGACTCGCCGGCAAAAGCCGTCAGCAGGTTCTCAAACGTCTGGGTGCCGGTCAGGCCCTTGCCCATTTTCTGATACATATCTGCCATTTTTATAGACCTCCTTTGAAAAATCTGATAAAATTATATGGAGTGTTCTCGAACACTCTCCGGCGCGGATCCCGCACCGAACATGTTCTTTATAATTATATCATGTGCTGCTCGGAACTGACAACGTCACCTTTCTCTATCCGAAGGACCTGTCTGTGTACACGCGTTCAATCCGCTCCATTTGTGACGCGTGCTTAGATACTGCGTCAGGCACAATAGAGTTGTATACAATTGGCGTCGGACCTGCGATCCGGACATCCAAAAAGAGGATAATCATGAAACACAGATTTATTTGTTCAAAGCTCGGGATGAGGATCCTCCCGGTCATCATGGCCGTTTCACTGACAGCCGGGCCTCTTACCGTCTACGGTGCCCGCAAGGGAGAGGCTGCTCCGGAGGAGACCATAGAAGAACAGACAGAACAGACGACCCAGTCTGCTCCGGCTGCTGCCCAGGAGCCGGCTGAAGAGCCCGCTCCCGCACCCGCGGAGGAGCCCGCACCGGCTCCCACGGAAGAACCCGCGCCCGATCCCGCACCCCAGGGTGACCAGGGCGAAGGCTCAGGCGATCAGGGCGGACAAGGCGGTGATCCCGGGACAGTGCCCGGAGACACTCCCACCGACCCCCAGGACCCCGGCACACAGGATCCCATTGATCCCACTGATCCCACGGTCCCCGCAGAGGAAGGCGGCGATCCTGTCCCCGGCGAACCCGGCACAGAAGATCCCAGCCTGATCCCCGGAGAGGAGACACCGGTCGAGGAAACTGCCATCCTGGATCCCGAAGAGGAAGCACTCCCGGAAGGCGTTGAACTTACGGATGATCTCGAGGGCTCCAACGAAGCCCTGATCGCCGCCCAGCACATCGTCAGCCTGCCGGTCCCGAAGAGCGATTTCCGCTTCTATTCCATGCCCGGAACCGCCGCCCTGCTGAAGAACGCCTCCTACATCTACGGCAAGCGCAGTACCTCTTCCGCCAAGGTCGGCCAGGCAGACAAGTACTGTGCCGTATCCGTCCTGGAAAAGGGCGACGGCTGGGCCTATATAGAGACCATGAACGTGCGCGGCTTCGTGCCGGCCTCCCAGCTGGCCCTCGGCAAGGACAAGGACTCTCTCCTGGCTGACCGCGACACCCGTACAAAGACACTGCGAGAGCGCGTGCTGCTCCTGGAACTCCGCATCCAGCAGGCCAGACTTCTGGCCCCCGGCAGCCTTCCCGCTTCTCTCCAGACCCTGACCATAGAAAAAGAAGCTGCCGCCCGTGAACTCCAGCAGCTGGAGGACAGCGCCGCTCCTTCTTCCACAGCCCTCGTACCCTGGTACGAGAACGAGGCTTTCCTCTATCTGAAGGGCACCTCCCTCAACCATGTGGCCGACAAGGAATATGCCCTGTCCGCCGGCAAAGCCTCCGTTTACGAGACCCCCAGCCTCTCCTCCCGTGAGGTAGGCGCCCTCGAGAAGGACACCCTCCTCTACATCCTGCAGAAGAACGGCAGCTGGTACTATGTGGAGTCCGGCGAAGTGCGCGGCTATGTCCGCTCCTCCGACCTCCGTACCGGCCGCGAGATCCAGGAACTGGTCACAGACCGGAAGGAAGACTCCTTCGCCTCCGCCACCGAACTGGTCGCTCAGGCTGAGAACCACGCCCTATACGACACCATCTCCTCCATCCGCGACGGCGTGAAGGAAAATCCCATCCGCCGCCAGATCCTGGAGCTGGCAGAAAAGAGCATCGGCTGTCCTTACGTCTGGGGCGGCACAGACCTCTACCACGGCGCGGACTGCTCCGGCTTCGTGCAGACCCTTTACAGACACTTCGGCTACAGCATTCCCCGCGTGGCCGCTGACCAGGCCCGCTACGGCACACAGATCCCCGTCGAGGATGCCCTTCCCGGCGACCTGATCTTTTTCGCCCGCAACGGCTACGTCTACCACGTCGCCATGTACTGGGGCGACGGCGTCACCATCGAAGCCTACAGCTCCGGCCGCGGCATCACCCAGGTCGCCAACGTCACCTCCCGCGACGCCGTCTGGGCCTGCAGGATTCTGGAGTGAGAAGGCAAGACAGTTAAATAAGCTCATATATGAAAGTGGCTGCCGCCGGGATATTCCGTAACGGCAGCCCTTTTCTGTCCACTGGGCATACAGTCCGCTAATCATACGGTCCGGCGTACAGGCGAGGAATTTCGCGTCAGTTTACTGCGATTCTTTCTTATCGTATGAGAGAGGAACCGTCTGTAACTCGCCAGCCGTTCTGATGAACGGCCGGCTCATACATCCAGACTCTCGGACGGCAGGAGCTGCCGTCCTCGTCCTCTCTCATACGCTGAAAGAATCGCGTAAACTGTTCGCTCATTCCCAAAGCCTGTCCGCCGGACCGTATGTCAGTGGCCGGAGCAGCGCTGCCTGAAATGGACGATTCTCACTTTTATGGACGGTTGAGCCCCTTGCCCGCTACGGTCTTGCAGCCTCTTGCCTGTCATGGACGATTCTCACTTTTAGGGGGCGGTTAAGACCCTTGGCCGCTACCGTAACGCTTCTCTTCTGCGTCCGCCGGGTATCCCGGGTCAGGGGGTCGTTTTTCATAATTCTGCCGGGCCGCAGTATGCTTCTTCCGGCAGGCATAGGGCCCGGCGCACACGGCTTTGGGAATTCGAGTTATTTTTACACGATTCTTTCCGAACGGCAGAGAGGGCGAGGACAGCAGCTCCTGCTGTCCGAGTCTCCGCATGTCTGAGCAGGCCGGGCTTAAGGGCGGCCTGCGAGTTGCGGAGCAGTCCCTCTCTGAAGTGAGGAAAAGAATCGCAGTAAAAAATCTCGAAATCCCGTGCATGTGCGCCAGGTTATATGACTGCCGGAAGATCTGCTGCTACGGTCTTGCAGCTTCTTGTCTGAGATGGGCAGATATCACTTTCAAGGGGCGCTCAAGACCCTTAGCCGCTACGAGATTGCTTCTCTTCTGCGTCCGCCGGGTA
>DGGX01000179.1:0-356 GCA_002392385.1 Lachnospiraceae bacterium UBA3863
ACACCGGCGCGGTCCTGGACGGCGACATCGACCGTTTCATCAACGCCTATCTGAAGATGGAGGCGGGCAACGCCGGCCGCAGCGGTGACGCACAGTGAGCACAGAGATAAACAGCACAGACGCCCTGCCGGTTGCCACCGGTGCGGAGGCCCTGCAGGCCGTTTCCGGCGCAGAAATTCTGCCGGCCGCCTGCGGCGCGGAGACCCTGCCGGCCACCCGCAGGCTTTATGAAGAGGATGCCTTCTGCAGAGACTTCACCGCCGAGATCCTGGCCGTCAGGCCGGTAAGCGGAGAGAACGGAGAGCCAGACCCTGACTGCCTGGCGGTGGTTCTGGACCGGACGGCCTTCTTCCCCG
>DGGX01000179.1:403-3708 GCA_002392385.1 Lachnospiraceae bacterium UBA3863
CTTCTTCCCCGAGGGCGGCGGCCAGTCCGCGGATACAGGCATTCTTGCCGGCTGCCGGGTCCTGGATGTCCGGATCCGGCCCGACGGCGTGATCGAGCACATCGTTGCAAAAACAGTCGGCAATACAGAACAAACAGTCGGCAGTACGCCGGATCTGTCGGGGCAGGCCCCGGAGACGGCATGTACCCCTGGCCGTACCGTCACAGGCTCCCTGGACTGGGAGCGGCGCTTCGGCTTCATGCAGTGCCACACCGGAGAGCATATCCTGTCCGGTCTCATGCACAGGCAGTATGGTTTTGACAATATCGGTTTCCACCTCAGCGATCACAGCGTGACTCTGGACGTGAACGGCCAGCTGTCCGACACGGAGATCGAGGCTCTGGAAGAGGCCGCCAACCGGGTCGTCTGGAAGGATGTGCCGGTGAGCGCACGTTTTCCCAACGCCGGGGAACTGGAGACCCTGGTCTACAGGAGCAAAAAGGAGATCGAGGGCCCGCTCCGGATCGTGACCGTGCAGGACGTGGATGTCTGCGCCTGCTGCGCGCCCCATGTGCGCCGGACCGGGGAGATCGGGATCATTCGCATTCTCCGTGTCCTGCGCTACAAGGGCGGTATGCGCCTGACCATCGCCTGCGGCGCCAGGGCACTGCGCTATACACAGCTCCAGCAGAGACAGACCGAGCAGGTCTCCCACCTCACCAACAGCCCCCAGGAGAATATCGCGGACGGCGTGGAGAGAGTTCTGGGAGAGCTGGAGGAGAGCCGCCGGGACATCCGGCAGCTCCAGGAACGCATCGCGGACCTCTGCCTGGAAAATGCCCGGCCGGACAGGGCGGGCAATGTCTGGATCTTCGAGGATGCCATGTCGGTCATCACCCAGAGGAACCTGGTCAACAGCCTCTGCGCCCGGGAAGAAGACCGGATCGCGGCAGCCGGACAGACGCGGACACCTTCCGGTTCCTCGGCAGCCGGACAGACGCAGTCGCCTTCTGGCTCCGCGGCAGCCGGACAGACGCAGACACCGGACGGCCTCGCGGGGGCCGGCTACTGCGGGGTCTTTACGCTGGCGGGAGAGAAGGGCTATACTTATATTGTCGGTTCCTACGGCGGTGCGGACGCCAGACAGATCAGCCGGTTTCTGGCCGGCAGCCTTTCCGCCCGGGGCGGCGGCAGCGCCGCGATGGTGCAGGGAAGCGTGAAGGCGGACAGAGAAGCCGTGCGGGCAGCCCTGACATCCTTACAGACGCCCGCGGAGTGAAGACGATCTTAAACTGTCTCTTACGGGCAATGGCGGATGAACTGAGAAGAGAGGAGAGAGCAGATGGATTTAGTCATACAGTTACTGGTTGTTCTTGTTATAGCTGGTGCCTCGCTCCTGTCCAATAAAAAGAAGAAAGCTGACGCCGACAGGAAAAAGGCAGGCAGTACCAGGACCGCTTCTTCGGCCAGCCGCTCCTATGGAAGGCAGACCGATTACGATCCCACAGCCCCTCTCGGCTCCAAAAGGAATCCCCTGGGAAGACCCGGGACGGGCACGACGGTATCCGATGCCGCCGCGCATAAGCACACATCGTCCGGTTCCATCCCCGGCCTGTCCGAGTCCGGCGATGACGGAAGCCTCGGAAGCTTTCTGAAGAAGAACCTTTCCGAGAAGACCGGTACCTTTCGGGATCTCGCGGCATCCCGCTCTTCCGCGGACACCCGCAGGAATAAGAACGGAGGGACCCTTTCCTTTGACCAGATCCGGGGATCCAACATCTTCGGATTCACCCGCCGCGCACCCGGCTCCGCCCAGGCCGACGACGGCCACAGACTCAGCGGCGTGGACGATATCTCCTGCCGCCAGTACGGCCATGTCCATCCCGAAACGGACGACATGCCCCGCTACATCCCTCACAACGACCCGGAGGACGGCTATATCGTCCTCAACGGCAAGATGATGAGACTGTCCGAGGCAGATAAGTACGAGAATACGATCTGAGATAAGACTGTAGCAGAAGAAAAGACTGTAGCATAAGGCTTTAAAACGCATATAGATCCCTCTGAAGGGTCTATATGCGTTTTTATGTCTGGTGCCAGAGTCTTTTTTGCGTGATTGGAAGCTGAAAATCACACACTCAGTCACGATAACAATTCAAGCCGTTATCAGCTGTGTGATTGGAAGCTGAAAATCACGTAGCCGGTAACAATGACGTGGACCAGTCCAGGAAGGGACGTTTCTCACACAAGCTTCCTGGCGCCGCAGAAATAATTATCTCCCCCGCATGCGTTTGAGGCGGTGCTTGACGGTGCGGGCGGCCCTGTGCACCTGGACCTTGAAGTACTGGTTGAGGTAGGCGCCGATCAGGAAGATGTAGAAGCAGCAGTAGAGCCAGAAGAGGAAGACGGCGGTGGCGGCCAGGCTTCCGTAGAAGAGGGTGTATTTGTTGCCGTGGCTCAGGTAGAGGGAGAAGAACCAGGAGAAGACCAGGAAGGTGGCCGAGGTGAAGAAGGCCCCGGGCAGCTGGAGCAGGAAGCGGCGGCGGCCGGCGGGGATGAAGGTGTACATGACCGAGAAGATGACCACCGAGAGCAGGAAAGCTATGTGATAGCGGAAGCTTTCGTAGATGGCGGCGGTGCTGTCTGTCTCTGTGATGATCCCGAAGAGGAAGCCGCGCAGGGAGTCACCCAGGACAGTCAGGACCATCGTGCTGATGAAGAGCAGGAGGAGGCTCAGGGTATAGAGCACGGAGAGGAGGACCAGCATGGGATAGCTGCGGCGCTCCTCCGCTTCGTAGACGGTATTGAGTCCCCGGATCAGGGCCAGCATGCCGGCGGAGGAGGACCAGAGCATGAGAAGAACGACCGGGGGCAGGAGTCTGCCGCCGGCTGAATAGGCTTCCCGGAGGATCTGCTGGACCAGGGGGTCCACCATGTCCGGCGTCACACTGGTCGCGGCCTCGGCCATCATGGAATAGGGGAATCCCAGGAAGGGCAGGAGCATGGACAGGAGGATGACCAGGGGGATCAGGGACATAAAGAAGAAAAAGGCGACGCTGGAGGCGCAGGTTCCGATGCCCCGCCTGGAGAAAGCGACAGCGAAATCCTTGCTGCCGCCGACCACGCGGTAGCGGATCTGGCTGCGGGAGGAGGACGGTCTCTCCGTCTCTTGTGTGATTATTTCAGTATGAGGCGCGGTGGGGTTCACGGCTTCGTCTACTGTGGAGCTGTCACCGCGATTGTCTGTATTGTTCATGATGATCCTCAGGAGGATATGTCTGACGGTCCTGCGTCACAGGGACCATGCGTCACAGGGACCATGCGTC
>DGGX01000110.1 GCA_002392385.1 Lachnospiraceae bacterium UBA3863
ACCTTTAAGGACTGGCCGGAAATGGTGGGCAACATCATCCCCTTCATCAGCGGTGAGGAGGAGAAGAGCGAGAAGGAGCCTCTGCGGATCTTCGGTCATATCGAGGACGGCGTGATCGTGCCGGCCCAGAGCCCTGTGATCACCAGCCAGTGCATCCGTGTCCCGGTGCTGAACGGACATACGGCGGCCGCTTTTGTCCGGTTCAGGAAGGATCCTTCCAAGGAAGAACTGATCGCGGCCCTGGAGAGCTTCTCCGGTGTCCCGCAGCAGCTGGGCCTTCCCAGCGCGCCGGAGCACTTCATCCGCTATATGCAGGAGGACAACCGTCCCCAGGTCGCTCTGGACGTGGATTATGAGCACGGCATGGGCGTCTCCATCGGAAGACTGCGCAGAGATACCGTCTATGACTGGAAATTCGTGGGTCTGTCCCACAACACGGTGCGCGGCGCGGCCGGCGGCGGCGTGGAGTGCGCCGAACTCCTGAAGGCACTTGGCTATATTACGGAGAAATAATACGGAGGTACATGGCTAGAGTATTTATTGCCGAGAAGCCCAGCGTGGCCAGACAGTTTGCGGAGGCCCTGGGCGGTTCATTTCAGAACAGAGAGGGTTATCTGGAAAGAGGAGAGGATCTGGTCACCTGGTGCGTAGGGCATCTGGTGTCCATGTCCTATCCTGAGGCCTATGATCCGGCTCTGAAGAAATGGCGCATGGAATCCCTTCCTTTTCTGCCCTCACAGTACCGCTATGAGGTGATCGGCAGTGTGCGCAAGCAGTTCAACGTAGTCAAGAAACTCCTGACCAGACCGGACGTGGACACCATCTATGTCTGCACGGACTCGGGACGGGAGGGAGAATATATCTATCGTCTCGTAGCCATGATGGCCGGCGTGACCGGCAAGAAGCAGCTCCGTGTCTGGATCGATTCCCAGACCAAAGATGAGATCCTGCGGGGTATCCGCGAGGCCAGGGACGAGAGCGAGTACGACGCCCTGGGCGCCGCGGCCTTTCTGCGGGCCAAGGAAGACTACCTCATGGGCATCAATTTCTCCCGTGCCCTGACCCTGCGCTACGGCAGGTCCATCAGCGAGGCCCTGGGAACGGACCACACCGTGATCGCGGTGGGCCGGGTCATGACCTGCGTGCTGGGCCTTGTGGTCAGCCGGGAGAGGGAGATCCGGGACTTTGTCAAGACACCTTATTTCCGCGTGATCGGGTCCTTCCTTCCGGAGACAGCTCCGGAGGATGACGAGGACACACTGGAGGCAGAGTGGAAGGCCTCTCCCGGCAGTGCCTGGGAGGATTCTCCCCGTCTCTATGCTCCCAACGGCTTTAAGGAGAGGGAAGACGCGGAGAAGCTGATCGCCTCCCTCCAGGGCCTGCCGGCCGTCCTTGAGAGCATCACCCACAAGAAGGAGCGCAGGAATCCGCCCCTTCTCTACAATCTGGCCGAGCTGCAGAATGACTGTTCGAAATTCTTCAAGATCAGTCCCGACCAGACCCTTCAGGCGGCCCAGGAGCTCTATGAGAAGAAACTGACCACCTACCCCCGTACGGACGCCCGTGTCCTGTCCTCCGCCGTGGCGGCGGAGATCGGGAAGAATCTGCAGGGTCTCTCCCGCCTGCCCATGTACAGGCCTTATCTGGCGGAGATCCTTCAGAGCGGCAGCTTTAAGAGCATAGGGAAGACCCGCTATACCGACGACAGCGCCATCACCGACCACTATGCCATCATTCCCACCGGCCAGGGCCTGAATGCCCTGAGCAGCCTTAGTGAGACCACGGCTTCCGTCTATGAGCTCATCGTGAGACGTTTTCTCGCGGTCTTCTATCCGCCGGCGGTCTTTGACAGGGTCTCTGTACAGGTGAAAGTGGGGACGGAACGTTTCTATGCCGGCGAGAGCCGGTGTGTGGAGGAGGGCTACCGCAAGGTCATGCAGTATTCCTTCCGGCGGGGCGGCGCGGACAATACCGCGGACAAGGAAGAGAACGGGGACAGGAAGCAGGCTGACAGCCTGAAGAAGATCCCCGAACAGATACTCCAGGCGCGGAGCGGCCTTCCCATGCGCGCGGAGGGCTACAGGATCCGGGAGAGCGAGACCAAACCGCCCAAGCGCTACACCTCCGGCAGTCTGATCCTGGCCATGGAAAATGCCGGTAAGCTGATCGAGGAGGAGCAGCTCAGAGAACAGATCCGGGGCAGCGGGATCGGCACCAGCGCCACCCGGGCCGAGATCCTCAAGAAGCTGGTCACCAACCGCTACCTGGCCCTTCACAGCAAGACACAGACAGTGACGCCCACGGTCCTGGGCGAGATGATCTATGATACCGTCGCGGCCTCCATACGGCCGCTCCTGGATCCCAAGCTGACAGCCAGCTGGGAGATGGGACTGTCCGGTGTCGCGGATGGACGGGTCACTGAGCAGGAATACATGGAGAAACTGGAATCCTTCGTGATCCGGAGGACCCAGGCCGTCCGGCAGGAGGACAGAAGAGGGCAGCTCCAGGCTCTCTATAAGCGTTCGGCCTCCCTCTACCCGCCCTTCAAGGCAACAGCCCGCAGGAAGAAGACAACGGGCACCAGAAGCAGTTCAAGAGGTTCCCAGAGTTCCAAAGGAGGTACTAAGAAATGATCAGGGATTATATGATCACGGAACTGTTCGATCTGAATGAGACCATCGCGGCTTCTCTTTTTGAAGGCGCCGTCTATCCCTGGGAAGTACTGCCCAGGATCAGTGACTATATCTGCCGTCTGGGAGAGACCCTCCCCGCGGACCGCTTCGAGAAGCGGGGCGACAACATCTGGGTCGCCAGAAACGCCAGGGTCTATGACAGCGCCTATATCGGCGGTCCCTGCATCATTGATGAAGAGGCGGAGATCAGACACTGCGCCTTCATCCGGGGCAGCGCCATCGTCGGCCGCGGCACGGTCGTGGGCAATTCCACGGAGCTCAAGAACGTGGTCCTCTTCAACAAGGTCGAAGTGCCTCACTATAACTATGTGGGCGACAGCATCCTGGGATTCCACGCCCATATGGGCGCAGGCTCCATCACCTCCAACATCAAGGCGGACAAGAAGAACGTGGTGATCCGGGACGGTGAGGAGAGAATGGAGACAGGGCTCAGGAAGATGGGCGCCATGCTGGGCGACTGGGTGGACGTCGGCTGCAATACCGTGCTGAACCCCGGCAGCGTCGTCGGCCGCAGGACCAATATATATCCCGTATCCATGATCCGCGGCTGCGTGCCCGCCATGCACGTCTATAAGGATAAGGACAACATCGTACCCAAGGAAGGGTGACGGTGCTCTGCCTCCTGCGGGAGGCCGCGTCTGTTACCGATTCACATGCTGAGGGAGGAAAGCTGACGATGAAAGAGAATGTCAAGAACTGCATCCGCTATATTCGTTCCATTACCGATTTTGTGCCCAAGATCGGCCTGATCCTCGGCTCCGGTCTGGGAGACTACGGAGAGAAGATCCAGGTGGAGGCGGAGATCCCTTATGCGGATATTCCCGGTTTTCCCGTGTCCACGGCGCCCGGCCACAGGGGACGTTTTCTCATGGGCTATGTGGAGGATGTCCCTGTGATCTGCATGCAGGGCAGGCTCCATTATTACGAAGGCTATTCCATGGAGCAGGTCCTTATGCCGGTCCGCGTCATGCGGGGGCTCGGTGCGGATATTCTCTTCCTGACCAACGCGGCCGGAGGGATCCGTCCCAGCTTCTATCCGGGCGACCTGGTGGTGATCTATGATCACATCTCTCTTTTCGGCGTCAATCCCCTGATCGGTCCCAACGACGACGAGGACGGTGTCCGGTTCCCGGATATGACCAAGGTCTACGACCGCAAGCTCTGCGAGATCATAGCGAAGGCGGGCCTTAAGCATGACATTTATATCCAAAGCGGCGTCTACATGCAGCTGACGGGGCCTTCTTTTGAGACCCCCGCTGAGATCAGGCTCTGCAGGACACTGGGGGCGGACCTGGTCGGCATGAGCACCGTGCCGGAGGCCATCGCAGGCCGTCATCTCGGCATGCGTGTGTGCGCTATATCCCTGGTCACCAATCTGGCCGCGGGCATCTCTCCCGCACCCCTGTCATCGGAAGAAGTGAACGAGATGGGCAGACAGGCCGCGCCGCTCTTCACATCCGTGGTGACCACCGCCATCTCCATGATGAAGGATATCTGAGGGAAAAGGGATGAAAACAAGATTTTATAACGCGCGGATACTCAGCATGGCGGACAGGGCCGATGTCTTCTCCGGCGAGGTCATCGTAGAGGATGAGAAGATCCTCCGGGTCCTGCCGGCCGGCCAGTCCCTGAACGCCCGGGAAGAGGATATCTGCGACCGGGAGATCGACTGTGAGGGGAATCTCCTGATGCCGGGCTTTAAGAATGCCCACACACATTCCGCCATGACCTTCCTGCGTTCCCACGCGGATGACCTGCCCCTCCAGGAGTGGCTGAACACCCAGGTCTTCCCCTTCGAGGCCAGACTGACGCCGGAGGACATTTACGAGCTCACCCGTCTGGCTGTCCTGGAATATGTTTCCGGCGGCGTCACCGCCATTATGGAAATGTATCTGACACCGGAGACGGTGGCGGCTGCCTGCAGGGATACCGGCATGCGCTGCGTGCAGGTGGGCGGCGCCAACAATTTCAGTCAGTCCGTCGAGCTGGTGGACAAGTGGTTCCATGAGCTCAACGGGAAGGATCCTCTGACCTCCTTCCGCCTGGGCTTCCACGCGGAGTACACCTGCACCCCCGAACTGATCGACAGGATCGCCGATCTGGCGAGAAAATATAAAGCCCCCGTCTATACCCACTGCGCGGAGACGCTGGCGGAGACGGAGGGATGCATAGAGCGCTACGGCATGACGCCGGTGGCCTACCTTGCCTCCCGGGGGATCTTCGACTATGGCGGCGCCGGCTATCACATGGTCCATGTGAATGACGATGACCGCCGGATCATGAAGGACAAGGGCATAGCCGTGGTGACCTGCCCCGGCTCCAACACCAAGCTGGCCAGCGGCATCGCGCCTCTCTGCGCCTATGCGGAGGCGGGCATTCCCATGGCCATCGGGACAGACGGGCCCGCCAGCAACAACTGCCTGGATATGTTCCGCGAGATGTTCCTGGCCACAGGCCTGCAGAAGCTTCAGTGCTCTGACGCCGCGGCCCTGCCGGCCGGCGAGGTGCTCCGGATGGCCGTCAGCACGGGCGCCCATGTGATGGGACTGCCGGAGTGCGACAGCCTGGCGCCCGGCAAGCTTGCGGATATGATCATGATCGACCTGCATCAGCCCAACATGCAGCCCCTGCATGCCATTCCCGAGAACCTGGTCTACAGCGGCTCCAAGAGCGACGTGCGCATGACTATGGTCCACGGAAAGATCCTTTACGACAGACTGGACGGCAGAGAGCATTATCATATCGGTGCGGATCCCGCCGAGATCTACGAGCGCTGCGCCGCCATCTGCGGGAGGATCTTCGC
>DGGX01000129.1 GCA_002392385.1 Lachnospiraceae bacterium UBA3863
TCGACCTGCAGATCAAGGATGCCCTCGGAAGAGAGTGGCAGTGCGGCACGATCCAGCTCGACTTCCAGCTGCCCAGAAACTTCGACCTTCGGTACACCGCTCCGGACGGCTCGGAGAAGGTCCCGGTGGTCATTCACCGCGCCATCTTCGGCTCCATCGAGCGCTTCCTCGGCATCATCATCGAGAACTTCAAGGGCATCTTCCCGTTCTGGATGTCCCCTTATCAGGTCGCGGTCGTCCCGATCCGCCCCGAGCACAACGACTACGCGAAGAAGGTCGTGCAGAGGCTGAAGGCGCTCCGCATCCGTGTTGAGGCCGACTACTCCGACAGCAACATGAAGCAGAAGATCAAGAAGTTCAAGAACTACAAGGATCCCTATATCCTGGTCCTGGGCGACAAGGAAGCGGAGAACGGCACCGTTTCCATCAATATGCGCGGCAGCAACAAGCAGATCAACGACGTCCCGCTCGACAAGTTCATCAGCATGTGCATGAAGCTGAACATGGAGCACTCCATTGATCTGATCGACTCCGCGGACTGAGGTACAGGACCGGTCGACGCATGCCCGCGCCGGGATCACAGGCTGATCCTTTCGGAAGAGGGTATAGAATGACGACGAACAGGACTGTAAAACTGTATAACATCCTTCTGCCGATCTGGCTGCTCCTGTTCTGGCCTTCCTGGCTCTGGCTGGTCCTGATCCCGGCCAACTATCTGATAGACCGGATCGTCCTGCGCTGGGGGCTGGGAGACCTGCCGGACAAGGGCCTCTTCTGCAGAAAACATACGTGGAAGATCTGTATTGCTGGGTTCCTCAGTGATCTGGCCGGTGTCGTCCTCATGTTCTCAGTCTTCATGGCATCCGCCTTTGTGTCCCCGGGATCTGCGGAGAGCAGTTTGCTGGACGAACTGGCCTACGGCGTGGGTTTCAACCCCTTCAGCGGCATCCCCGGATTTCTGGTGGTCGCCCTGGCCGTTTTCATCTCCGGCTGCCTGATCTTCCTGTTGGACCGCCGGATCCTGCTGGGAGCAGGACTGGACGCAGACAGGGCCCGCAGCGCGGCCCTCAGGCTGGCCCTGATCACGGCACCCTATCTCTATTTCATCCCTTCGGAGCTTCTGTATCAGGGAGGCATCTGACAGAGCGGAAGAGAAGGCGGAGCGGACAGGTTCCCGGTACAGGGGGATATAAGTATGGAGGAGACAAGGATCTACGTCGGTCTTCGCGACAAGGACAGCCACGAGCAGATCTTCGACACGGGGAAATATAAGGACATACTGAAAAACGTCTGCAGGAATTATCAGACGCCCTTTTCTCTGCAGGTTATCGAAGGCGGCTATTTTCATGAGGACGGGACCTGGGTGGATGAGAATACCCTTCTGATCACCCTGATCGGCACACCGGAGGAGACCGTCCTGGAGATAGCCAGGGACGTGTGCATGTTCTTCCGCCAGGAGGCGGTCATGGTGACCCGCACGCCGGTCACCCAGTACAATATCCAAAACAGTCTGTAAGAGCCTCAAAAAGATCAGAAAAACTAAGATTCAGGGAAGTAAAAGGCACTGAACAGAGAGAATATCCTCTCTGTTCAGTGCTATTCTGTGCCCATGATGAGTAATAGAAAACAGACAATCGATATGACACAAGGCCCGATCATGCCCGGGGTGCTCATGTTCGCCTTGCCGCTTGTCACAGTGGATCTTCGCCATATTCAATGCCATCGTCTGCGTCGTCAACGGCGTAGGAGAGGTGCGGTTCCCCACCTTCATCAGCCTGCTCATGCTCTGGGCCGTCCGCATTCCCAGCGCCTTCCTGATCCGACAACCCTTACGTGATCGCTATCCTGCTGAACGTCATCCTGCTGGTCCTGGGCATGATCATGGATATGGCTCCCATCATCCTGATCACCACCACGATCCTGCTGCCGATCGCCACATCCATCAGCATCGATCCCATTCAGTACGGCGTCATGCTGGTCCTGAACTACGGCATCGGCCTGATGCTGATCACCTTCATCCCGGCCATCACACTGTGCATCCCGTGGCTCACCGGCTACGGCGCCTGATAGACGGCCTGATCAAGAAGAGCATACGAAACTGCCACGCTGCGGAGAGAACCGCGGCGTGGCGGTTTTTTTATGTTGATTTGTGGCAGGGTTTCATATATCGACAGGGCCATAAGGCCCGCCGTGCAGGTAGGGAATTTCGCAGTGTTTTACTGCGATACTTTCCGGCGGGCCTTATGGCCTGGCGAGTATGAAACCAGAAGAGGTCAGTCCTTGTAGCCGCCGGTCTGAAGGTCGTGTGGGGTGTTACACAACCATGAGACCGGCGGATTTAAGAAAATCTTGGTGATTTGCCGGTATAGAGGTCCTGTAGCACCCTCCACAACCATGAAACCGGCAGATCCAGAAATATCAAGACAATCCGCCGGTATAGAGGTCGTGTAGTACCCTCCACAACCACGAAACCGGCGGATTCATGACTTTAATAAGAATCTGCCGGTATAGAGGTCCTGTAGCACCCTTCACAACCACAAGACCGGCAGCTCCAGAAACAGCTCCGGAAATATCAAGTCAATGCGCGGATGAAGAGGTCGTTGCTTCTCTCAGGCCTGTAGAAATGCAATCTGAATTGTGGTAGGGTGTGGAGGGAGATGGGTCTATTTTCTTGGGAAAGGGTGAGGTGATATGGGTCTTGTGGAGCGTTCGCAGGTCGCGGGAATGAATATTCATTATATGAACTTTTCGCTGGACTATTTCCTGGATGCGCAGGAGAGGGTGGGCTTTGAGAGTATTGAACTCTGGGGAGGTGCGCCGCACTTCTATCTGGATCCCACTTGTTATGAAGACTGTCGGGTCTTGAAGCAGAAGATCCGGGACCATCATCTGAAGCTGGTGGAGTTCACGCCGGAGAACTGTATGTATCCCTATCAGATGGCGGCCAAAGGCCTGTGCTTTGAGCGGAGTCTGGAGTATTTTAAGAACGGCGTGAGGGCCTGCGCGGAGCTGGAGTGCCCGCAGATCTCCACCAATTCGGGCAGGGGCTATCTGGACGAGACCAGGGAAGAGGCCTGGAAGCGGTCGGTGGAGATGCACAGGCAGCTCTGTGATTTTGCCGCAGAGTATGGTGTCACGGTCGCCATGGAGAGTCTGCGTCCGGAGGAGACCAATCTGGGCGTCCGTCTGGAGGATGTCAGGAGGCTGTTCGACGAGATCGACCGGCCGAACCTGCGGATCAATGTGGATGTGACCGCCATGGGGGTCTCGGGAGAGACGCTGGAGCAGTGGTTCGCGGAATTCGGCTCCTTGATCACGCACTTTCATTTCATCGACGGGACGCCTTACGGACATCTGATCTGGGGAGACGGGTGCCGCGATTTGGAAAGTGATCTGCGGGTCCTTGCGGACAATCATTACAGCGGCTATCTGGGGCAGGAGATCACGGACAGTCGTTATTACAGCGATCCCCTGACACACGACATGAGGAATATGAAGGCCTGGGAAATCTATTTCTGAAGCCATCACCAGATCCCGGGCGGGCGGAGGACCTGCGCCTTGTGGCAAGCCACCCAGCGGCCTCCGTCAGCGGATCCCGGTGCCTGCCGGCCGGGATTTCATGACAGATATGGTTGCAGGGCAGTTCATACGGTGCTACAATTTAAAAATGAAATCGAGTTTCATCAAATAAAACATACATAACATCATAAAATGGGAAAGGAGAGCTATGGTATTCGAGGAATTCGCGTTGCAGGGTAAAGTCGCGCTGGTCACAGGCGGGGGAAGCGGTATCGGAAGCGGGATCCTTTCAGGCCTGGCGGAAGCGGGGGCGGATATCGCGTGTGTCTACAGCACCCACGAGCCCACCGAGATGCAGGCTTATGTGGAGAGTCTGGGCCGTCGTTTCCTTCCCATCAAGGCCGATGTCGGCAACATGGACGATCTGCCCGTCATCATGGACAAGACGCTGGAAGCCTACGGCAGGCTGGATATCCTGGTCAATAACGCCGGTATCTGCCCGCGGGCCTCGGCGCTGGACTATACCGAGGAGATGTGGGACCGCATCATCCAGATCAATGAGAAGGCCGTTTTCTTCCTGTCACAGCTGGCAGCCAAACAGTTCATCAAGCAGGGGACCGGCGGCAAGATCATCAACCTGGCCTCCATGATGTCCTTCCTCGGCGGCTTCAACACCACCGCCTATACCGCCAGCAAGCACGCCGTTATGGGCCTGACCCGCGTCCTGGCCAGCGAGTGGGGATCCAAGAATATCAACGTGAACGCCCTGGCACCGGGCTGGATTAGAACGAACCTTTCCGCACCCTTACAGGCAGACCCCGTCAGAGATGCGAGCGTGAGGGCACGCATTCCTATGGGTGACTGGGGAGATCCTTCTGTCTTCAAGGGCGTGGCCGTCCTTCTGGCCAGCGATGCGGGCAGATATATCAACGGCGCAACGATCCCCGTGGACGGCGGCTATCTGACCAAATGAGTTCACTTTCCGTTGTCTGTATGAACAAAGGGGGTTAAAATAAAATGAAAGCGCTTGTATTGACCGCCCCGGGCCGGTTCTCCTATGAGGACCGGCCGGAGCCGGTGTGCGGAGAGCAGGACGTGAAGGTCCGCGTGGAAGCTGTATGTGTATGCGGATCAGATGTCAGTGCGATACTCGGAAGGAATGCCCTGTTTATTTATCCGCGCGTGCTGGGGCACGAAGTGGCGGGCACCGTGACAGAGGTCGGTCCGGCTGTCCGCGGTGTGCAGAAGGGAGACAGGGTGGCCCTGATGCCCTGCATCTCCTGCGGCCATTGCCGCGCCTGCCGCAAAGGAAAGACCAACTGCTGCGAATCGCTCAGACTCTACGGCGTCAAGGAAGACGGCGGGATGCAGGAGATCCTCTGCGCCCCGGAGAAGAACTGGCTGAAACTGCCGGCCGGCATGGAGGCCCGCACGGCCGCTATGATCGAGCCGCTGACCATCGGTGCCCACGCGGTCGGGAGACTCTCCTTTGGAGAGGGAGACCGCGTGCTCGTGATCGGCGCGGGCCCCATCGGCATGAGCTGCGCCGTGAACGCGGCGGCCAGAGGCGCGCAGGTGCTTCTGGCGGATACCAACGAGACCCGCTGCGCATTCTGCCGGTCCCGCTTCCCCTTCGGAACCGTCAACGTCCTTGAGGACCAGTATCGGCAGAAGTTGGAAGCCTTCACTGAGGGAGAGATGTTCGACGCGGTCATCGACACCACCGCCGCGCCGGCCTCCATGAACCACGCCTGGGAATACCTCTGCCAGGGCGGCGAGCTGCTCTTTGTGGGCATCCACAACAAGGACCTGACCTGGAACGACTTCTCCTTCCACATGAAGGAGCCGGCCCTGTTCACGACCAGAAACTCCACCAGGACCGACTATGAGAAGGTCCTGTCCCTGATCGGCGACGGCCTGATCGATCCGGACCGGTTCATCACACACGTCACGCCTTTCGAGAAGGCGGCGGATGAACTGCCTCTCTGGGTCAGACCGGAGACCGGTGTTTATAAAGGCGTCATCACTTTTTGAAAGGGAATCCATGGAAACGGGGGGAAAGGACTACACAATCACAGCTGTCAAAAGGGCGTTGGACATCCTGCTCCTTTTTGACAGGGAACACCCGCGGCTGACGCTTACGGAGATCAGCCAGCTGTCAGGGATCGGAAAGAGCTCCGTCCTGCGGATCCTCTACACCCTCTGCAGCCAGGATTTCCTGTACTACAGCGAGGACACCAGACAGTACCGCATCGGCGCCGCCCTCTATCGCCTGGGCAGCAGCGCCGACGCCCAGATCGACCTGCGCCACATCGCCCGCAAACACCTGGGCCGACTGGCCGAGGAGACCGGCATGGTCTGCTACCTCGGGACCCGCCAGGGCGACAAGATGCTCTATATCGAGAAGGTCATGCCGCGCTCCATCCCTCTCTGGGCCCAGCTCACCACCAAAAATGAGGGCACACAGGAGCTCTATTCCACCGGCATCGGCCGTCTCCTTCTCTCCAAGGAGACCGACGAGGAGGTGGAACGCTATCTCAACCGCGTCAAGCTGGAGAAACACACGGACAAGACCATCGTGGACAAACAAAGGATCCTGGACCTGGTCAGAGACGCCCGCAAGACACACATCAGCGGCAACAGGGGCGAGAACGAGGCCTTCACCTACTCCATCTGCGCCCCGGTCTACGACGTCCACCACGAGATGGTCGCCGCCATGAGCCTCTGCGGCCTCAAGGAGATGATCTACAACAGCAACTACGAGAAAAACGTCCAGAAAGTCAAAGACACCGCCCTCAAGATATCCAAAGAGATCGGATACCTGCCTTGAAGACGGACACCTTACAGCAAGCAAAAAGAACAGCCCCCGGGCTGTTCTTTTTATGTCAAGACCGCTGCGTTTACGATTGAGCGAGAGCGCGTCTCCCGTGGAATGTTTATGCGTTTATTTACCCCGACTGCGACAGCCAATGCTTATGTGTTTCTGGCAGAGTTGCACAAATTGCCCCCCTGCTTTTTTTAGACTTTTACCCTGTTAAAAGAATCGGGATGGTGTTAAAATGAATTAAAATGAAATCGAGTTTTACACAATAAAACTTTTAGAGACATCATTTAACAGGGAGGCAGCATGGCTAGGTTCAAGGTAGTAATATCGGAATGCTATTACGAGAACGTTGATCAGGAGACTGAGATCCTGAGGAATATTGACGCGGATCTGGTTCGCTGTTCCTGTAAGACCGAGGAGGATGTTATTGCGGCCGCCAAGGACTGTGACGCGCTGATCTGCCAGTTCGCGCCGATCACCCGCAGGGTGATCGAAACACTGGACCGGTGCAAGGTCATCGTGCGGTACGCCATCGGGGTGGACATCATCGACCTCAAGGCGGCCGAGGAGAAGGGCATCTACGTCTGCAACGTGCCGGACTATTGTATCGACGAGGTCTCCAATCACGCGATCGCGCTTCTCATGGACTGCGCACGCAAGCTGACCCTGATCGCCGGCAACGCGAAGAAGGGCATCACCGGATACCAGGCCGTAAAGCCCATGCTCCGTATGGAGGGCAAGACCCTGGGACTGGTCGGCTTCGGACGGATCCCCCGCTGTGTCGCTCACAAGATGCAGAATTTCGGCCTGCAGATCATTACCTATGATCCCTATCTGCCGGACGGGGCGGCCGAGGCAGTGGGTGTGAAGAAGGTCTCCTTCGAAGATCTCCTTCGTGAGAGTGATTACATCTCCGTGCACTGCCCGCTGACGGAAGAGACCCACCACCTCTTCGACAGAGAGGCCTTCGAGAAGATGAAGGACCAGGCTGTTTTCGTGAACACCTCCCGCGGCGCCGTCGTGGATGAGGAGGCGCTGGAAGAGGCACTGCGCACCGGTCAGATCGGCATGGCGGGTCTGGATGTGACGGAGAAGGAACCGATCACTCCTGAGCATCCCCTCCTGCAGTTGGACAACGCCGTCGTGACGCCGCACATCGCCTGGTATACAGAGGAATCCGTCCTGGCCCTGCAGCGCATGGTGGCAGAGGAGACGGCACGTGTCCTTACAGGCAATCCGCCCAAACATCCGGTCAATCATCCGGCAGTGTAAGGGGACAGCGCATACGGAAAGGCAGGTAAGGAGGAGACAGACAGTATGTTCAGTGTTATTGATTGCGGGACAACAACGACCCGGATCTATATCGTGGAAGAGGACGGCAGGATCCTGGCAAGCGGGCGGACCAAGGTCGGCGTGCGGGACACATCGATCACAGGCTCGCGCGACAAGCTGCGTGACGGTGTGCGGGACCTGTTCTTCCAGGTACTCAAGGACAATAATATCGCGGACGAGGACGTTAAATTCGCCATCGCTTCCGGCATGATCACATCGGAGGTCGGTCTGATCGAGATCCCGCACCTGGTGGCGCCGGTGGGACTGGAGGAGCTGTCCGGCGGTATCTATAAGTGCGAGGACCCGGCGGTCCTGCCCATCGGACGCCCGATCTATTTCATCCGCGGCATCCGCAACCATTATCCCGACCAGGCGCGGGCCGAGGATCTGCGCGACATCGACTTTATGAGGGGAGAAGAGGTCCAGATCATCGGCATCATGAAGATGCGCCAGCTCCAGCTCCCGGCCAGCATCGTGACGCTTTCCTCCCACACGAAGATCATTTACATCAACGAGGAGGGCAAGGCGGAGGCCAGCTGCACCACCATCAGCGGCCAGTTCTATGAGGCCCTCGTCAGCTCCACCAACATCGGCAAGTCCATCATCCCGGTAGAGGGGGAGGAGCCCGGCGGCTACAGCTATGAGGAGCTGATCAGCGTGGCGACAGACTGTGTGCGTCACGCGGGTCTGGGGCGTACGATGCTCATGCCCCGCTTCCTGCAGGTGCTGCTGAAGACAGACAGCCGGGAGAGAGGGATCTTCATCGACGCGGCCATCGCGGCCGATGACCTCAAGGCCTTCCGCGAGATGCGGGACAAGGGCTGCGCCAGCAACAGGTACTTCTTCTACGGCCAGGAGGGCCGCTGCAGGATGTACGACTACATGCTGAAGAAGGAATTCGGAGACGATCTGGATATCACCTTCGTCTACGACAGCGATGAGATCGATCAGTTCACGATCCAGGGCGCGATCGCCGTTGCCCAGAGCGTGATCAGGCAGAACAGCTGATAAGGAGGGATAGGCAAATGTTCCAGATGTATGGGGTCAATCCCCCGATGTGTACACCTTTTCAGGAGAACGGAGAGCTGGATATCGCTTCCCTGAAGGCGCTGGTGAGCTTCCTGCGGGACAGAGTGGACGGACTTTTTGTCTGCGGGTCCTATGGCGGCGGCGTCCTGATGACCGAGGAGGAGCGCAGGCAGGTGCTGGAAGTCACCCTGGCCGAGGTCGGCGGCAAGATCCCCGTCATCGCCCATGTGGGAACAGCCGATTCGCTGAGCGCCAGGCGCCTGACGGAGCACGCCGTGAAGAGCGGGGCGGCAGCCGTCGCGGCCGTCGGTCCCTATTACTTCAAACATTCCAGAGACAACGTGCTCAGCTATTTTGACACGCTGGTCAAGGCCGCCGGGGACACCCCCGTGTATGTCTACAACAATCCCCAGTTCCAGGGATATCCCATGGACGTCAGCCTGATCCGGGACCTCAAGGACAAGGTCGGCGTCAGGGGCATCAAGGACGCCACCTTCGACATCCAGATGATGGCCAAGTACATGCGGCTCTTCAAGAGCGACACCTTCGATGTGGCACTCGGGACCGAGGCCATGTGGCTGTCCGCCTGGGCGCTCGGATGCAGGGCCTTCATGCCGGGCATCGCCAATGCCTTCCCGGAGATCTGCAAGAAGATGTTCGAGGAGAGCATGAAGGGGGATATCGAGGCCTGCAGAGAGACCCAGTTCGAGATCAACGAGATGCGGGAGATCATGTACCTGGCCAAATCGACCCAGCTGGCCATCTACGCCATGCTGGAGCTCCGGGGCATTGCCAGATGCTATCCCCGCGCACCCTTCGTGCCGGCTTCGGAAGAAGAGAAGGCGCATATCCGGGAACGGCTTGTTCAGCTGAAACTGCTGTGAGTATACACTGTACAGGCAAAGGATGTAGAAACCTATCAAAAAAAGGGAGGTAAAAGGCATGAAAAAAGTGTTGGCATTGTTGTTGACGGCTGTCATGGGCACGATGCTGCTGGCCGGCTGCGGCGGATCTTCCGCGGGTGCCGGATCAGGCGGTGACACCAAGGAAGAAGCGGCAGCGCCTGCTCAGGAGACAGCTGCTGAACCGGAAGTGACTTTTAAGCTCGGCTGGGCAGAGACCGCTGAGCGCGAAGGACATCCCCTCTCTCAGGCGGCCTATACCTTCGCGGAGCAGGTGGAGCAGCTTTCGGGCGGCACCATGAAGGTGGAGCTCTATCCCGCCGCACAGCTGGGCGATGCTTCGTCCATGCTGACCCAGGTGGAAGCCGGCACCCTGGAGAGCTGCATGAGTATCTCCAACGGACAGTTCGCGACCAGCTACTATAAGGATCTGGGCTTCCTGGATATCCCTTTTCTGTTCGATTCCGCCCAGGAGGCTTATGACCTGCTGAATCCTGAGGGAGATTTCTTCAAGGAGCTGCAGGCAGATATCGCCACCAAGACCGGTATCCGTCCTCTGGTATTCTTCAACGAGGGCCTGCGCCACATCACGAACTCCAAGCGGGAGATCAAGACGCCTGAAGACCTGAAGGGCCTCAAGATCCGTACCATGAACGTGGCAGCCCACATGAAGATGTTCGAAGATCTGGGAGCTCAGCCGACCAACATTTCCTGGAACGAACTTTATACAGCTCTGCAGACCGGCCTTGTCGACGCGCAGGAGAACCCGGTGATCAATGCTGTTTACATCAGCGCATGGGAAGTGCAGAAATACATGACCCTTGACGGACATGTCTGCCTCTGCGGCCTCTTCTGCATGAATGACGGTTTCTACAACAGCCTCACCGACGAGCAGAAGGCTGTGGTCGATCAGGCTGCCAGGGAAGCCCTGAAGGCCGAGTACAAGATGTTCTCCGACAACGAGGCCAAGGCTCTCGAGACCCTGAAGGAGAACGGACTGCAGATCACGGAACTGACACCTGAAGAGAAGCAGGCTTTCGTCGATGCCTGCCAGGCGGATATCATCGAGTACCTGAAGAGCGAGATGGATACACCTGAACTTATTGACCGTGTTCTCAAGGAATTAGGAAAGAACTGATGAAACAGTACGTATCCTTTTGCCGGAAACTGAACAGGACGCTGACGCTGGTCGGCGTCCTGATCCTGGCATTCTCTATCATCCTGACTTTCGTACAGGTCATCCTGCGCAATTTCTCAGGCTTCTCCTTTAAATGGGCGGAGGAAACGACAAGATACCTGGTGATCTATGCCGTCTATCTTGTCTCGGGACGTCTCCTGCTGGAGAACCGCAACTCGGTGGTCGACATGTTCTACAACATGTTCCCCGAGACGGTCCGCAAGGTGCTGAACTCCCTGTTCTACCTGCTGATCGCGGCATTTCTGGCAGTCATGATGTACTACGGCTATACCCTGGTCTCCCGCAACCTGAAGATCTGGTGCGCATCCATTCACATTCCCTGGGCTGTGCCCTTCGGCGCCCTGCTCGTGGGCAGTCTTGGCATGCTGCTGCAGATACCCGCCAAGCTGTACCTGGTATGGACCGGCGGAGCCATGAGGGAAGATGAAGGCTCGGCCGCAGCAGAAGGAGGGCAGAAATGAACCCGCTTGTAATGGCGCTGATCCTGTTTTTGGTCCTGATGTTTCTGGGGATGCCCATCGTCTTCGTGATGTGCGTATCCTCCCTGTCATATTGTGTGTTCAGCGGCAACTATGTCTATCTGATGGTCATCATCGAGAAGATGTTCCGCGGCATGGACAGCTTTGTCCTGCTGGCCATCCCTATGTTCATCATGTGCGGAGAGGTCATGAACCGCGGCGGCATCACCAATGCCATCGTGGGATTCGCTGATCTGATCGTGGGACGGCTCAAGGGCGGTCTGGCCTATGTGAATACCCTGGCCTCCACCTTCTTTGCCGGTATCACGGGTTCTGCGCTGTCGGACATCGCCTCGCTGGGCTCCATCCTGATCCCTTCCATGGAAAAACAGGGCTATACCAGGGACTTCGCCTGCGCGGTCACCGCCGCGACGGCCATCCAGGGTCCTCTGATCCCGCCGTCCATTCCGGCTGTCCTGGTGGCCTCCGCGACCGGTCTCTCCACCGGCGCCCTCTTCTGGGGCGGCGCAGTGCCGGGCGTCATGATCGGCGGAGTCGCCGCCGTGATCATCTTCATCGAGGGCTTCCGGCATGATTTCCCCAAGCGGACCACGAAGATCCCCCTGAAGGACGCGGTCAGGATCACTCTGCGCTCGGTGCTGCCTCTGATGACGGTCGTCATCATTCTGGTGGGCATGAGCTCCGGCAAGTTCACGCCTACGGAGGCGGCCGCCGTGGCTCTGATGTATGCCATCCTTATCACGACGCTGCTCTACAAACCCATTCCCATCAAGGAAATGTTTGAGATCCTGGGCAATGTCCTGATGCAGACGGCCACCATCTATCTGATCATCGCCGGCGCGACGACCTTCTCCTATATCCTGGCCATCGAGAACATTCCCGCCAAGCTGTCGAAGATCATCAACACCTATGCGCATTCCCAGTGGCAGGTGCTGCTGATCATCAATATCATCCTGCTGATCTGGGGCATGTTCATGGACACCTCGCCGTCCATCCTGGTCCTGGTGCCGATCCTCTTCCCGGTGGCAACGGCCGCGGGCATCCATCCCATTCATTTCGGCGTCATCACCATCGTCAACCTGATGATGGGCCTGCTGTCGCCCCCCTTCGGAATGGCCCTCTACACGACGCAGTCGGTGGGTAAGTGCGACATGGTCGGTCTGCTCAAGGAGGTCTGGCCTTTCATCGTCGGAGACCTGGTCGTGCTGTTCATCATCAGTGCCTTCCCGGAGATCGTGCTGGCCCTGCCCCGTCTGTTCGGAATGGTGAAATAATATGTTCATTGACTTTCCAGAGGTATCCGGAGTCATTTCTCTCTCTGCGGAGACAATTAAGCTGCCTGAGGTGCGACGCGTCAGGCAGCTCTTTTGTAATGACTCTATAGAAAACATAGAAGCCCATCTGGAGGAGAGACTGCGCCGGCAGCTGGCGGGCGGGCCCTCCCTGCGGGGCAGGCGGATCTGCATAACGGCCGGCAGCCGGGGGATACCCCACTTCCCCCTGATTCTGCGGACAGTCTGCCGCTGCCTTAAGGAACTGGGAGCGGAGCCCTTCATCATACCCGCCATGGGAAGCCACGGCGGCGCCACGGCAGAGGGGCAGAAACAGATCCTCACGGACTACGGGATCACAGAAGAGGCCATGGGGGCACCGGTCTGCTCCTCCATGGAGGTGGTGCAGTACGGCATACTGCCCGACGGGACGCCCCTTTACTGCGACCGGCTGGCCGCCCAGGCGGACGGGATCGTCCTCATGAATAAGGTCAAACCCCATACGGACTTCCGCGGGCCCCACGAGAGCGGCCTGGCCAAAATGATCGCCATCGGCATCGCCAAGCACAAGGGGGCGACGGCCTTCCACGCCATCGGCTTCCGCCGCTTCGCGGAGATGATCCCGGCCGCGGCGGAAATCTTCCTGAAGACCTTCCCTGTGGTGTGCGGCATCGGCATCGTCCAGAATGCCTATGATGAGATCAGTGAGCTGGAGGTCGCGGGGAAGGACGGCATCATGGACCTGGACAGGCGGCTGTTGGAGCACGCGCGCGCGTCCATGGCCAGATTCAAATTCCAAGAGACGGATGTCCTGGTGATCGATGAGATCGGCAAGGAGATCAGCGGCTACGGACAGGACCCCAACGTCACCGGAAGGGCGAACGGAAGAGCGCCGGGCTTCTCGGAGATCTTCAAGGCGGACAGAATGTTCATACGCGGACTGACGGCCGGGACCCATCACAACGGGGCAGGCCTTGCGGAGGCGGATGTCACGACCCGCGCCTGCCTGCGGCAGGTGGATTTCGGGCCGACCTGGACGAACCTGATCACGTCCGGCGTGATCGAGGGCTGTAAGATCCCCATGTACGCCGATAATGATCTGGAGGCCCTGAAGCTGACCATCGCCTGCTGCTGCAATAAGGACCCGGAGACCCTGCGCCTGGTCCGCATCCGCAACACCATGGCCCTGCATGAGATCGAGGTGTCCCGGGGACTCTATGAAGCCATCAAGGATGACCCGGAGATCCAACCGGTGAGCGACTATTATTCCCTGCCCTTCGACGCGGCGGGGAACCTGCCGGTGTTTGGCTGAAACGGAGGGATCTGCCTCCTCACTCATGCGGATGTGCCGCCAGGTAATCGGTCAGCCCGGGCACGAATTTGGTCTTCCTGCCAAGGCCGGTCCGGAAGATGAAGGATGTCCCGTCATACTCATCATAATGGGGGAAGGCGTCCTCGATCATCTGGCGCGACCTCTCGTCAGCGGGGACGATGTAGTCGATCTTCTGACCGTTCTCGCGGATGCCCACGGAAGCATAGAGCAGGTCCGTGCCTCCGGCGCCGATATTGGCGGCCAGCGCCTCTTTCATCTGTCCGGCCAGCCGGGCAGCGGTCTCCTCATCGATGGCGTTGACCAGGCCGATGCCGAACTTCACGCCGCTGGCTTCATATTCCTTATAATCGGAGAAGAGGATCTCCTCCCCGGTCATGCCCTCATAGGAGAGCTTCTCGGCGTGCAGGCCATAGTAGTAAGCACCCACATCCCTGACGCCGGCCAGGTCCGCCAGCACCGTGACTGCCCGGCGGTCGGCCTCGGTCGTGGTCGATCCGGTCAGGTTATCCGTGTCTGAAAGCACGGCGCCCAGCATGAGGCGGGCGGTGGTGGGATCGATATCCACGCCGTAATTCATATAGTCCAGCCAGATGATGGTGGCGGTGGAGCCGATGGGTCTGGCTTCATAGACGACCTGATGGCCGGTGGCAACGGTCCCCACTCCGTGGTGGTCCAGAATACCCACGATGTGGGCGTCCTGCATGCCTTCCGCCGCCTGGGCATATTCGCTGTGATCCACCAGGAAGACCGAAGTCCCCGCCGCGTCCTCCAGGACCGGCGGCGCCTCCACCCCTGCGTCCTGCAGGATGTAGGCCGTCTCCCGGTTGACCTCCGCCGTGATCCGCGCCTCCGCGGGATATCCCAGCTCGGTCAGCAGCCGGGCATAGGCGATGGCGCTGCATACAGTGTCCGAATCCGGACTCCGATGACCGATCACATAGACGGGGCTGTCCCAGATATCCATGTTCTCAATGCCGGCCCGGTTGAGCATCTGCAGCTCTTCCTGCGTGACAGGAGAGACAGGGGCTTCCTGGTTATTCGGCGCATCCTGTCCGCCAGTCGCAGAACCCGCAGCCGACATTTCCTGCCCATCCTGTGCCGCAGCCGCGCCACTCTCACTCACTTCTGCTTCCTGCACGCATCCCCGCGTGATCGCGGCGCCGGCGAGTCCTCCGACCACCGCCGCGATACAGACCGCCGCAGCCAGTGCCTGCAGGCTGAATTTTCTATTATTGCTCATCTTGTGCCTCCTTCTCAGAGTATGTAAGGATACAGGTCAGATGCATGAGTACCTGCCATTACAGCGATTATAACATTTCATGGTCTCACAGGGGACGGTTCTCTGTGTGAATTGTTAGTCGGATGATCTTCCAGACCAGACATTTCCTGGCTCTCACAGAGAACCGTCCCCTGTGAGACCTGAGAACCCCTGTGAGAGCCATTTGCGTCCGCCGCGCAGTCTGTTGTACAATATGCTATGGACGTCCGCCATTATAAGAGGTGAAGGCGGAGCATGGGAGAGCAGCCCCGGTTCTTATGGGGCCGGACAGATCTACTGAGCAGACATAAGGAGAAGAAAGAATGAAAGGGCAGACAGACAGGGAGAACTCCGGAGCGGTCAGGATCGGACTGATCGCGGTGATCGCGCTGTGTGCGGCGATCATGATCTATTCGATCCTGCACAGTGCAGGCGCGGGACAGGGAACCGGCGCGGCACAGGGGGCAGAAACAGAGCAGGCAGCCGGCGCAGAGCAGGAAACCGGAGCGGGACAGGAAGCGAACGCAGAGCAGGCGGCCGGTACAGAAGAGGCGGACGGCGCGGACCAGAAGGTGCCGCTGTCGACTTACTGGACAGAGGACTCGGCGGCGGCGCAGAGTCTCCGGGAATATGTGACCATGGTGACCGACCCTTCGGACAAGGACAACTTTATTCCGGAGAAGGACAGGATCGCTGTTTTTGACATGGACGGGACGCTCACCTGCGAGACCTACTACACCTATTACGATACGATGATGTT
>DGGX01000105.1 GCA_002392385.1 Lachnospiraceae bacterium UBA3863
CATGAAAGAGGAACTACTCTGCTTCCTGCGGGAGGTCTGGGAATGGCTGCAGAAGCTGTTCAATTTCCGGGACCCGCTGCACAATTTCCCCTGGAAGCTCCTGTCTGTGGCGATCGCGGTGGTCGTGTGGCTTCTGGTCAATAACAATCACGATCCCGTCGTTTCCAGACAGTTTTCGGACATTCAGGTCCGCCTGCTGCACACAGAGTCGGTGGGCGAGGATATGATCTGCACGGTGCTGGACGATACGGACGTTGTGCCCACGGTGACCGTGATGGCCAACCGTTCTGTGGCGGACGCCCTGTCCGCGGAGAATATCGTGGCGACAGCGGATCTCAACAATATCTCGCCGGAGGGCGAGGTGCCGATCCAGCTGTCTGTCAACCGCTACAGCGACAGTGTGGAGTCCGTCAAGGGCAGCATCTCCTCGGTAAGAGTCAGCGTGGAGGAGAAGGAATCCGCCGCTTTTATCCTGCAGACGGAAACGACAGGAGACGTGGCGGAAGGATATCTGCTCAACACAGTGACGGCTGAGCAGAACCAGGTGCGCGTGACGGGACCGCGTTCTGTGGTGGAGGAGATCACACGCGCGGCGGTGGTTCTGGATGTGACCGGCGCAGCCGCCAACATCAACACCAATCTGGATATCCGGCTTTATGACAAGGACGACCGGGAGATATCCATGAGCAGCAGCCTGACGGCCAATATCGAGAAGGTCATGGTGCGGGCGGAGATCCTGCCCACCAAGACAGTGCGGGTGGTCTGCGGGATCACCGGCCAGCCGGCAGCCGGCTATCAGGCGGCGGAGGAGATCGAGATCGTGCCGGGAACGGTGACCGTCGCGGCGAGGCGGGCCCTCCTGGAGGAGCTGGAAACACTGGAGATCCCCGCGGAGGTCCTCAACATCAGCGGCCTCAAGAGCAGTCTGACCAGAGTGATCGATACAGATGACCTGCTGCCGGACGGCTATGTGCTGGCAGATCCGGAGCTGGAGGGGACCATCCGGGTAAGGGTGGAGATCACCAAAGGCTCCAATCTGAATAATCCTGCTGATGATGCGGGGGACGAAGGCGAGGAGACCAAAGGCGACTGACAGGCATCCGCCATACGGATGACATGCGGGCCATAGAGACAGGCTTAAAGAAACAGCGGACCGGGCAGTGCCGCGGGCGGGAGGATCAGATCTCCCAGTCCCGGGGCAGGGCTGCCCGGTCCTTTTCTGTCGTGCAGACACTGAGGATATGTCCGTCCGTCTCCCGGGAGACGGCACACCAGTCCCTGTCTCTGAGAGAGACGGATCCGCCCTTTATAAGAGGGAGGACGTCCAGATGGCGCAGATCCTCTTTGAAGCCCGTGCCGGCGGCCTTGGAGACGCTCTCCTTCAGGGTCCAGAGCCTGAGAAAACGCCGCATTGCCTCGTCCTCCGAGGGGGCGCCTGCGACCCAGTCCCTTTCCGCCGGGACCAGGATCCGGAGCAGGGCAGCCAGCCTGCGGGGGCGGACGGGTTCCACGTCCACGCCCACGGGAGCGGGATCCCCGCCGCGGTTGACCGCCAGCACACAGAGCTCACCGGCATGGGAGAGGCTGAAGGGCGGATGACCGGGCGCAGAGGGCTTGCCGTCCTGTCCGTAACGGAGGGCGGATTCATCCGCTATGCCCAGGACTTCCGAGAGGAGGAGGGCTGACCCCGCGTGCAGGAGCCGTTCCCGGTCGGAGGGGATCCGGTCCGCCGCGGACAGGCGGGCAGGGAAGGCCTCTCTGAGGGCGGACAGATCCCGCGCGGCGATCTCCCTGACGGTGAGAATATGCAATGTGATCATAAGGGCAGCCTCCCGGTAAGCAGTCAAGACCAGCATGGACAGTTACCGGTATTGTAAAGGAAGAAACCGGAGAAGGCAATAGATCCGCAGACACCTCCATATACACGTAATTGGCGGAAACCGGCAGGGGCATATGAACAAATATCGAACAAGTTCCTATATTGATTGCATTTTTAAAAGGCCAACTGTATAATATCATCCAAGGTAAAAACAAGGGCTGTAACGGTCCGGGGTAAGGCAAGCAAAACCAGAGTTTCATTAAGGAGAGACTATGCCTGCACAGAAGTATTATATGATCTATCAGGACCTGAAACAGGAGATCGAAGACGGGGTATACCCGCCGGAGACCTGCATTCCCACGGAGTATTCTCTGGTCAAGCGCTACACCTGCTCCCGCAATACGGTGAGAAGAGCCATCCAGCAGCTGCAGGAGATCGGCTACGTCCAGAGCATACACGGCAAGGGTGTTGTGGTGATCTATCACAAAGAGCTTACGACCTATTATCGTGAGGGCTTCGAGAGCATGATCGCCTTCTACAGCCGTCAGAACAAGAAGGTCGACTATCGGCTTCTGGAACTGCGTCACTATATTGCCGGCCCGGAGGAAGTGGAGATGGGCTTCCGGCCCGGAACAGAGATGTGCATGATCCGCAGACTCCGTATCGTGGAGCAGGTGCCTACGGCCATAGAGATCGCCCGTTTCCCCGACAAGATGGTCAAGGGTATGACCGAGAAGATCGCAAGGACCTCGATCTATGATTACATCCTCAAGGAGGTGGGTGAGAAGCTCATTTCCAGCCGCCGCCGGATCACGGTGGAACCGGCCACGGAAGAGGACATGGAATTCCTGGATCCCGTTCCCTTCGGCTGTGTGGCGGTCATCACCAGCCGTTCCTACGACGCGAACGGACAGATGGTCGAGTATTCCCAGTCGAGAAACAATCCGCAGGATTTCTCCTACGGCACGATCGTAAGAGACCGGAGAATTTCCGATTGACGGACTCCTTATAAGAAACGGACAGAACAGTCAGGGCTCCTGCGCGGCAGGAGCCTTTTTGCCTGCCGGCGCGGTGAGAGCCGGCAGAGAGAGGGAAGAGTATGTACTACGACGCGGCGCCCCTCGAGGGCATAACGGGATGGGTCTGGCGGCAGGTGCACAGCCGCCATTTTCCCGGGGCAGACCACTATTACGCCCCCTTTGTGGCGCCCAACCATACGCGGAACTTCAAGACCAGGGAGCGGGAGGACCTGCTGCCCGCCCACAACGCGGGCCTGGACCTGATCCCCCAGATCCTGTCCAACAAGGCGGATGAATTCCTCTGGGCGGCCGGGGAGATCCGGGCCATGGGCTATCAGGAGATCAACCTCAACCTGGGCTGTCCGGTGCCTATGATCGCCCGCAAGAAGAAGGGGTCGGGCCTGCTGGGAGACCCGGAGATGCTGGACCGCCTACTCTGGGGCGTTTTCGACGGCCTGGAGAGGGAGGGATGCGGCGATCTCCGCATCTCGGTCAAGACCCGGCTGGGGACGGAGGATTATTCCCGGGTGGAGGAGATCATGGGGATCTACCGCCGGTACCCCCTCTGCGCCCTGATCATCCATCCCCGCACCCAGAAGGATATGTATCTGCGGCCGACGGACCCGGCCATGTTCGGCAGGGCCCTGGAGGCCTTACCGGAGGACGGGCCGTCCGCCCCGCGGATATGCTACAACGGGGACCTGAAGACGGCGGGGGACTGCCGGAACATGGCCCTTCGCTATCCCCGGATCGGGGGTCTCATGCTGGGACGGGGCCTTCTGGCGGATCCGGCCCTGATCCGGGAGGCCCGGGGAGGCGGTCCCCTGACCGCCCGGGAGCTGCGGGCCTTCCACGACGACATGCTGGCCGCCCAGAGAGAGACTCTGCCGGGGGACGCGGTGACCATCGGCCGGATGAAGGAGCTCTGGCTCTATATGGGGACCTGCTTCGCCGACGCGGACCAGGGCCTGAAGGAGATCCGCAAGGCCGGCGACATGGTCCGTTACCGGGCCGCGGTGAGGAGCGTCTTCACCCATGGCCGCTTCATCCGCGGGGAAGAGGCATGAAGAAGGCCGCGGATCGGCCCATGCCGTTGACAAAAGCCGTGGTCAGCGTCTAATATGGTAAGAACCGGGTGCGGAATGCGGCATCAGGCAGGCGTGTCCGGCAAGGCAGGATCAACGGGTACAGATTGGAGAGAGTATGAAAGAGCAGAAGAAACTCGTGGCGGAGATCACCTCGATGGAGGAGGATTTTGCCCAGTGGTATACGGATGTCGTCATCAAGGCGGGTCTGATCGCCTATTCGCATATCAAAGGATTCATGGTCTATAAGCCCGCGGGCTATGCCCTCTGGGAGGCGGTGCAGAAATATCTGGATGCCCGTTTCAAGGCCGTGGGCGTTGAGAACGTCTACCTGCCCATGATGATTCCGGAGAACCTCCTGAACAAGGAAGGCGATCTGGTCAAGGGCTTCGCGCCGGAGGTGGCCTGGGTCACCCACGGCGGCAGCGAGGAGCTGCAGGAGAGGATCTGTGTGCGTCCCACCTCGGAGACGCTCTTCTGTGACTTCTACAGGGATGAGATCCACTCCTACAGGGATCTTCCCAAGGTCTACAACCAGTGGTGCAGCGTCGTGCGCTGGGAGAAGGAGACCCGTCCCTTCCTCCGTTCCAGAGAGTTCATGTGGCAGGAGGGTCACACCGCCCACGCCACCGCGGAGGAGGCAGAGGCCAGGACCCAGCAGATGCTGAACGTCTACGCGGATTTCTGCGCCGAGGATCTGGCCATTCCCACCATCAAGGGCCAGAAGACCGACAAGGAGAAGTTCGCCGGCGCCGTGGCGACCTACACCATCGAGGCCCTGATGCACGACGGACGTGCCCTGCAGAGCGGCACCAGCCATGACTTCGGCAGTGATTTTGCCGAGGCCTATGACATCACCTTTACGGACAGGGACAATAAGCTCAAGCATGTCTACCAGACCTCCTGGGGACTTTCCACCCGTATCATCGGCGCCCTGATCATGGTGCACGGCGATGATTCCGGTCTGGTGCTGCCGCCCCGCATCGCGCCGACACAGGTCATGATCATCCCCATCCAGCAGCGCAAGCCGGGCGTCATGGACAAGGCCAGGGAGCTCGCGCAGGAGCTGTCGGATTTCCGTGTCAAGGTCGACGAGACGGACAAGAGCCCGGGATTCAAGTTCGCGGACCAGGAGATGCGCGGTATTCCGCTGCGTATCGAGATCGGTCCCCGCGACATCGAGAACGGCAAGTGCATCGTCGCGCGCAGGGACAGCGGCGAGAAGATGGAGGTCGCCCTCAGCGATCTGAAGGAGACCATCGGAAAGCTCCTGCCTCAGATCCAGCAGGATATGTATGACCGCGCCAAGGCGCATCTGGAGTCTCACACCTACAGCGCCGCAGACAAGGAGGCCTTTGTGAAGACCTTCGCCGAGAAGAGCGGTTTCGTCAAGGCCATGTGGTGCGGAGACCGCGCCTGTGAGGACGCCATCAAGGAAGAGATGGGCGTCACCAGCCGCTGCATGCCCTTCGAGCAGGAGCATATCGCGGACACCTGCGTCTGGTGCGGGAAGAAAGCGAAGAAGATGGTGTACTGGGGAAGAGCGTATTAAATGAGAGAGATCCGGCTTCCGGACAATGTAAACAGGATCCTGGCACAGCTGCACGCCGCGGGGCACGAAGCCTACGCGGTGGGCGGCTGTGTTCGTGATTCCCTGCTGGGAAGAGAGCCCAACGACTGGGACATCACGACATCGGCCCTCCCGCAGGAGGTCAAGTCGCTCTTCCCACGCACGGTGGATACCGGCATCCGGCACGGCACCGTGACGGTGATGATCGGCACGGAAGGCTATGAGGTGACCACCTACCGGATCGACGGCAGCTATTCGGACGGACGGCACCCGGACAGCGTGACCTTCACCGGCAGCCTGGCCGACGACCTGTGCAGGCGGGATTTCACCATCAATGCCATGGCCTATGCCCCCGGCGAGGGAGTCGTGGATCTGTTCGGCGGTCAGGAGGACCTGGAGAGCGGCGTCGTCCGGGCGGTCGGGGATTCCCTGCAGAGGTTCTCCGAGGACGCCCTGCGGATGATGCGGGCGATCCGGTTCGCCGCGCAGCTGGGCTACAGGGTGGAGGAGGAGACCTTCCACGCCATCCGGAAGCTGGCGGGCACCCTGGACAGGGTGAGCCCGGAGCGGATCCGCACGGAGCTGGACAAGCTCCTGCTGTCCCCCCATCCCGGCATGTTCAGGCTCCTGTGGGAGACCGGCCTCACGGAGGTCTTCCTGCCCGAATGGGGTCCCTGCATGGAGACCGCCCAGAACAATCCCCACCACCTGTACACGGTGGGCGACCATATCCTGCGCAGCGTCGAGGCCGTGCCGGCCGACCGTGTCCTGCGCCTGACCATGCTCTTTCATGACATCGGCAAGCCCGCCTGTCTGACGACGGACGAGAATGGCGTGGACCATTTCTATGGCCACCAGGAGGTGTCGGCCGAGATGACGGATCGCAGGCTCCGGGCTCTCCGCTATGACAACCGCACCAGGGAGGCCGTGGTGCGCCTGGTAAGTCTCCACGACCGGTGGATCGGCGATACGCCGTCTGCCGTCCGCAGGGCGGCCGCCTCGGTGGGAACGGACCTCTTCCCCCTCCTGCTGCAGGTCAAGGAGGCGGACGTCTACGCCCAGAGCGATTACCGGAGGGAGGAGAAGGAAGCCTGCCTCGGGAAGGTCCGGGAGATCTACGGGCAGATCCTGGCCCAGGGCGACTGCATGACCCTCAGGGACCTGGCTGTGAACGGCCGGGACCTGATGGAAATGGGCATGCAGGCGGGTCCCGGGATCGGCAGAGTCCTGCAGGAACTGCTGTGGGACGTGCAGGAGGAGCCCCTGCACAACGAGCGTGAGTATCTGCTGAAAAAGGCCGTATCTTCACATTTTTTTAATGAAGATGCGGGACGCTGAAGTGGCTATATCTGTTGACAAAGCCATTGGAGCGTTATAAATTTAATATGTTACCGAAATACGGGTATTGATCCATTTATCAGGAGGTTAAGATGAATAAGACTGAGATCATTGCTGCCGTCGCCGAGAAGGCGGGCCTGTCCAAGAAGGACGCTGAGAAGGCACTGAAGGCATTTACAGACACAGTTGCAGAAGAGCTTGCCAAGGGCGAGAAAGTCCAGATCGTGGGCTTCGGCACTTTTGAAGTGAGCGAGAGAGCAGCCAGAGAAGGCCGCAATCCGCAGTCCGGCGAGACCATCACAATTGCTGCCTCCAAGGCTCCCAGGTTTAAGGCCGGCAAGGCTCTCAAGGACGCCATCAACTGAGAAGGCGGAACGATCATAGGAGATATTGGCGGCCCGGAGTGAACTCCGGGCTGTCGTTCACTTTACGGGAGATTCCGGCACCACAGCCCGCCGCGCGGACGCGCGGCAGGGGCCGGAAGCAGGAAGGACAAGCATGAGACTGGACAAATATCTGAAAGTGTCCCGCCTGATCAAGCGGCGGACGGTGGCCAATGAAGCCTGCGACAGCGGGAGAGTCACGCTGAACGGCAAGGTGGCCCGGGCATCCGCGGAGGTCAAGCCGGGGGATATCATCGGCATCACTTTCGGAGACCGCCAGACCCAGGCAGAGGTGCTGGCTGTCCAGGAAACTGTGAGAAAAGAAGCGGCAGGAGAGATGTACCGCCTGCTGTGACCGATGATGAGACATGGCCAGGGACCGCGAATTCAGCACACAGGGAGGGATCCGGTGGAGATCAAGAACGGACAACTGAGCAGACAGAACAGATTCAGCATGTTCCTTGCTTTTCTTGTGGTCATCATCATGCTGGCGGCTGTCGCCTATAACGGTATAGGACTGTACGGGCGGCTGCGGGACAACCGTTCCAGGAAGGAGCAGCTCCTGCAGGAGATCCGGCAGGAGGAGGAAAGGGCTGAACAGATCGAGACCTACCGCAAGTTCACCAAGACAGACGAGTTCGTGGAGCAGATCGCCCGCGAGCGGCTGGGCCTGGTCAGGGAAGGAGAACTGATCTTCCGGGAAGCAGGCGGTCAATGAAGCTGCAGGCAAGAGTCAGAGAACAGATGCAGGCGCACGGCATCGTGCAGCCGGGGGACCGGATACTGGCGGCGGTCTCCGGCGGCGCGGACTCCGTGTGCCTTCTTTATATCCTGGCGGACCTGCGGGAGACCATGGGCTTCACACTCAGGGCCGCCCACATCCATCACGGGCTGCGGGAGAGCGCCGACAGGGACAGGGACTTCACACAGGCCCTCTGCGACAGGCTGGGCATCCCCTGCCGGACGGAGCATGTGGACGTGCGGTCCTATGCCGCGCGGGAAGGGATCGGCACGGAAGAGGCCGCCCGGACCCTCCGCTACCGGGCCCTGGAGGAGATCTGCAGGGACTGGGAAGAGGAGGACAAGGGCCCCCGCGTAAGGATCGCCGCCGCCCATCACATGGAGGACCAGGCGGAGACGGTGCTCTACCGCCTCTGCAGGGGAACCGGGATCGCCGGCGCCGCGGGCATGCGCATGTGCAGGGACCGCGTTATCCGGCCCCTTCTGCCCTTCACCCGGGAAGAGATCGAGCAGGACCTGGCACAGCGCGGAGCCGGCTGGTGTACGGACGAGACCAATGAGGACCTGCGCTACGCCCGCAACCGGATCCGCCGGGAGATCCTGCCGGCCCTGGAGACCGTCAACACCGGCGCGGCGGACCATCTGGCCGCTTTTGCCCGGGAGGCGGCCGGGATCGAGGACTATCTGGCCCGCCAGACAGGGGCCGCCATCACGCGGTGTCTTCTGGAGGAGGGCAGGGAACCGGCGCCCGCCGACGGGGCAGTCCTGTGCCTGGAAAGGGCGGGAGAGACCCTGGTCAGGATCCGCGTGGAGAGTCTCCTGCGGGAAGATCCCCTCCTCCGCGGACGCCTTCTGCATGCTGTGCTGGCCGGGGCCTGCGGCGGCGGCCGAGACCTGACGGCGGCCCATGCGGAGAATCTCCTGCGCCTGGCCTGCCGGGAAGGCTACGGCACGGCGGACCTGCCCGGCGGCCTGCGGGCCGTGAAGACCGGCGGCTGGCCGGCGTTTCACACCCCCCTGTCACCCGGGGCCTATATCATGCGGATCCTGTCGGGAGAGGAGAGAGAAGACCTCCTCAGACAGGCCGCGGGAGCGGGGACGGCACTGCGCCTTCCGGAAAATCAGTATACGAAATGGTTTGATTATGATAAAATATCTTCGCTTCCTGCCCTCAGGACCCGACAGACCGGTGACCGGATCGGTATCGGCGACGGCGCGGGAGGCATACGTTTTAAGAGCCTGCAGCGCTGTATGATCGACGGAAAGATTCCGGCTCCTCTGAGAGACCGGATCGTGCTGCCGGCTGTCGGCCGGGAGATCCTGTGGCTTCCCGGCTGCCGGATCCACGAAGGCTTCAAAGTGACAGAGAGAACAGAGTGGATCCTGGAACTGCGCCTCCCCGCGGGGGAAGGCCGGCCGGGAAATGGCCTGTCCGCAGGCGGGCAGATGGGAGAGCAAGATGAAAGAAAGAATTGAAGTCCTGATTACGGAAGAAGAAGTCGATCAGAAGATCCGCGCGCTGGGAGAACAGATCTCCCGGGATTACGCGGGCAGGCAGGTCCACATCATCGGCGTCCTCAAGGGAGCGGCCTTCTTCATGTGCGAGCTGGCCAAAAGGATCACCGTACCGGTATCCATGGATTTCATGTCGGTCTCCAGCTACGGCTCTTCCACCAAGTCCAGCGGGATCGTGAAGATCGTCAAGGATCTGGACGAGCCCCTCGAGGGCAAGGATGTACTGGTGGTGGAGGACATCGTGGACTCCGGGCGCACAGTGAGCTATCTGACGGAGCTCTTCAAGGACCGCAGGGCCGCCTCAATCCGCTACTGCACTCTGCTGGACAAGCCGGAGCGCCGCGTGGTGGACCTGGACATGGACTATGTGGGCTTTGAGATCCCCGACAAGTTCGTCGTAGGCTACGGCATGGATTACGATCAGCGTTACAGGAACCTTCCCTATATCGGGGTGGTCCGTTTTGAAGAGGAGTGAGCGGAGGTAGATCTTGGATAACCGGATTTCAGGCAGCAACCAGAACCTGTTTCTTCCCCTGCTCATTCTGCTGGCGGCTTTTCTCATCTTCTCGCCGCTCCTGCGCGGCGGGGCCGCGGCGGACTCGAAGACCTACACACTGGATGACTTCCGCAAGGACGCCGGCGCGGGCAAGGTCGAGTCGGTGGAGATCAGCCCCAGCCGGGACAACGCGGCGGGCTATGGGACCATCCGTCTGGAGGACGGCACCCGGCAGACCCTGTACGTGACGGACGTGACCGTTCTGGAGTCGATCGCGAGGGAGTACAGGCTGGACCCCTCGGTCCGCAGCGTTCCCACGGAGAATGTCTTTATGAGCAGTCTCCTGCCCATGCTGATGACGTTGGCGATCTGCATATTCTTCTTCTATATGATGAACCAGCAGATGGGGGGCGGCGCCAACAGCCGGATGATGAATTTCGGCAAGAGCAAGGCCAGACTGAGCACGGACAGCGGGGTCACCCTGCGCGATGTGGCGGGTCTGGATGAAGAGAAGGAAGACATGGAGGAGATCATCGATTTCCTCAAGGACCCGGCCAAGTACACCCGTGTCGGCGCCAGGATCCCCAAGGGCGTTCTGCTGGAAGGCGCGCCGGGCACCGGCAAGACCCTTCTGGCCAAGGCCGTGGCGGGAGAGGCCGGAGTGCCCTTCTACAGCATCTCCGGTTCGGATTTCGTGGAG
>DGGX01000182.1 GCA_002392385.1 Lachnospiraceae bacterium UBA3863
ACTCGGACCAAAAAGTACAGGATTTTGCAAGAAATCCTGTACTTTTTCTTTTGAAAAGTGAGGGGCCAAAAAGTTATACCCCGAAAATACCCCTAAACGATTGAAAACCCTGGGAGGGCCTCTCCCAGGGTTTTCGTTATTTGACGAGCTGCTCGATGTAGGCGCTGGCGCTGATCCCCAGCTCCGCAGCCTTGCGCTTGATGGTCTCTACCGTGGCGGCGCTCAGGCTGTAGCACACCTGGATGCGGCTCTCGTCCTCCGTGACGGTGCCGAAGATCGCTTCATACTCCTCGGAGCCCAGGTGCTCCTCCGCCCACTCGCGGGCTTCGGGGAAGGTCATGGGCATGATGCGGTCCCCTGCGCTCCAGCTGTTCTGGCCGGCCGGCTGGGCGTACTTGGTCATCGGTCCGCCCTCACCGTGGAGGAAAAACTCGCCGGTCTTCTTGCGATAAAGGGTCTCCTCCATGTGATTGAAGTCCCTCCAGGTCCCAGCGTTGCACCAGGAGCCCAGCTCCTTCGCGGTGGCAGTGTCGTAGACCTTGCCGTTGATGATCTTCTTCATTGTGCGATCCTCCTTGTTTTTTACCACTCAGTGATCTCGTCCTTAAACTGCTCGACCCAGGTGCCGGCGAAGACGTTAGCGAGAGATGAGAAGTCGATGTCGTCGATGCTGGCGTCGTTGGCCTCGCACCAGGCGTCAATGATGTCCTGCACGTCCTCGGCCACTTCCATGTCGTCAACGTCCAGATCCTCGCTGATCTCCTCCAGAGCCGCCAGCCGGTGGGAGCCGGTGATCAGGATGCCGGAAGCAGCGCACACCAGGATCGGAGCGCCGACGAAGCCCTTCTCGCGGATGCTCTCCGCGATGGCATGGGCCCGGTCGTTGTCCACGTCGTTGACGGGGGTGAAGTATTTGATCTCGCCGTATGTCATCGTTGTGTCCTCCTTGATCGATGTGACATTATCTTACCATAGAGTTTATATAAAGTCAATAGACAAAGCGAGAAAATATAAAACCCTGGGAGGGACAAAGATGTCCTTCCCAGGGTTTTCTGGTTTTCGGGCCTCAGCGGTCGGAGTGGAAGGCGTCGGTGACGCCAGGCTCGCCGGACTCGCCCTTGGGGCCTTTGAGGCCCTGAGGCTCGGCGCCGGTGTGGGAGAGGTATTCCAGGATCTGCTTGGAGACCTCCTCGGGGAGCTCCTCCACGATATCTGCAGGAAGGTCCGGGAGATCCGCCGCGCTGTGCTTGGGCTGGTAGGTCTCGGCGGGATCCTCGGGGGGCTCGATGGCCAGGTGTACATTTACCTCATCGGCGGGGCGCTTTGCGTTTGTCCCGGTGGTGGGAGGCGCAGGAGGCTCCGGTTTGTTCCCGACATTCGTGTCGGCCGCAGCTGCGGCAGGGGGCTGGCCCTGCAGCCCGTCGGACTTCTCCCGCAGCAGGGCGAAGGCGTTCTTGACGATCTCCGGCAGAGGGACGCCTATGATGCCCAGATTCTCGATGATCGAGAAGCCGTCGTTTGCGATGAAGAACATGATGACGGCCAGGCGGGTGATGTCGGTGTGCATGAGCAGATCCAGCCGGGCGGCGATGTAGACCACAAGGAGGATCGCTCCCTTCCGGATCAGGCCCTTCAAGCTGGCCTTGCTCTCGAAGGTCCCGTCCGCGGTCTTGGGGCTCTTCTTCCAGATCAGGGCGCACAGGAGCCCTGTGACGTAGTCGATGGCCATGAGGACCACCAGGGTCTGCAGGGCAGTATCCCAGCCGCCCAGGGCCTCGGTGATGGCCGCCCCGGTCGTGGCCAGGACGGCCAGGACGCCATAGTAGGTGAGCTTTGCTTGCATGTGCTTCCTCCTCTCTAATCTCGGGCCAGGAGCCTGGCCCAGGTCTTGGGACCGGCGATGCCGTCCACGTCCAGCCTCTCGGCCTCCTGGAAGCGCCGGACGGCCTTGTCGTACTGATAGAGCGGACGGGAGATGGTCCGCGGGGATGCGTTGAGATCCACGGTGATCACGTTGTTGTTCATGCTGCAGCCTCCTTATGCTTTCTGATCAGGACGTTGCCGGAGCCGCCTGCGCCGCCCGCTGCGCCCTGTTCGCCCTGGTTATACCAGCCGCGGCCGCCGCCGCCGCCCTGGCCGGTGCGGGGAGCACCGTCCCAGCCGACGGGATGCGTCTCCGCGTAGGCCTCGATGCCGCCGCCGTGGCCGACGTATGGGTCATCGCTGGCGGCGCCGACGGAGCCGCCGGCAGTGGAAGATGTGCGGCTCTCGCCGGCGTTGTGGGTGGCGCCGTGGCCGCCGCCTGCTCCGTAGCGCCAGCCGGGGTTGAGCAGGGTGTCAGAGTCGCCCCAGGCGTAGTCGCCGGCGGTGCCGGTCTGGCCACGACCGCCGCCGGCCTTGCCCTGGCCGCTGATTGCGGTCCAGGTCTCGCCGTTGGGGCCGACGAGGACGGTGTCCTCCCCGCTGCCGCCCACGGTGACGGTGTAAGCGCCGGCGGGGAGGGAGACGTCGGTGAGCGACAGCAGGCCGCCGCCGTCGCCGCCCTTGCCGCCGGTGTCGGCCGCGCCGGCCTGGCCGGGCTGGCCGCCGGCCACCAGGAGCAGGTCCACATGGATCATGGGCGCGAAGATGACGAGGGTCCCGCTGACGGGGATGGACATCATCCAGTCCGCGCCTTCAGACGCCCAGCCGGGCTGCTCGGATCCGTCGAAGGTGTAGGCGCCCTCGCCGAAGCCCGGGCGCTTGAGGTTGAAGATCATGGCGGCGCCTCCTCAGGACAGCTT
>DGGX01000159.1 GCA_002392385.1 Lachnospiraceae bacterium UBA3863
ATGAAGGACGGCGTCGTGCAGCAGATCGATTCCCCTCAGAACCTGTATGACAAGCCGGGCAACCTCTTCGTCGCGGGCTTCATGGGATCCCCTCAGATGAACTTCCAGGAAGCCAAGGTCAAGGTCGTCGGCAACAGCGCTTCCCTGCTGGTCGATGATCAGGAGATCGTTCTTCCCGCCGAGAAGGCCAAGGCTCTCGTCGAGGGCAACTACAACGGCAAGACCGTTACCATGGGCATCCGTCCTGAGAACATCATCGAAGTCGGTCCTAACGACAACGCTCCCTACAAGTTCTCCTCCACGGTCAACGTGTACGAGCTTCTGGGCGCCGAAGTTTTCCTGTATTTCGATCTGCAGGGCACTTCCGTCACCGCCAGAGTCGAGCCTACCACCAAGGTCCGTCCCGGCGACACCGTGACCTACACCTTCGACACCAACAAGATCCATGTCTTTGACAAGGAGACCGAGGTGACCATCACCAACTGATCCCCACAGATGGTCCGTAACGGCAGAATGTGATAGAATGGGCAGTGTGTGAGAACTCACACACTGCCCGTTTTTTCACTGAGGGAGATGGGAGAGGGACCGCCGGGGGATCCCTCGGCGATTATCATTGAGGAGATGAGCCATGATATCATCACAGATCATCAGAACCTGTCTGGAAGAGCTGCGCAGTATCACACGCACGGAATTCTGCGTGCAGGATCCGGCCGGCAATGTGCTCGCGGCCACAGAGAACATGACAGTGCCGGACTCTCATCTGATCGCGGGGCTGACGGCGTCCGCCGTGGACAGCCAGATCATCGGCAACAGCTACTCCCTGAAGGTGCGTGATGACGATGAGACGGTCCTGATCCTGACTGCCTGCGGGGACAGCGATTATACCTTTATGGTGGCCAGAATGGCAGCCGCGGAGCTCCATCATCTGGTGGATGCCTACAAGGACAAGCTGGACCGCAACAGCTTCTTCCAGAACCTGCTCCTGGACAATCTCCTGCCGGTGGATATCCACAACCGGTCCAGGAAGCTCCGGATCCCTTACCAGGTGCCGCGGGCCATCCTGCTCTTCGAGGTGCAGACGGAGGAGGACCGGATCGCCTCGGAACTGCTCTCCGGCCTGTTCACAGTGAACAGCGGTGACTATCTGACAGAGGTGGATGAGAACAGGGTGATCCTGATCAAGGCCCTGGAGACCCGGGAGGATTATCCCCAGCTGGAGGAGACGGCGCAGACGGCGGTGGCCATGCTCAATATGGAGGCCATGGTCAAGGTGCGGGCCAGCTACGGCACCATCGTCGGCGAGCTGGGCGAGCTGTCACGGTCCTATAAGGAGGCCTGCATGGCCATGGACGTGGGCAAGATCTTCCGGGCGGAGCATACCGTGAGCTCCTACAACGAGCTGGGCATCGGACGCCTGATCTACCAGCTTCCCGTGGGCCTCTGCAGAATGTTCCTGCGGGAGGTGTTCGGGGACAGCACGCTGCCGGAGTTCGACAACGAGCTGCAGACGACGATCAACACCTTCCTGGAGAACAACCTGAACGTCTCAGAGACCTCGAGACAGCTGTTCGTGCACAGGAACACCCTGGTGTACCGGATCGAGAAGCTGCAGAAGAGCTGCGGCCTGGATATCCGCACCTTTGAGGATGCCATGACTCTGCGGATCGCCATGATGGTCAGCGCCTATATGCGGTATCTGGATTCCAGAGACAGACAGTAGAGAAATGAAAAAACGGGTGCCCCGCGGGGCGCCCGTTTTTTATTGTCTCAGATCCCGGTCCCGTCGAAGGCCGGAATGTACCGCCGGGAGGCGGTGCCGGATTCCTGTATGAAGCCGTTGCGGATCCCCAGCCCGATGGCGTAGTCCACGATGGCGTCGTACTCCTCCTGGCGCAGGGTCCTGCCCAGATCCGGATCATCCTTGACCTGCGGCATGGGAGTGTACTGGTTCATGATGCTGATGAAGATATTGTCTCCGTAGGTATTGTGGAGATAGGAGAGGATATCGCGGCTGTCCTCCCCGCAGCCGGGAAGGCAGAGGTGGCGCACCAGCACGCCGCGGATCATCAGCGGGTCGTCGGCATCGTCAACGCAGTCGATCTCGCTGGAACCGTCGGAGAAGAGGGGACGGGGCTGCTGTCTGACCATTTCCGCCAGGGCCTTGGAGGCGTACTGGAAATAGTCGGGCGTGTGGGAGAGGGCCAGAGAGAGACGGGGGGAGATGTACTTGAAATCAGGCATGTACACATCCACCAGGCCCTCCAGGGCACGGATGGCCTCCACGCGCTCATAGGTACCGGTGTTGTAGACCACCGGGATGGTCAGTCCCTCGGCCTTGGCGCGTTCCAGGGCGGGAATGACGATGTGCAGGTAGTGGGAGGCGGTCACCAGGTTGATGTTCTCGGCTCCCTGATCCTGCAGCTCCAGGAAGATCTCGGAAAGCCTGCCCGGAGACACGTGCTGGCCGGACATGGCCTTGGCAATGGCGTAATTCTGGCAGTAGATGCAGCCCATATTGCAGCCGACGAAGAAGACGGCGCCGCTGCCGCGGCGGCCGGAGATCACCGGCTCCTCATGGTGGTAGAGGGCTGCCCTGGCCAGATCCAGTTCAGCCGTTTCCTTGCAGTAGCCCGGTTCTCCGTGGGCCCTGTCAGCCCTGCAGCTCCTGGGACAGAGCGTGCAGTCAGTCATATCCATGATATTCTGAAGACTCATAGTCTATCACCTGCGGCTCTTCGGGAGAGCCCCGGTCCGGTATATGTACGGACCTTCAGAAAGAATGCCCCGCCTGGCGGAGCCCTCACAGCTGCACCCACGGTTCCGCCAGGCACCCTTGCGGCACATGGCAGGTCCCGCTTAGTGCTGCTTTGTTCCCAATCTGACACGGTTCACGGGTTGGCATTGCGCAAGACCCGCACGGAAACCGGTGGGAGCAGCTGTCAGGACTTCACCCTGCAGAGCAGGATCAAGTTGTTTAACATGGATTACTATACTCAAAAGAGGGAGAATTGTCAACCTGCGGCAATTCATCCCTCTTCTTTTGCGGCATTTTTCTCTGCTTTTCTCCGCGCCCGCATGTCCGCGAAAAACTGCTGGAGCATGGCGGTGCATTCTTCCCGCAGGACCCCCCGCGTGATCTGTGCCTGATGATTCAGGGCAGGATTGCGGAGCAGGTCCAGCACGGTGCCCGCGCAGCCGTTCTTGGGACTGTCCGCCCCGATGACTACCCGGTCGATGCGCCCCTGTACCAGGGCGCCGGCGCACATGGGGCAGGGCTCCAGGGTGCAGTAGAGGGTGCAGCCCTCCATGCGCCAGTCACCTGTCCGCCGGCAGGCCTTGCGGATGGCGGTGATCTCGGCGTGGGCCAGCGTGGTGTGATCGGTATTGCGGCGGTTGTAGCCGCGGCCGATGATACGGCCGTCACAGACGATCACGGCGCCGATGGGGACTTCGCCCAGAGCCGCTGCCCTGGCAGCCTGCCGCAGAGCCGCGCGCATGAAGCGCCGGTCCAGCAGCTGCTGTTCTTCAGAGAGCGGCTCGGGAATGATCTTCCTGTGCAGGTCAAATTCAGTGGAATACATGCTTTACTTGGGATCGAACACGGTGAGGTTGTAGGTGGTTATGACACGCATGGTGTTGGTCACGTACTGGCTGCCGGTGGCATAGCCGTCGGCCTTGATATTCTCCAGATACTTCCTGGGAGAGGTGACGCCCTTGAGGTTCTTGTAGCGGTCCTTCTGGATGAATTCGAAGTAGCCCTTGACGCCGATGTCTAGGTTGTCATAGACGCGGAAGTTGTCGCGGATGACGGAGATCTTGCCCACCGTGTACTCCTCGGTGGTCTTGACATTGACGCTCTTGCCGGTCCAGGTGGTGCCGCACTTGAGGCCGAAGTAGTTGTGGTACTTGGCACCCAGTGTGGACTCGCCCCAGGCGCTCTCATGGATCGCCTGCGCGATGACGGGGCTGTAGACCTTGATGCCGTAGGAAGGTGCGTATTTGGTCACCGCGTTGGCGATGTCGGCCACGAACTGAGCACGCTTGCCGGTGATGCCGCAGTTCTTGGTGACAAAAGCGGCGGTATACTTGCCCTTGCTGGTATTGCCGGAGGTGGTCGTCGCAGCGGTGGTGCTGGCCGCGGCGGTATTGGCAGCGGTGGTCGCCTTGGCGGCGCCTGTGAGCTCGTCCAGATGTGCCTTCAGGGCATCGGGGAGCTCATCCTGGTTGGTCAGGTCACCGTTTACATCGAAGACGCAGGCTGCGCCGTCCACCGTGACGGTGGTGTTGACGGCCATGACGCCGTCCTGGCCGAAGAAGCGGAGCTTGCCGCTGACCATCTTCCAGCCGCCGGTGTACATATAGCCGCTGCTCCGGAAGTAGTACTGTTTTCCGTCGATCGTTTGAAGCTTGGTGAGCATAACGCCGTCAGCGTCCATGTAGTAGGTCTTGCCGGCATCCTGCATCCAGCCTGTCGACATGACGCCGGAGGTCTTGTCCATATAGTACCATTTGCTGCCGCGCTGGAGCCAGCCGGTCTGCATGACGCCGGATTTCGTGTTCAGGAAATACCAGCTGCCGTCGACCATGAGCCAGCCGGTCTTCATGGCACCGGATTTGGGATCAAGGAAATACCACTTGCCGTCGATCCTCTTCCAGCCGGTCTGCATGACGCCGGTGCTTTTATGAAGGTAATACCATTTCTTACTGACCTTCACCCAGCCTTTTTTCTTCTTGCCGGAGCGATAGTAGTACCACTTGCCGCTCTTTCTGACCCAGCCGTTCCTGGCCTTGGCCTGGGCGGCCTCTACGGTCACCGCGGCGCAGGGAGCCGCAGCCATGGTCCCGCCTGCCATCAGCAGTGCAAGTAAGAAAACAACGATCCTGTATTTCAGTCCTCGTCTCATCGGTATCCCCTCATCTCAAACAGGCTCAGATGTAGCCAATCACTTTTTCATGAGACGATTGTACACCATGATGTGACGAAAATCAAACGAATATTACAAATTTATTAAAAAATTTATTACAGAAATTTGAATTCTGGGTAACAAAGTGCGGAAGTCAGACCTTTTCCGCCTTCCTGTGCTGCTGCAGATACTGTCTGGGAGATATGCCGTAGTGCCTCATAAAAGCCCGGTAAAATGAGGAATAGTCGGTGAAACCGAACCTGACACAGGCCTCGCCGGCCTGGTCGCCGGCGAAGAGAGCGTCCAGACAGAGGGAGAGCCTTTTATTTGTAATATATCTGTGGAGGGAGATGCCGATCTTTTCCTTAAATAAATGAGCCAGGTGATATTTGCTGACGTGCAGCCTGTCCGCCAGGATATCCAGGGTCAGGGGTTCCTCGATATGGCTCTCAATGTAGCGGACGGCACTCTCATAGAGGGTCCCGGGCGTGCGGGAGAGGGAGCCCCGGTTCTCCTGTTCGTAGGAGATCCTCGTCAGCCGCATGAGAAGATCCGCGAAGCCCAGGGAGACAAAGACCTCCCAGCCGTAGTGCTGGGTGTGGATCTCCTCCAGCAGTGAGAAGACGCGGGCCTGGACGGCATTGAAGGCGATCTCGTCCAGATGCATCACGCGTCCGCTGAGCGCCTCGCTGTGGGGCGCCTGCAGGAGCCGGGAGAAATCGCCTCCCATGGACATGAGCTGCTGGAGGTAATCGGGGCTGATCCACAGGACAAAACGTCTGTAGGCCGGGGCGTGTTCCCCCTCCTTCTCCGGATCCTGGACGGCCTGGTGCATGACGCCGGGCGGTATGATCACCACATCCCCGCTGCGCAGGCGGAAGACCCTGTCCCGGATCCGGATGGACACACGGCCGTCCACGAAGAAATAGAATTCGTAGTAATCGTGCGCGTGCACCGGGATCTGCTGAAGGCGCTGATCACTATAGTAGTAAAGTTCATAGTCCCGGGACAGCATGTACTGTCTTGTCGTAAAATTTGCCCGCAGTTCCTGACGCATATCCCTCTGCCTCCTGACCTTGTGGGACGGCCTTTTTGCCCCTCCGTCTCTGTTCATTTTACAAAGATTTTCACTATAAAGCAAGAAATGCAATGTAGCCGGCAAGATTATCAATAGGAAAAAGAGGGGAAAAATGGAATAATATAGATACCGAAAGAAACATCACGGGGATAAGTTAAAAAGAATCAGAACAGAATGTTCAGGAGGTATATTCATGGAAATGACACTGCGCTGGTACGGTACCGGACATGACACTGTGACGCTTGAGCAGATCCGCCAGATTCCCGGCGTTACGGGCGTCATCACCACCCTTTATGACACCATGCCCGGCGAGGTCTGGACGCGCGAGAGGATCCACGCCCTCAAGGCGGAGGTCGAGGCTGCCGGCCTCAACCTGTCCGGCATCGAGAGCGTCAACGTCCACGAGGACATCAAGCTCGGCCGGCCTACAAGAGACCAGTATATCGACAACTATATCGAGACCCTCCGCAACCTGGGCGAGGAGGGCATCCGCCTTGTCTGCTATAACTTCATGCCTGTTTTTGACTGGA
>DGGX01000090.1 GCA_002392385.1 Lachnospiraceae bacterium UBA3863
CGCTTCGCGCTTCGCGCTCTCGCGTCCCTGCCCAAGAGCGTCCTCCGTGGGGCCCCTTCCCCACTACGGGCGCACTTGGGGCGGGTCTCAAGGTCACTCAGGTCCGTTGTCATGCAAGCATGCCACCTGACCTTCGCGACTTTGATCCCCTGGGATTCAGAACTCCGGCGGTGTACTAATCCATAAATACTTCGCGGGGCGGTTGGCGGGGTTGGAGATGCGGTGGCGTTGGGTGGTGCGGTAGTAGAAGCTCTCTCCTGTCTTGACGGTGTAGGTCTTGTCCCCGAGGTGGACCTGGATGCGGCCGCTCATGACGTAGCCGAACTCCTCGCCTGTGTGGGGCTTGTCCTCTTCCAGGGTCTGGTGGGGCTGGATGGTGACCAGCATGGGTTCCATCTGGTATTTCTGAGCCGTGGGGATGATCCACTGGCGGCTGTTGCCTGCGTCGTCGATCTTCTCGAAGTACTGCTGTTCGGAGAAAACGACCTGCTCCTCCTCTTCCTGGAAGAATTCTGCCGGTGTGCTGCCCAGGCATTCGATGATGTCCAGAAGTGTGACCACGGAAGGGGAAACAAGTCCTCTCTCCAACTGGGAGAGGAATCCTTTGGTCAGTTCTGTCCGGTCCGCCAGCTCCTGCAGGGTCAGTCCGTTACGGTTGCGCAGATTTCGGATCTTCTTTCCAATGTATGCATTCACCTGTTCTGTCTCCATCTGCCTTCTCTCTGATTCTTCTATAAATAAACTGTAAATTTGCTATTGCTAAACTTCAGCTTCGGTTCCACATTATACACAAAACAAAAAGTGTGTCAATGCTAAACTTCAGCTCCGTTTATACTTTTTTATTTTTATGTTTGTGCTTTAATGTCATCAGAGGCAGAGGCCGTCTTAAGGCCTTTATGCGCGGCCTGCCGGGGCGTGCTGAAGAAGACACAGTTTCCGTATTCCTGGCTGGATGTGACGGCTCTTATGACAGTCTCCGCCATCGGCTTCGCCATGATCGAGAGTCTGGTGATCTACCTGGACGCGAATATTCCCATCGTCCTGATCCGCGGATTCTCCCTGCCCCACGCCGGATACGGCTATCTCCTCGGCTATTACCTGGGGAAGAGCGAGCGGATCGGGAAGCCTGCCGTGCGGTGGATCGGCTTCGCGCTCGCCGTGTTTCTGCACGCGCTGTATGACCTGTCTCTCTCCGAGGAGTTCCTGGCCGTCAATGACAATCTCGCAGTCATTCCTTTCCTCCTGATCGCCGTGGAGCTCATCCTCGTGGTAAGGCTGATCCTCTTCGTTCGCAAGGCCAGAAAGGACGAGACCTGCACCGCGCCCCTTGCCACGCCCGCCGAGGAGCCGGCTGCCTGAAGAGCCTGAATAGTAACGCCATATAACAAGACCGCGCAGGAGACGCCTCTCCGCGCGGTCTTGTTTCGGTTAGGGCTCACACAGGGGACGGTTCTCTGTGTGAGGGCTCAGAAATGCCCCTATACCTCGATTTTTTACTTTTCTGCCGCTGAATTCACACAGAGAACCGTCCCCTGTGTGAGCCCCCTGTGTGAGCCCTTGTGTGAGCCTGTCACTTCTCCAGCATCTCGGCTCCCTGCTTCAGGTAGTCGGTGATGGGCAGGTGCTGGGGGCAGGCCTTCTCGCACTGGCGGCACTCGATGCAGTCGGAGGCGCGGTGGCCTTCCGGGGCAGCCTCGGCGTAGGCGGCGCGGGCCTGTTCCATCTGGCCGTTGCCGAGTTGCCGGTTCATGGCCGAGAAGATATCGGGGATCCGGATCTGCTTCGGACATCCCTCGGTGCAGTAGTGGCAGGCGGTGCAGGGAATGGTCGAGGAATTGCCGAGAATCCGCTGGGCCTTCCGGATGATCTCCTGCTCTTCCTCGTTGAGGGGTTTGAAATCCTTCATGTAGGACAGGTTGTCCTCCATCTGAGCAATGTTGGACATGCCGGAGAGGACGGTGATGACGCCGTCCAGAGACGCTGCGAAGCGGATCGCCCAGGAAGCACAGGACATGTCGGGGTGGTATGCCTTGAACAGTTTCTCCACTTCCTTCGGCGGTCTGGCGAGCGTTCCGCCCTTCACGGGTTCCATGATGACGATGGACTTGCCGTGCCGCCTTGCGACTTCGTAGTTGGCGCGGGAGACGACTTTCGGGTTCTCCCAGTCAGCGTAGTTGATCTGCAGCTGGACAAAGTCCACCTCCGGATGCGCCGTCAGAAGCCTGTCGAGCAGCTCCGGGCCGGCGTGGAAGGAGAAGCCCAGATGTTTTATGAGTCCCTTCTCCTTCTGCTCCTGCACGAAGTCCCACAGATGGAACTTGTCGTACTTCGTATAATTGTTCTCCATGAGCGCGTGGAGCAGATAGAAATCAAAATATCCGGCGCCGGTGCGCTCGAGGCTGGTGTAGAACTGCTTTTTGGCGGCCTTTTCCGTGGGTGCCATCATGAATCCGTTGAGCTTGGTAGCCAGCGTATAGGCGTCGCGCGGATAGCGGTCCACAAGAGCCTTCCTGGCTGCCGCTTCCGAGCCCATGTAGACATAAGCGGTATCAAAATACGTGCCGCCGGCCTCCATGAAAAGATCCACCATCTTCTTCACCTGCTCTACATCCGTTCCGAGCCCCTTTTTCGGCAGACGCATGAGACCGAACCCAAGCTTCGGCACTTCTTTTCCAAAATAATCCGACATAAATACCTCTCTTTCATTGAACGCGCCGCACAGGGGCCACTCAGGGGAACAGTTCTCAGAACACCGCCTGCACCAGTACCATGTAGACCAGGGTTCCCGCAAGGATACTGAGCAGGGAATTGCGTTTCCATGCCTGGAGTCCGACGACGGCGGCGGCGCCAAGGAGCGCCGGCAGAAGCTGCGAAGGGTCCCCCGGCTGCACGTCCTTCAGGCAGTAGATCACCAGCATGCCGATGATCGCGGGCGGCAGCACCCGGCCCAGATAGGCAATATAAGGCGGCGTCTCTCCCCGGATCAGGAGGAAGGGCAGAAACCGCAGCAGGATCGTGACCGCCGCCATGACAGCGACAAGAAGGACAGCTCTCATGACTCCTCCTCTCCTCTCACACAGGGGACGGTTCCTTGTGTGAGGCCCCGCGAAGGGCTCTGTTCCTCAGGATTCTTTTCTTCCGCGGTCGGATTCTCACAAGGAACCGTCCCCTGTGTGAGCTCCTGTAAAATTCTGCCGCGCAGTAAGGTCAGCACCGCTGTGATAAGCAGCATCGCAGAGATCAGGAAGCGCTCCGGACCGAATACGACGAGGCTCACAAGCGTGCAGAGAAGTCCCGTGAGCGCCGGGATGTGGTCATGCGAAGTAAGCCATTGCTCCGTGTAAGAAGCAATGAACAGCGCGGTCATGGAGAATTCGATTCCTTCTGTGGAAAAGGGCAGAACCGCCCCGAGAAGGCTCCCCAGCACGCAGCCGGTCACCCAGTAGCTGTGGTTGAAAAGGGATACGAGGAAACGATAGCGATGTGCCTCCTCTTCCGATGGCGCTCTGCCGTCGCAGAGAAGGGAATAGGTCTCGTCGGTCAGTGCGAAGATCAGGTACGGTTTGTACCTGCCCGCATCCTTGTACCGGTCGATCATGGAAATGCTGTAGAAAAGGTGGCGGGCGTTGACCATGAATGTCGTGAGCGCCGTGGTGATCACCGAAGCGCCGCCGGCCAGGAGGCTCACGCCCACGTACTGCATCGATCCGGCATAGATGAATACAGCCATGGCAAGTGACCACAGCACGCCATAGCCCGCCGCACGCAGCAGGATGCCAAAGCCGATGCCCAGCACGATGTACCCTGCCATGACAGGGACGGATTTCAGAAATGCCTGTCTGGCGACCTGATGATCCATAAAGCTCCTCATCATAAAGGAGAAAGGAGGCGGTTCTCTGCCTCCTTTCTCCCTCTCATTCGGCAGTTACTGCTCTTCCCGGCCGAATGTCGCGATGCCCGCGAGCATTTTCAGAAACAGGAAGGTAACGATAAAACTGAGGCTGATCCTGATCTGTGCGCTCACGTTGCCGCCGGAGAGGTCACTGAGCGCAAATACACTGTAGAAATTCATCACGATCGACAGGATCCCGCTGATCAGTGTCAGCACTGCTGCGGTATTCAGCGCCTTGCTGCATTTCTCAGAGAATGGTGTCTCCGCAATGACTTCCTGCAGTGCCGCACTGATCTTCGAAAGCATGACCAGCAGCAGCACAAGCTGTACGACAACAGCCCCCATGAGGATCATCATAGGTGTCCTGAAGCTCGAGAAAAGCTCCATGCTGACAGCGTTTCCGCCCACTGTGAGCCCCGGAACAGCTGACAGATCCATCGGCAGCAGGCCGGGACTGATCAGGAGAAGCGCTGTTCCGATCCCGAGAACCACGATACCGATGATCACGAGCCAGAAGCAGATCCTTACAAGTACATTCAGAACATTCGCATAGCCTTTCATAAGAATGCCCCTTTCAAAAGACTGGTCGTTTTGACAGTAACTACTATATCTGATTCCGGATACTGTGTCAAAGACCGCGCAGGGGACGGTTCTCTGCGCGGTCGAGAACCGTCCCCTGCGCGGTCTGCGCGTTCTTGTTTACTCCACGTCCCTGAGTGCCTGCATGTCCTCCTCGCCGGTGCGGACCTTGACGACCCGCTGCACGTCGTAGACGAAAATCTTGCCGTCGCCGATGTGGCCGGTGTAGAGAGCTTTTCTGGCAGCCTCGATCACCCTGTCCACGGGGATGTTGCCGACGATGACTTCCACCTTCATCTTGGGCAGGACGTTCACGTCGAGCTCGACGCCTCTGTAGCGTTCGCCGGCGCCTTTCTGGATGCCGCAGCCCATGACCTGGGTCACGGTCATGCCGGTGACGCCGAGGTCGTTGAGGGCCTTCTTGAGCCTGTCAAAGCCTGCATGCCGGGCGATGATAGACACCTTGTACATGCCTGTGTTACGCCCGCCGATCTGCCCGGTGCGGACGACCGGCACCGCGGCGTCTTTTCTCAGCTCGTCCGCCCTCTCATAATCCTCCTGTCCGAGGTCCGTGTTCTCGTTCACAGACATGCCGGTGGAGAAATCCACGATGGAGAACCCTGCATATGCCGAAGGCAGACCGTGTTCGGTGCGGTCCAGACCGAGGATCTCCTCTTCTTCCGACACCCGCAGGCCGAAGATCGCCCGGATGATGAGAAAAGCCGCCGTGATCGTCACCGCCGTCCAGGCGGCTGTGGCGGCCATACCGAGGAACTGGATCCCCAGCTGGCGGAATCCGCCTCCGTAGAACAGGCCGGCGCCCGCGATCTGGTTGGCCCCGTAGGTCACACCGTCGCCGATGCCCCTGGCAAAGGCCGGTGCCGAAGGTGTCGCGATCAGCCCGACGGACAGAGTGCCCCAGACGCCGTTCATGAAATGGACCGCGACCGCGCCGACCGGATCATCCACGTGCAGGACATTGTCCAGGAGCCAGACGCCGAAGACCACCAGCACGCCGGATACCGCGCCGACCAGGATGGCGCCGGCGGCATCACAGACATCGCAGGGCGCCGTGATCGCCACCAGGCCCGCCAGCGAGGCGTTCAGGCACATGGAGACATCGGGCTTGCCGTAGCGGATCCATGTGAAGACCATGCAGACCACGGTCGCCACGGACGGCGCGATGGTGGTCGTCACGAAGATGCTGCCCATCTCCGGGATCGATACGGCCGCTGCGCCGTTGAACCCGTACCAGCCGAGCCAGAGGATGAAGACGCCCAGGCAGCCGATCGGAAGACTGTGGCCCGGGAAGGCACCGATCTTCGTGACCTTTCCGTCCTTGTCCCGTGTGAACTTGCCGATCCGGGGTCCTACGATATAAGCGCCGATCAGGGCACAGATGCCGCCGACCATGTGAATGCAGTTGGAACC
>DGGX01000020.1 GCA_002392385.1 Lachnospiraceae bacterium UBA3863
GACAAGCTTATTCGTCAATGCTACATTGCACTTGTGTGGCATGAAGCCATGCGAAGAATGCCGAAGCATTCCCGACTGTCGAGAGACACCATTTTACTTTTCTATCATTAATATCAATTGCAGAGTATGTTCAGAAGGCATATGTGTTTCCGGATAGGAGACGTATATGCCCTTTCTTTTCTTTCCATGATCGGGGTTCTGCTGGTACAGTGCCTGTTCTTCGCGGTAACGGTCGAAACGATGCTCTCCGGTGTGACGGAACTGCCTTTTACCGTTTTCCTCGCTGCCATGCAGCCGATTCATCTGGCGATCGGCTTTGTGGAAGGGCTGATCACAGCGGCTGTCCTCTGCTTTATCTACGTGGCGCGGCCCGAGATGCTGTGGGGCGTCGAGAATGCGGCTCCGCGTGAGGCCAAACTGTCTTACGGTAAGACCTTCACAATCCTCGGGATCCTGGCTGCCGTAGTCGGCGGTGTCCTCTCCCTGTTCGCCTCCGCACTTCCGGACGGCCTGGAATGGGCGATGGAAAGAGTAGCCGGAACCTCTGAGCTTGTGGCTGAGGGCGGTGCCTATGAAGCGGCGGAAACCGTCCAGAGTGCACTCTCCTTTCTCCCTGGTTGCACCTTCAAAGGCTCAGAGAGCGCGGCGGGCACAACTGTGTCCGGCCTTGTGGGCGCTGCGATCGTGGCGCAGCTCTGCATAGGCTTCTCCATGGCATTTTAAGTTTTTCAGAAATTCAAATACCGGCAGGAATACAATTTAGGAATGAAAGAGATAAAGATGGCCCTTGCGGTCTCGACCAGGCTGTAGATGACCGCGCTCGCTCTGGCACCGAGATGGTATCGATCATCATCCAGTTCTTGCGGCCGATCGTGAATCCGCGGATCGTGGCTTCGGTATTGTTGTTGTCGATCGGGATCTCTCCGTCCTTCAGGAAGATGCGGAGATAGGGTTCCTGATTCGCACAATACGTCAGACCCTCCTTTGTCTTGTCGCCAACAATAAGCGCATGGCTCTCTTCCGCTTCCTTAAACGCTCCCTGGGCGTGAGGTCTTTCAGTTTTCCTTCCGCGTGGTAGATCGCAGCGATCATCTGCAGGGCATCATTCGCGGTGGCAGCGCGCTGCGGCTGTTTGGATGCGGCTGCAGTAGACAGCGACATGTGCCTCTTCCACCTTCCATCCGGCGGGGATATAGATCAGACGCCGGTAGACGGCATCTTCCATCCGGCGGCAGTTATCCAGAGAACCGAACTCCCTGATCCGGTCTTCTTCAGAAACGTCGTTCGTCGGAAGTACAACAACAGCCAGTGCTATCTGTTCCGTCAGGTTATCCAGGCGAGCGTTCACCTGGGACAGCTGGTCCTGCAGGGTCAGTGTCAGACGGATCAGGTCGTCCTTGGGAAGGTCATTCAGTTTTTCAGGGGTGAGTTTATCGTTCATTCCTGCCTCCGGATCATGTATCTATTATACCGGAAATGGCGTATATACGCCATTTGGCGGCACTTCGGCGATTATGAATAACATGACCTGAAAAAAGGGTCCGAATACATCCGGACCCTTCACGTCTATCTGAATGATGAGAGCAACGCTTCCCGCACCGCGGAACAGCTCTATATTCACCGCAACAGCTTCCTCAAGCGCCTGGAGCGCATCGAAAAGCTTCTGGAAATGGACCTCGAAGACGCACAGACACGCCTCCTGCTCCGCATATGTCTGCAGCTGCTGCACACAGGGGGACGGTTCTGATTGATCGAGAACCGTCCCCCTTTCCTAAATATCACTTCCTATGCAGTGCAGCACTGACTTTATGCATCAGATCTTTGATCAGTTTCCCGCCATGATCGACGGCCTTTTTGAACACGTCCTTTTTCTCCGGACTGATCAGTGCCGCAAGGGCACTTCCAATGCGCTCGAATACTGCCTGTCCCACAAACTCCGAAAGCTTGAATTTCGGCTTCTCTTCCACTGCCCCATAGACCAGCTTCGCCCCGCACTCCGGACAGCACTCGATATCCGCCCCAAAAGTCTTCTTATCAATATGAAGCCGGCACTTCCCATTCGGGCACATTTTAACGCTTTTGATCTCCGACATTCTGATACCTCCTGCTGTTTATCTCAAGATCCTCCGTATCGCCTCTCCTACCCCATTGTGGTCGTTGTCGGCCGTCACGATCCTGCAGATCGACTTGATCGACGTATCCGCGTTTCCCATGGCGATGGGCAGGCCCACGGCTTCGAGCATCTGGCGGTCGTTGTCGGCGTCGCCGATCGCGGCAGTTTCTTCCATGGAAATGCCCAGCAGGTCCGCCAGGCGCCGCAATCCTTCCGCCTTGCTCACGCCGGGGGCGGTCATCTCAAGGGACGTCATGTCCGCCTGGGCGAACATGAGAGGCAGGTGGCGGACCTTCTCATAAGCCGCCATTCTGTCTTCCATGGAACGGAAGAAAATATTCACCTTGGGAATGGAAGTCCTCCGCAGGGTCTCCGCGTACAGACTGTCGACCCTGCGGGCGATTTTCTCAAAGAGGGGCTGATAAGGTCCCATGTGAAAATCGGCCATGTGTGTCACATCGCAGCCCCTCACCACGATCTCGGTCTCTGTGAGGAACTGGTACATGCCGCAGTCCTCGCCCAGGATCCGGATCACTTCCTGTATCACCTCAATCGGGATCGGCGCGCTGTGAAGGCACCTTTTCTCCCGCAGATCGTAGACCAGCGCGCCGCTCGTACAGACGGCATAGCGCATGCTCGTCAGAGAGCCGACATAGGGAGCCAGCTCCGCGGTCGACCGCCCCGTACAATAGACCACTTCGATGTCCCTGGCCGCTGCCGCGGCAATGTCCTCGACGGTTTCCGGGAGCACGGTTTTGTCGCTGCACAGGAGCGTGCCGTCCATGTCCAGGGCGATCAGGCGGCAGTTTTGTATCTGTCTTTCTATATCCATATTCTGTCTGTAATAATCATGATTCTGTCTGTAACGATCATGATTCTGTCAATATCGATCATGCTTCTGTGACGACCCGGACGCCGAAAGCCGGCATTCTGAAGGCTCCGTCCAGTGTCTCCCCGGTCAGCAGGTCACGGAAGGTCCTCCCCTCAGGCGCTCCGCACAGCACTTCGTGGCGCGCGTAATTGAGGAGAAAGAGATATGCGCGGCCGTCCTGCTCCCGTACCACGGCTTCTACCATTTCCGGCAGCTGCATGCCGGCAAAGCAAGGCAGCTTCGCGCCTGCTCTGTCCAGGATCGCATTCACCATCTCTCTGGAGAAAGCGCCGCCGAGATAGAAGCAGCGGCCTGCTCCGAGGACATGTTCCGTCAGTGCCGGCTTTCCGGCATACCAGCATTCCTCTCCTGTGTAGCGGGACAGTACACGGAGATCTGCCGTCTCCTCCAGCACTTCCAGGATCTCTCGGAAGACCGGTGCAGAGTAGCCGGTCCCGTCCATCTCCTGTCCGACCGGTTCCTCCGAGGGATCCTCCATGGTGAAATCTCCCACCGTAACGCCCGCCACAGGCGCCAGCAGACCCGGGCCAGGCATCATCACGCAGTGCCCCTCCGCGTCCTTATAGCCGCTGCGCGCGCCGAGGACCAGGGTGCCGCCCTGCTCCACGTAAGCTTTCAGAAGCGCCGCGCGCGCCTCGGTCATGATCATGGGATGCGGATAGAACAGGACCGGATAGGCTGTGAGGGCCTCGAGCGGCGTCTCATCCCGCAGATCGACGAAATCCAACGGGCGGTGGGACAGCTCTGACGCGGCCCAGATCTCCATCTCGCTCTTCCATGCCATGCGGCTGTGCCAGTCATCCACGCGCGCGTCGTACTGGTTGTCATAGTCTCGGATGAGACCGAAGGCAGCGACATGCGCCGCGCCGCACAGGCCTGCCTGGTCCAGTTTTTCCAGGTCCTTTCCGAAATCCATGACCTCCGCGAGGCGGCGGTTGTCCCGGTTGTCATGGCCCAGGATGCCGTACCAGTAGATCTCCGTGCCGATGGGCGCGGTGCGCCAGCGGAAGAAAGAGACGTAATCCGCCCCGTGGGCGACGCTCTGCATGGCCCAGAGCCTGACCTGGCCGGGACGCGGCGAAGGGCCCGCCATGCGGTTCGTCCAGCTGCCGGGTCCGGACTGCTGCTCCATGATGCCGAAATGCGGGCAGACGCTGCGCGTCTCGGCGAGGTGCATGGACCAGCGTCGATCCTCCAGATCCCCTGTGCTGTAAGGCGCCTCCGCGGCTTTTCTCGCACGGTAGTAGCCCTCCCTGTTCAGCCCGTAGGCGAAGTTGGGATAGGAGTCGTACATATACAGATCGAGGCAGTCATCCTGCAGCCGGTGATTGTCCAGATTCCCGAAGAGGCCGTTGGTGGTGATGAAATCGCCCGGCTTCTTATATTTCCGCAGGATGTCCGCCTGCAGCCGCGTGAACCGCACCGCGCTGTCCGAGACAAAGCGGTAATAGTCGAGTTTCATGTGGGGGTTATGGCCGTCGTTCAGGACATGCCCCGGCACCCGGATCTCCTCCCAGTCCGTATAGGTCTGACTCCAGACCGCCGTCCCCCACGCCTCATTGAGGGCCTCCAGGGTCCCGTAGCGCTCCCTGGCCCAAGCGCGGAAAGCGGCGCTGTCCGCCTCGGAGTAGAATTCATCCGTCTCGCAGTTGATCTCATTGTCGATCTGCCAACCGATCACAGCCGGGTGCTGCCCATAGTGCGATGCCATGGCCTCCACGATCCCCGCACTTTTCTCCCTGTAGATCTCCGCGTTGTAATTATAATGCCTGCGTGCGCCATGCACATAAGGCGTGCCGTCGATAGAACAGTTGCAGACCTCCGGATACCTGGTCGTCAGCCAGGCAGGCGGCGTCGCCGTAGGCGTCCCCATAATGACCTGCATCCCCTTCTCCGCACAGAGCTCCAGGAAATCATCAAAGAGCCCGAAGACATAATGCCCCTCCTCCGGCTCATGCATCGTCCACGAAAACTCCGCGATCCGCACGACGGAGATCCCCGCCGCCAGCATGCGGTCCAGATCCTCTCCCCACAGCGCCCGATCCCAATGTTCCGGATAATAACAGACCCCCATCGTCAGCCTGCCAAACTGCATACTCTGAACTCTCTGCTCACTCATTATCAGTTTCATCTCCCTGCTTTATATTCTTGTTCTCGTGTGGATCTCCCACACCACACAAGCATACCACAAAACTCCCGCACAGGGGAGAGGCTCACACAGGGTCACACAGGGGACGGTTCTGTGTGTGAGCGCGAGGTTGAAATGGCAGAAATGCCAGGTTTTCTGCGGGTCGCACAGGGGACGGTTCTCTGTGTGAGGGCAGGCTACGCAGGGAACCGTCCCATGCGACCGGGATTTGAAATGGGCCTCTGATTCAGGCCCGGGTTAACTGAAGGCTGTAACTCTCATCCCAGGAAGCTTCCTGCTCCTGAGCGGGGTGACTTAGCCGCGTTGGCCCACACTGGGGAGGGCCACACAAGGAACATTCCTCTGAGGACCGCACGGAAGAAGGTCCTTTGCCCGGTATGCCATACATAAAAGGACACGCAGCAGCCGCGAGAACCACTTAGAACGAGCAGTTTGACACACTTGGCCCGCCCTATGCGTCTGACGGGCTGAGCGGTGCGGTTTCAGCCGCGCCGCTCATTGATCACCTGTCTGAGGACCCCGTTCATCGGAACGGGGGACGAGTTGTGATCATTGCCCGTCAGACACATTGGGAGGGCCTTAGTGTGTCACTGCGAAGTGATCCGTGGTGCGAGCGGCTGCAGCGTGTTTTTTCATTATGGCAGTTCTCACACACAGAACCGTCCCCTGTGTGAGAACTGCCCCAAATCGCCCCTGAACGGCGGAAACATAGGCTCTCACAAGGAACCGTCCCCTGTGTGAGCCTCCCCTGTGTGAGCCTCGTCTTGTTTACCGCAATCCAGAAACAGGGTATGATATTAATGTGATTTCGTTTTATGGCATGCACTATTTTGTTGATATATAGATGGAGGTCGAAAGATAATGCAGAATTCTGAAGACAGCAGGAAGAGGACCCTGGACACGAAGCATATGCAGGAGGTGTTGAAGGGGGACAGTTTTCCGGAGGATTGGGCGGAGTATCTGAATGAGGATGTCCGTTCTTTCTTTGATGGTCTTCTCAGGGAAACAGGGATGAAGAAGAGTGATGTCATCCGGAAGGCTAATCTGTCGCGTGTTTATGGATATCAGCTCATGGAGGGGCGGAGGAAGGGAAGGCGGGATTATTATCTGCTGATCGCCCTGGCCATGTCGCTGGACCTGAAGACGACGCAGAGGATGCTGTCGGTGACGCAGTGCGGGGCTCTGCATGCGCTGATCAAGAGGGATGCAGCCGTGATCTTCGCGATCAACCACGGATATGATATCGAGAAGACGTATTCTTTTATGCTGTCGGTGGGGCTGCAGCCTCTGGACGACGGAACAGAGGAAGAATGAGGTACATGTGTATGCTTCGCGCAGACAAGAGAGAGACGCGGAGGTGGTATAAGTGTATAGGAAGCAGGAAGCCGGGCTGTGAAAGGAGGTCAGAATGGGTAAAAGGACTGTAACCTTGAAGATCCTGCTCTTCTGGATGATCCTGACCCTGGCGGCGGGGTGCTCACGCACTGTGGATTCTGTCCCCATCTCCCCGGAGATCGCGGCAAGGTCTGCGGCAGCCGCTTATATCGCCGCGGAGGCGGAGGCCAGGGGAGGCTTTATCGCGGGCTCTGAGCAGCGCGAGAAGGCTTCGGAGTATGCATATCTGTATGATAACGCACTGGCTGTCATCCTTCTGTCCCGGGCAGGCGCGGCGGGACAGGCAGAAATGATAGCGGATGCCATAGTCTTTGCCCAGTCTCACGACAGGGCCTTTCAAGACGGGCGTCTCAGGAATGTCTATATTGCGGGGGATCCGCGCAGTGACTCCGGCAGGACCCTCACGCCCGGCAATGTGAGTATCCGTCTCCCGGGATTCTGGGAGGACGGAAAATGGCAGGAGGAGAACTATACGGTATCCACCTCTACGGGAAATGTGGCCTGGACGGTCCTGGCCCTGTGCACAGCCGCGCGGACCGCTTCTCCCCAGAAGCAGGCGGAGTATCTGGCGGCAGCAGTCCGGGCCGCGGATTTCCTGCTCACGCTGCGCTCCGAAGAGGGAGGCTTCACGGCGGGATACGAGGGCTGGGACGAGTCGCAGACCAGGATCAGCTACCAGTCCACAGAGCATAACATTGTGCTGGCCTGTGCCCTGAACGCACTGGCCCGGGAGATCGCGGACTGTGACCCGGACCGAGCCCGGGAATACAGGGCCGGGGCCGTGTATGCCAGGCAGTTCGTCCTCTCCATGTATGATCCGGAGCTTGGCTGCTTCTATACGGGGACACGGGAGGACGGCCGCACGATCAGTAAAGGCGTCATCCCTCTGGATGCCAACACTCTGTCTGTGCTGGCTTTTCCGGAGGATCTGGAGGATGCGTATGGTGTTCTTTCCTTTGTGGAGGAAAGAATGTCGGTCGGTGCGGGATTTGATTTCAGCGCCGGTGACCTGGACGGGATCTGGAATGAAGGGACAGCCCAGATGGCGATATGCTACAAGCGCATGGAGAGCTGGGACAAATTCAACGCGGTCATGGCCTATCTGAAGACGCAGACGGACAGAGACGGCTGTATACCGGCAGCCGACAGAGACGGTGTTTCCACCGGCTTTGTCATTGACGGCACTGACCAGCTGTGGGAGTACAACAATACCCGAAGTATCGCGGCGACATGCTGGCTCGCTTTTGCCGAGCTGGGCATCAACCCCTTTGAGGACAGTCCGGAGCAGTAAACTGATATGAGAAAAGGACAGGGACAGAAACGACGTAGAATACCGGAGGCAATGGGAAACCGGGCCTGCAGTGTCTGGCTGTATGTCCTGGTGCTCATTCTGGATGCCGTCGCGCACGGCGGCCTCCTCATCGCCTACGGTTTCTCTCTCCGTCTTGCCTTCCGTCTCTTCCTCTCCTTCATCTTCTTCATCTATCCCCTGTACTATACGGCTGACCTGCTGTGGTCCCTGCAGCCGTCTGTCTGCGGGATCCTTTCCGGTGAGATCGGGATCAACCGCAAATACTACATGAACACCGTCCGCAGGGAGGTCCCGCGGGAGGAGCTGCTTCCGGTCACGATCAGTATACCGGTCTATAAAGAAAACAATGATATGATCTTTAGGACGCTCCGGCAGAGTCTCGCCGCCGCAGCCCGCTATCGCAGCTACTGCGGTGTGAAGGCCAATGTCGTCGTTTCGGACGACGGTATCGCCCCTCTGGTCGGCGGATCCTGCAGCGCGGAGACTGTGGACAGGATCCTGCAGGCAGACTCCCCGGAACTCACGGACGGAGAGCGCAGAGCTGCCGAACGGATCCGTTTCTACAGACAGAACGGTATCGGCTATGTAGTCCGTCCGGCAGCGGGACGACGCGGTCTCTTTAAAAAGGCCTCCAATCTGAACTATACGCTCCGTCTCGGCAGCGCGATGAGAGCCGGCTCCCGGACCGATGTCCTCACGGAAGAAGGCGGCCCCTTCGCGGGAGGCTATGCGGAGGGAGATATCGTGACACACGATGTCATTCTGCTGCTGGACAAGGATTCCGGTATCAGGGAGAGGATCATCGAGGCAATCGTGCCGGAGTTCGGCACGGATGAAAAGCTGGCCTATGTGCAGTGCGCCACATTGGCTGACAATCTCCGCGAGAACTATTTCACCGGCACGACCGGCCGGCAGGTCAACAACCTCTTCCACAACATCTGGCCCTGTAAGGCCCTGCAGGGATTCTTCGTCCCCCTGGTGGGGCACAATGTTTTCCTCCGCCGGGATATCCTGGAAAAATGCGGCAACTGGTCAGAGAACCGCGTCTCCGAGGACTATGACAAAGCGCTCTGTTTCTACAGTATGGGCTACCACGGCAAATACGCCCAGCTCAGGGGCCTGGAATTTACGGAATCCGCCAGCCGCACCTTCACGGAGGAGACCGGAAAGCAGTACAGATATGCCTACGGGCTGTTTGAGATGATCTTTGACGGTACTGTGTCCCGGAGCAGGATCCGCGGCTGCGACAGGCTCTATATGCTGATGTATTTCTGCTCCGTGATCAACCAGGTCCTCCTGTTCCCGACGGTCCTCATAGAGTGCTATTTCGGCAATATCCATCTGCTGTGGGCCGGCTTCCTGCTATGTATGTTCTGTTTCATCCTGCCCCCTTCTTTCCGGGGGATATGGATGCGGCGGCGGCTGCCGGAGGGTATTCCGGAGACTGTTCCCTATACACTCATGATCGCTGTCTCTTTTATCGGGCATTCCTATTCCTTTCTGGCCGGAGCCTGCAGGTACCTGCTCAACAAGATCCATCCGATCACGGTGCCTTTTGCGGCGACCAGCGTCGATGACCTGCGCTACAGCTTTTCGGAAGGCCTGCGGGAGTTGCTGAACTATATGAAGCTTAACCCCCTGTTCCCTGTTATCGCATTCCTGTGTCTGGACCGGGGAGTCTTCCTGATGACGAGAAAAGGGCTGGAAACTGCGACGACCTTTACCTATGGTTACATACTCTTCTGCGCTGTACTGGTCCCTGTCCTGATGACGCCGCAGCTTTATGCCGGATGGTTCCGGAAGCCGGCGCGGACAATGAAGCGGGAGGTGAATGGAATGAGTCAGAGAACGGCCGGCCTGCCGGGCCGCGGCACAGCGTCAGCCGGTACCGGCTCCTTGAGCGGGACCATGTCTCCGCGCATCCTTGAGCCCGAGGCGCCGGCGGCGTCCGGTGGGGACGACGCGGAGCTCTTCCTGCAGGCATATCGGGAATCCCTGCGGGAACTGATCCCCCAGGAGAAGCTGCCGGAGGAGCTCCTTGCCCTTTATGAGATCGAGAGCTGTCTGCGCAAAGATCCGGAGGGCAGAAAGGCCCTGTATGTTCTGCGGAGCAAGGAGGACGGAAAGGCCGTGCTGCTCAGGGTGACGCAGAACAATACAGAAGAAGACGCCATCGAGGAGGCCCGTCTCCTGGAGCGGCTGGACCATCCCGGCATTCCCAAGGTCCTGGACGCCTTTGAAAGAGACGGGAAGCATTATCTCGTCCGCGAATATGTGGAGGGCCGCACCCTGTACGATGTCGTCACCGGCAAAGGGGTCCTGACCGCGCAGGATGTCCTGGGGATCGCGCTGAAGATCGGGGAGATCCTCCGCTACCTGCACGGGCAGACGCCTCCGGTCATCCACAGGGATATCAAGCCCCAGAACATCATCGTCGCAAGAGACGGCAGCATACACCTGATCGACTTCGGTATTGCCAGGGAGCACAAGCAGCAGCGCCGTCAGGACACCACCGTGATCCTGACACTGGACTACGCTTCCCCGGAGCAGTACGGCTTCGAACAGACGACACCGCTTTCCGATCTGTATTCTCTTGGCGTCGTCCTCCTGTTTCTCTCCACGGGCGGGACGGTGCGTACGGATCTTGAGGCCCAGATCGTCAATAACCGGCTCCGTGAACTGATCGAACAGTGTATCGCCTTCAACCCCAAGGCCAGGATCCGGAGTGCGGACGAGCTCTGTGCCTTCATCCGCAGGGACGACAGCGCGCGGGCCGCCGGCAGAAAGAGACGGGCTGCGGCGGCCGGGCTGGCGGCGGCCATCCTGCTGCTGTCGGGCGTCTCCTATGGCGCGGGCTACCTCACAGAGCGGGATTCTTCCGAAAAGCACGGCTATGACCGCGGCTATACGGCCGGCTATACAGAAGGCTACGCCTCCCGCCCTGTCTTTCAGAGGATCGATGCCGCCTCCGAGGAAGTCAGGGGTGCTGTCTCCGCCAATATGTCCGTTCCCGGCGGGGCTTTTGCCGCGGAAAATGAGGGTCTCCTCTTCTTCTCCGGAGACGGAGGGATCTGGAGCATGACACTGGGCGGCACCGATCTCAGGCCTCTTGTCAAGGACAGGAACGCCCATGGTCTCAGCTGCGCGGACGGGTGGCTGTATTATACCGCCGGCCGCAGACTCCGACAGTCCGGGATCTACACAGCCGACAGAAATGTTCTCATGGAAGGGACGGACGGGGAGCTCTACATATCCGGACGGGATTTCTATCTGCTGACAGAGGACGGGCTGCTCCGGCTGGATCCGCGCGAGGGGACGACCTCTCCTCTCCTGGGCCTGGAGGACTGTGCGGCTCTGCACACGGACTCGAAGTATCTGTATTATATCAGCGGGAAGGACCGTTCCCTGTATCGCTGTGACCACAGCGGACGGCAGGTATCCATGCTGCTGGAGGGTCCCTGCCGCAGCTTCTGTCCCCTGGGATCCGACCTGCTCTGCTGCGTCGGCCCGGACAGTGCCGGGATGCTGGTCCGTCTCAGCCCGGAGACCGGGGAGACTGAAGCGCTCACAGAATCGGAGGCGGAGATGCTGAATGTGACCGACAGCGGGATATTCTTCCTGGATCCCTCGGACGCCGCCATCATCCGGTGTTCCGAGGACGGGAGGATCCACAGACGGATCACCGCCAACCGCGCGGTGGATTTCAACCTGGCGGGCAGCTGGGTCTTCTACCACAACGCAGAAGACAGCGGCAGACTGTGGTGTGTCCGGACGGACGGGTCCAACGACCACCCGCTGTACACGGGGAGGTGATCGGAAGTGGCCGGAAAGAATAAACAGCTTGATTCCATCAAGGGAGAACGCACACTTTCCCGGATTGTCGCGGAGGAGGGGACACTCTCTGATCATGAGATCCTCGCTGTCATAGGCAGGCTCTGCGCTTCCGAACGGCTCCGCGGCGCGGCGCGGGAAGAAGGGCCGGATGTCTGCATCCATCCGGACAACATACTGGCAGATGACGCGGGACAGTTCCGTTTCGGAGACTGCCATGTGTCGGAAGCCTCTCTGGACCTTTACATGCCTCCGGAGCTGGATGTGACGGACCACTCCGCCCCGACAGCCCAGGTCTACGCCCTGGGTATGCTCATGCTCTTTATGTCCACGGGACAGCTGAGAAAAAAGGAGGCTCAGACCTCCTCCATACATCCTGCCCTCTTCAATCTGATCAGCCGCTGTATCGCTTTTGACCCCGCAGACCGGTTCGAGGACACGGATGCTCTCCTGCGGGCCATTAACCGGCAGACTCATCCGGCCCGCCGGGCGGTCCCGGTCCTTGCCGCCGCGGCAGGCGCCCTGGTCCTCCTCTGCCTGCTCCGTCTGGTCTGGCAGAGAGGCTCCCTGCAGGGCCGCAGGTCCGGAGACGTCCGGGGATACACCCCCGGCTACTCGGAGGGCTATGTCCAGGGCTTTTCCGACGCGCCAGGCATCGATATCCGGGGCGCTTCCTATGATCCGACTGTCGGAAACCTCCCCGGCAACTATCAGGCAGACACAGGGGCTGTCGCCGCCTCGGACGCCGACTCGGTCTACTATCTCTCCGGCGATGCTGTCTGCCGCATGGATCCTTACACCGAGGAAGTCCGTATTCTGGCCGAGATCCCCGGTGTGCGGTGCCTCCAGTTCCATGACGGTGCTCTCTTCTGCTGCGCGGAGGGACAGGTCCTGCGCCTGGATCCTGACACCGGCAGCGAATCCCTGGTCTGTGAAGGACCGGACGGAGAACTCAGCATCTTTGAGAACACCTTCTACCTCTACGACAGAGACGGGACCGGCTACCTCTACCGTGTCGATCCGGAGAACGGATCCCTGACCCAGCTCAACGGCGCCATGTCCTACCGCTGCCTGCAGGTCGTGGACGGCAGTCTCTACTACCTGGCCCCGGATCTCGGAGACTCCATCTGCAAGAGTGACCCTGACGGCGGCAACCAGGACGTAGTCAGCAGCAGCGCCTATGAGGACCTGTGTATCTGCGGAGGCATGATCTACGCCTCGACCGGCCACGAACTGATCCGTATGAACCTCAGCGGCGGAGACCCCGAGATTCTCAAAAGAGGGAGCTTCCACTCACTCAATGTAACGGACGGGGGGATCTTCTTCCTGTCCGGAAGTACAGAGACGCTGGAATGGCTGTCCATAGACGGAAAGACCCAGTACACGGTGGTGCCGTCTAAAACGGGGTCCTTCAACGTCGCCGGTGACTGGATCTTCTACCTGAACCGCGAACAGGACGGAAAGCTCTGGCGCGTCCGTACGAGCGGGGCCGATGCCTATCCCGTGACACCCTGACCCTCCTTTTTACTCTGATCAGATAACGCCGTGCATCCCTCTTCCCGCGGGGAATGCACGGCATTTTTTTGCGGATTGTATGCGCGGCGCAGACAAGGCCGCCCCTCTCCCCAACTATACTGAGACCATAAGAACTGATCCGGGACCAGGCTGTGCACAGAGGTCCCGCCGCCATTAACGCAGGACCGCCCTGCACATACGAAAGGGGATGGAGAGATTATGAAAAGAATTCTGGCAATGATCACCGCGTTCTGCATCGCTGTCCTGTCCGGCTGTGCCGGCGGAGGCGCTCCGGGAGCCGCCCTGAGCGGCCCGGAGAAGGTCATCCAAGATCTGGGGATCGGCGGGACTGTTTCCGCCGATGACGATAAGATGGGCATGCACCTCACAAGTGTCTCCCTGGATGAAGACGGAGATATCTACATTCAGTGGGATTTTGACAATGAAAAGATGGCATCCAACCTGACCTATGCCTGGAGCAGGATAACGCTGGTTGACCCCGACGACATCCACCACACCTACCAGGCCTTCACCCGCGGGGAGGACAACACGATCTCCATGAGCTTCAAGGCGGGCGATGTGATCAACCATATGAATTACCTCCATATCATCCGGACAGACTTTGAGACAGGATCCGGCATGTACCTGCTCTACTTCGACGGATCCGGCGATGACGCGCCGGAAGAACTGACGACTGTCCCCGAGGTCTTCCTGATCATTGAAGACGAGGACGGCCCCCGCGCCTACGAGACCACGCCCAGATATGCCTCTGAATTCCTCATCGACGCCGTGCGGTCCCAGGACGGCGCTTCCGGGGCAGGCAGTGATCCCGCGCCTGAAAGAGCTACAGAAGAAGCCCGGGAGGATGCCGCGGAACAAACCAGGGAAGACGCCGCAGAGGGCGCCGCGGAAGGCGAGACTGACACAGAAACCGAAGAAGGCCCCGTTCCCATTGACAAAGCCGTCATTTTTAAAAACTCCAACACGCTGACTGCCTCCGCCACAGGCCAGAGCTGCCACGAACAATATACCTACTGCAAGAACTGGGTCACCTACCAGCAGGCCGCAGCGCTTCTTGCGTCTGCCCCCGACGACCCCGAAACCATTCAGGCGGCCCTCGAGATGTTCCGCAGCGCCGGTGACGTCCTGGACACTCCTGCCCAGATCAAAGAGTGCGAGAACTCCCTCTCCTACCTGGCGGCCTGTGCCCTTTTCAAGGACAAGAAATGGTCAGCTGCCGAGGAGGCCTTCACTCCTCTTGCCAACGAAAACTACAGAGATTCCAAAGACTACAAGACCCACTGCGCTGCCCACATCACCTACAACAAGGCTGAGGACCTCTTTAAGAAAAAAAGCTACTACGACGCCTACCTCCTCTACAATTCCATCAAGGACAAAAAATACGACGACCTCCCCAACATGGCCGAGAAGGCCAAGGCCTGCATACAGAAACAGCCCGCCGACGGAGAAGTCTACCATAACCCCAAATACAACAATAACACGACCCAGCTGACCATCGACAATTCCGGCTACATGAACACCTTCGTCAAGCTCTACATCGGCAAGGACCTCGTCTCTACCGTCTTCATTAAGAAAGACAACAAGGCGACCATCTGGCTCCCGGCAGGAACCTACAAGATGAACAAGGCCTACGGCGAGACCTGGTTCGGCACAGAAGACCTCTTCGGCGACGATGGCTACTACTGGACCTGCACCTTCGCCGGAAGCGAGACATTCACCCTCCAGTCCGGCAACGGTTACCTCATCTCCTCCGGCGACGAACAAGACGGCACCAGGATCAACGACAAGGCCACCTCCCGCAAGTCCCTATAATCACACAGGGGGCTCACACAGGGGACGGTTCTCTGTGTGAGGGCAGGCTACGCAGGGAACCGTCCCATGCGACCGGGATTTGAAATGGGCCTCTGATTCAGGCCCGGGTTAACTGAAGGCTGTAACTCTCATCCCAGGAAGCCTTCTGCGCCTGAGCGGGGTGACTTCGCAAGACGGAACTCATCCCGCGAAGCTTCCTGCGCCTGAGCGGGGGTGACTTAACGAGATCGGAACTCATCCCGCGAAGCTTCCTGCG
>DGGX01000135.1 GCA_002392385.1 Lachnospiraceae bacterium UBA3863
TTCTATGGCTGGATGAGCGAGATCGAAAATACGGTTTTGAACTGAACCTCACTATTCTGAAAAGAAAGAATCGCACCCCGGGGCCCCTGGCCCCGGGGAATTCCCATCTGACAGGATTGGAGGTTATTTCTTTTGCGAAAATTCATTATCAAGCGACTGTTTTACTCGGTCATCATCTTTTTCTTCGTGATGCTCATCATCTATGCCCTGATGCGCTGTCTCCCCACGTCCTACATCGAGTCTCTGGCCCGCCAGCGCTCGATGCAGCCCGGCTCCAAGAGTTATGAGGAGTGGATGGCGCAGCTGACTTCCATGTACAACATGGACAAGGGCATTCTGCCCGGATATCTCAGCTGGCTGAAGGACTTTTTCCGCGGCAACTTCGGCGACAGCTGGTATTATACCGTACCAGTGGTGCAGAAGTTCCACGAGACCATCTGGCTCAGCTTTTGGATGGGCCTGATTTCCATGTTCTTCGAACTCGTAATCGCGATCCCTCTGGGCATCGTCGCGGCGACCAAACAGTACAGCAAGACAGACTATGCGGTGACGATCATTGCGCTGGCCGGTATCTCGCTGCCGACCTTCTTCTTCGCGTCCCTTCTGAAGCTCGTTTTCTGCGTCAAGCTGGGATGGTTCGACCTGGGCGGTCTGATCGGACGTAATTATCAGTCCCTGTCCGCCGCAGGACAGCTCCTGGACAAGGCGCACCATATGGTATTGCCCATCGTTACGCTGACAGTCATCAGCGTAGGTTCTCTGATGCGTTATACCCGCACCAATATGCTGGAAGTCCTGAATGCCGATTATATCCGGACGGCCAGGGCCAAGGGCCTTTCGGAAAACAAGGTCATCTATCACCATGCTTTCCGGAACACCCTGATTCCTATCGTCACCATCGTGGGCGGATCGCTCCCGGGCCTCTTCTCCGGCGCGCTGATCACGGAGACCCTCTATTCCATCCCCGGGATCGGATTCGTCTCCTACCAGTCCATGACCAGCGGAGATATCCCCTTCTCCATGTTCTACATGGTGTTCCTGGCGATTCTGACGCTGACCGGCAACCTGATCTCGGATATTCTGTACGCAGTCGTCGATCCGAGAGTCCGCATCGCATAAAGAAAGGAGGCTGCAGGAATGAGCGACGATATGAAGAACGTAAACGCAAATGACCGGCCTCCCCTTCGGGCGCAGAATGTTCCCCAGAACATAACAAAGCGCCATGCGGAGAAGATCACAGAAGAAGCCCGTAAGGACAGCTCCGCCGCTGCCGGAAAAGGCGGAGATGACAGTCAGTATTCCCTTAACGATGACCGCCGTGTGAAGACCCTGTCTCCCGGCGCTCTGGTAGCCAAGCGCTTCTTCAGAAACCGGGTGGCGGTGACCGGTATGGTCATCCTCATCGCCATGTTCGTGTTCTCCTTCATCGGCGGAGCGATCACTCCTTATAAGGAGGACCAGCTCTTCTACAGGATCGAGGCGCAGAACAAGCAGTACGCCAGCGTCGTGGAGAACAAGGAATTCCGTTATTCCTCCCCGGAGGGAGAGAAGTTCTCCTCCCTGGCCCAGTCCCAGTTCATGCTGGCCTATATCAACGGCAAGGATACCTTCGAGAGCGGCGGAGAGAGCTACTATTATACCCAGGGCGGAGAGAATTTCTATGTGATCTATCACTCCTCCGATTCCTCGGTCGCGGCTCTGGCTGCCTATGACGTGGTCTCCAGCAGCGACGGGTCCTCCAAACCGGCTTTTGAGGTCCAGCTGCAGGCTCTGCATGCTTACTACAGCGAGACCAAGACATTCACCATCGGCGCCGATAACTATGAAGTGCTCGAGGACGGCGCGGTCCTGAAGAACGGCGAGGAGATCGCCTATGTCAGCCACTACATCGTACAGGGTGTGATGCAGGACGTTACCTTCACCCGCCAGTTCAAGGATGAGCTGATCTCGGAGATCCAGGCCGGCAAGACCGAGTTCAATTTCACGGACACGGACGGTGTTCAGTACACCTACACCCTGAAATTCGACGCGGCCAGAAATGCCTGGAACGTCATGCAGTCCACAGAGACCCGCGTGTATGATACCTACGGATCCCCCAGCAGGGAGCATCCCCTCGGTACCGACCGCAACGGCATGGATATGATCACCCGTCTGATGTACGGCGGCCGAGTGTCCCTTTACATCGGCTTCATCGTCATCATCATCGAGACCACCATCGGCGTCATCATGGGCGGTATCTCGGGCTATTTCGGCAGCTGGGTGGACATGCTGATCATGCGTATAGTGGATATTTTCTACTGCATCCCCTCCATGCCCATCATCATCATTCTGGGCGCCACCATGGACGCCATGAAGGTGGATCCCCAGATCCGTATGATCTACCTGATGCTGATCCTGGGCTTTCTGGGCTGGCCGGGCATCGCCCGTATGGTCCGCGGACAGATCCTGTCCCTGCGTGAGCAGGAATTCATGACGGCCACGGAGGCCACCGGCATCCGTGTATCCCGCAGGATCTTCAAGCACCTGATCCCCAACGTCATCCC
>DGGX01000126.1 GCA_002392385.1 Lachnospiraceae bacterium UBA3863
CCCTGGCCTTGGCCACCAGCTCCTCGCCGTACTTCTCCAGGGTGTCGTAGGTGGCCTCCGGATTGTCCGAGGTGACCCGCTGGTTGCCCCGCACCGTGGACAGGGCCTTGAGGAAGTCGTCCCGGGTGATGCCGAACCCGCTCAGCAGGTCCTTCATGGAATGGTCCGCGTTCTTCATCAGGGACAGGAAGAGGTGCTCCACGCTCACGTAATCGTCGCCGAGCTGCCTGGCCTCATCCTCCGCGCCCAACAGGACCTTGTTCAGACCGCCGCCGATATAGATCTGTCCGTTGCCGCCGCTGACCTTGGGCAGGGACTTGAGCAGGGCCTCCGTCCTGGTCGTGAAGGCGTCCTTGTCCACGCCCATCTTCTCCACAAGACGGGGGATCAGGCTCTCCTCCATGGTCATCAGGCTGTACAGAAGGTGCGCCTGTTCGATCGTCTGGTTGCCATATTCATAGGCCAGCTTCTCGCAGCGGTTCACCGCCTCCGCGGATTTCTGGGTAAATTTCTGAATGTTCATAGTATTCCTCCTCACAGAACAGGGGATCGTTATGTAGATTTTGCATCTGTTCTATGCCTACTATAACACTTATAACTTGTTTGTCAACAAAATTATTTTCCCCACAGGCAAAAAGATCCCCCGGAGGGCCTCCGGGGGATCCTGGTGTGCTTTATTCAGGTGGCGGCCGCCCGGGGCAGGTGCGTCCGCGGGTATTCTTATTCCGCCGTGTCCTGCTTCTCTTCCGTGATCAGAAGGGCCTCTTCCCGGATCTCCGTGGTCTCCGCTGCGGGCGCCGGAACGGGTGTCTCGTAGACCTCGTGGCTCTCCACGTCGATGGGCTCCGTCGCCTGCACGGCCGGCTTCAGCCGCCAGGTGATCAGCAGATCCGACAGGCCGTCATAGATGAGAATGGCGCCGCCGATGCGGGTCAGGATGGAGGCGATGCTGAAGGCCCGGGTGATCAGCCACAGGCCCAGGCCGATGGTGATCAGGCCCAGGATCAGGGAGGATCCCCATCTGCCCTGGTTCCTGCCCACAACGACCGCTTCTCCCACATTGAGAAGGCCGCTCAGCAGGACGAATACGCCAATGATCGTGGGCGCCAGGGAGGCCAGACGGTAGGGATTGCTCAGGATCCAGATGCCCAGCACGACCAGGATCACCGCCAGCATGAGAAAAGCGCCGGTGAACACGGTCCGGTTCCTGAGAGAGGTCACGGCGGAAAGCACGCCGCCGGCCAGCAGGAAGACGCCGATACACTGGGAGACCAGGGTGAGGCTGGCGCTGGGTTTGATCAGGAGCACCAGGCCCAGCACGATCACGCCCAGAGAATAGAAAACACGGTTGATCTTATAAGTTTTCATTCTGCTCCTCCAACATAGAATCCAGCAGCGCATAGATCTCTTCCCGGCCGCTCTGGCTGACGCCGGAATAGGGGATCACCTGTAAGGAGATATCTCCGCCGCGCTCGCTCTTCTCCTTCAGGGTCCTGACGATCATGGCGAGCTGCTTCTGCAGCTGGCTGCGCTTGATCTTGTCCGCTTTGGTGGCGATGACTACAGGGGCCCAGCCCGCCTCCAGCATCCAGTCGAACATATGGATGTCGTCTGCCGACGGCTCGTGGCGGATGTCCACCAGCAGGAAGACCGCCCGCAGCATCTGGCTGGTATGCAGGTAGCGTTCGATCATCCTGCCCCACTGCTGGCGCACATTGACGTTGGCCTTGGTGTAGCCGTAGCCGGGCAGGTCCACCAGGTGGAAGGCGTCGTTGATATTATAATAGTTGATAGTCTGTGTCTTGCCGGGCTGGGCGCTGGTCCTGGCGTAGGATTTTCTGTTCATCAGCCCGTTGATCAGCGTGCTCTTGCCCACATTGCTCCTGCCGGCAAAGGCAAATTCCGGCAGGCGCCCTGCCGGAATCTTGCTGGTCACGCCACAGACGGTCTCAAGATTGACGGTCTTAATAACCATGGCTCTCTGCTCCTCTGTGTGCGGATACTGTCTGACTCTCAGGATGTCAGGCGATGGTCTTGATGGGATCCTCACGGATGATGACAGGACTGCCTGTCCCTTCCACAGCCTGCCGTGTGATGATGCACCGGCGGATGGAAGGATCGGAGGGGATGGTATACATGACGTCCATCATGACCTTCTCCATGATGGAACGAAGGCCTCTGGCACCGGTCCCCCGCTCCACGGCCAGATCCGCGATCTTCTCCAGGGCGTCCGGATCGAAGTCCAGCTGGACATCGTCGTAGCCGAAGAGCTTGCGGTACTGCTTGACCAAGGCGTTCCTGGGCTTCTGCAGGATGGCGATGAGCGCCTCCCTGTCCAGGCCCTCCAGGGTCGTGACCACGGGCACACGTCCGATAAACTCGGGGATCAGACCGAATTTGATCAGGTCCTGGGGCACCACGTCCTTGAGGACCTCGCCGATCTCCCTCTCCTTCTTCTCGCTCACCTCCGCGTGGAAGCCCATGGACTTGCGGCCCACACGGTTGTTGATGATGCGGTCGAGGCCATCGAAGGCGCCGCCCACGATGAAAAGGATATTGGTGGTATCGATCTGGATGAGCTCCTGCTGGGGGTGCTTGCGCCCGCCCTGAGGCGGCACGCTGGCCATGGTCCCCTCCACGATCTTCAGCAGGGCCTGCTGGACGCCCTCGCCGGAAACGTCCCTGGTGATGGAGACGTTCTCACCCTTCTTGGAGATCTTGTCGATCTCGTC
>DGGX01000248.1 GCA_002392385.1 Lachnospiraceae bacterium UBA3863
GGCCCCATCGCCACCTGCGTCTTCCGTCTGCAGATGAACGGCGCGCCCGTGTCCTCCGGTATGGGTACCTGCGGCCTGGTGGGACAGATCGGTGTCTACACCGGCTGGATGAGTGATATCGCGGCCGGCACGCGGGCTTCCATCACCGGATTTGACTGGCTGGGCCTGTGCCTGATCAGCTTCGTCCTGCCCGCCGTTCTCACCCCTCTGATCGGTCTCTTCTTCCGCCGGATCGGCTGGATCCGCGAGGGAGATCTCAAGCTCAACTGAACAAAGAAGAATAAAAGGAGTCACATCGTGCAGAAGGATACCCGTTTCGGGAGCATTCTCCCGATCGAACTCTATCACGTAACAGAGCAGGATCTTTCCGATCCTGCTCTTCTTATCTATCACAGTCTTTCAGAGCCCCAGCTCCTCCATTATTATGAGCCCGACCTGGGGATCTTCATAGCGGAGAGCCTGAAGGTGGCCCACCGCGCCCTGGCCGCAGGCTATGTCCCCCTCTCCCTGGTCCTGGAGGACCGGCTGCTGGAGCAGGGTGTGACCGGGCAGACGGACGGGTCTGATGAGGCCGGAGAGGACATTCCCTCTCTGCTCTCGGCCTGTGGCGGCATTCCTGTCTACACAGCCCCCGCCTCCATCCTGGCCCGGATCACGGGCTACCGGCTGACAGGGGGTGTTCTCTGCGCTATGCGGCGCCGCCCCCTCCCGGCACCGGAGGAGATCTGTGCCGGAGCTTCCAGGATCGCCGTGCTGGAGCGGGTCACCAATCCCACCAACGTCGGCGCCATCTTCCGGTCTGCCGCCGCTCTCTCCTATGACGCTGTTCTCCTCACCCACGACTGCTGTGATCCTCTCTACCGCCGCAGCAGCCGGGTCAGCATGGGCACGGTCTTCCAGATCCCCTGGACCATCCTGCCGGACAGCTGCCAGGATCTTCCCGGCTTCCTGCGCCGTCTGGGCTATGTCACCGCTGCCATGGCTCTCTGTGAGGATGCGGTCACTATCGACGATCCGGTCCTGTCAGGCCTCCCCCGTCTGGCTGTCCTTCTGGGCTCCGAGGGGGACGGACTGCGGCCCGCCACCCTGCGGGGCTGTGACCACCGGGTGATCATCCCCATGGCGCCGGGTGTCGATTCTCTGAATGTGGCGGCCGCCTCCGCCGTGACCTTCTGGCAGCTGCGGGCCGGCCGGTAATATATCACACCGTCGCAGACTGATTCTGCTTCACCCGTCTCTCCGCCGCAGGGCCTCCTCACAGGTCTTTCTCAGATACATCATGGCCTCCGCCGGATATGCGCCCGCGGCGGTCTCATTGGTCAGCATGACGGCCTCGGCGCCGTCCAGGGCCGCGTTATAGATATCGGACACCTCCGCCCGGGTGGGCACGGCTGATGTCAGCATGCTGGTCAGCATCTGGGTCACCACCAGGAAGGGCTTGCCGGCCTCCCTGCAGATCCGGCTCAGCTCCTTCTGGACGGCCGGCAGTTCCCACAGGGGCATGTCATTGCCCAGGTCTCCCCGGGCGATCACGATCATATCCGCCTCCGGCAGAATATCCCGGATCTGCCGCACGCCTTCCATATTCTCGATCTTAGCCCAGACGCGGAGGCTCCCCGCCCCGCAGTCCGCCATGGCCCGCCTGAGCACACGCAGGTCCTCCCCGGACCGGACAAAAGGCTGCATGACCGCCGTCACGCCCATGGAGGGTGCCTCCCGCAGGTTGTCCAGGTCCATGGCTGTCAGGACAGGCGTATCCACATAGCGTCCCTCTATCTTCAGACTCACACGGCTGCGCAGGCCCCCGCCCCGCAGGATGCGGGCCGTCAGCCGCCCTTTTCCCCCTGCCGTCTTATCCCCTATAGCCGTCTTATCCTCTATGGCCGCCTCGATCCTTCCGTCGTCCAGAAGGATCCTGTCTCCCGCTTCCAGCAGGCCCAGGACCTCCGCCGATACCGGGATCACAGGACAGGCGGAGGGCGACGCGTTGCCCGCTGCCTCTCCCGAGACCGCCATGAAGACCGCCTTCTCCCCGGTCCGCAGGTCTGTGGGGGCCTCTACAGCTCCCGTCCGGATCTCCGGGCCCTGCAGATCGATCAGAAGGCCCGCCTCCCCGCGGCCGGCCGCCTCCGCCGCGGCGTGATATTCCGCCAGCATGTCCGCTGCCTGCCGCAGACCGGTGTGCGACATGTTGAGGCGGATCCCCGTCATCCCGGCCTCGAACATCCGGATCAGTATGTCTCTGTCGGCGCAGGCCGGCCCCAGTGTCCCATAGTATTCCATATCGTCTCTCCCCGCCGTCCGCCTTCCGGCGCCGCGTGATGGAAAAAGCCGCGCCTTATATCCGGCGCGGCCTTGTTCTCTTATCTGCCTTCTGATATCAGTCCTTGCTCAGTACCATCTTCACGGCACCGACCATACCGGCGTTGTTGCCCAGGACCGCCAGCTTGAAATCCGTATTCTTGGTGGAGCGGAAGGCGTCCTCTTTATAGTGCTTCTCCACAGCGTCCAGCAGGATCTGGCCGGCTCTGGATACGCCGCCGCCGATGACCACCACATCCGGGTCTGTCACCGCCGTGACAGCGGTCAGGGCCGTTCCCAGCTTCTTGCCCAGATAGTCCACCAGCTCCAGGGAGATGGGATCGCCCGTCTTGGCGGCATCGAAGATGTCCTTGCTGGTCAGGGGATCGATGGAGCGCAGGGGCGAGGGCCGGTCGCTCTCGTTCAGCATCTTGTGGGCGACATGCACGATGCCCGTCGCCGACGCATACTGTTCCAAGCAGCCCTTCTTGCCGCAGTTGCAGCGCTCGGTCTCATGATGGTTGACCGTGATGTGGCCGATCTCTCCGGCCGCGCCGTGGGCGCCCGCCAGGATCCGTCCGCCTACGATCACACCGCCGCCGACGCCGGTCCCCAGTGTCACCATGATCACATTGCTGAAGCCCTTGCCGCCTCCGCGCCACTGTTCACCCAGGGCGGCAGCGTTGGCATCGTTGGCCACTTCCACAGGCAGGCCGCTGAGCAGGGTCGACAGCTGACCCTTGACGTCCAGGACGCCCCAGCCCAGATTGACACATCCGTTGACCACACCGTCATCGAAGACCGGTCCCGGAACGCCGACACCCACGCCTTCCACATCGTCCAGCGTGATGTTCTTCTCCTTGATCTTCTTGGTGATGGTCTTCGCGATATCCGGAAGGATCTGTGAACCGTTGTTCTCACTCCGTGTCGGGATCTCCCAGGATTCGATAAAAGTCCCATCTGTGGTAAACAGACCGCACTTGACAGTCGTACCGCCTATATCGATGCCAAAAGCATAAGATCTCATAAATGCTGTCACCCCTCTGTCCACTTTTCTTCAATCATAAAGGGCGGATTGTCATCTGCCCTTCCAATACCATTTACCTCTACAGCATACCACCATTCCGTGCAATTGAAAAGCACAGAAAGACCGCGGCACTGCTTACCGGCAGTGTCCGCGGTCCTAATACTCTTATCCTGTACGCAGGGATCAGGCAGCCTGGTCCTTGGCGATCTGAGCGAGTCTGGCGAATCCCTCCGCATCGTTGACAGCCATCTCGGCCAGCATCTTGCGGTTGATCTCGATACCGGCCAGCTTCAGGCCGTGCATCATACGGCTGTAGGAAAGGCCGTTGAGCCTTGCCGCCGCGTTGATCCTGGTGATCCAGAGAGAACGCATATCTCTCTTCCTCTGCTTGCGGCCGGCAAAAGCGGATGCCATGGCGCGCATGACGGACTGCTTGGCGATCCTGTACTGCTTGCTGCGGGCGCCTCTGTAGCCCTTGGCCAGCTTTAAGACTCTGTTGTGTTTCTTCTTCGCATTAAGTGCGCCTTTGATTCTTGCCATTTTTCTGTCCTCCGTTCTATGTCAGCCGTGCCTCAGATATAAGGCATGATCTTCTTCATATTCTTGACGTTGGTCTTATCGACAGCGATAGACTTTCTGAGGTTTCTCTTCCTCTTGGTGGATTTCTTGGTAAGAATATGACGCTTATTGGCTTTAAATCTGGTAAGCTTGCCGGTTCCTGTTACCTTGAACCGCTTGGCAGCCGATCTGCTGGTCTTCATACTGGGCATTCTATTTTCCTCCTTACTTCTGCATCGTCTGCGTGCATCACTGCGCTGTATTTCTTAACTGGTCTTCCAAAGTGCCCGTCTTAGCGCTTTTCAGTTAAAAACATAGTCATGGTGCGGCCTTCCACCTTGGGCTGCCTGTCGATCACCGCGATGTCCTGAAGCTGTGCTGCGAAATCCGTCAGGATGTGCACATGATCCTTCATATGGGACATCTCTCTTCCGCGGAAGCGGAGCGTCACCTTGACGCGGTCGCCCTTGGTCAGGAACTTCCTGGCGGCATTGGCCTTGGTGGCCAGATCGTTGTCGTCGATGTTGGGAGACATGCGGATCTCCTTGATCTCCACGACGTGCTGTTTCTTCTTGGCTTCCTTCTCCTTACGGGTCTTCTCGTATTTGAACTTCCCGTAATCGATGATCTTGCAGACCGGCGGCCTGGCACCGGGTGAGATCTTGACGAGATCCAGCTCCGCCTCCTCAGCCAGTCTTCTGGCCTCGGCGATGGGCATGACGCCCAGCTGAACGCCGTCCGCTCCGATCACGCGCACTTCTCTGTCGCGGATCTTCTCATTGATGAAATACTCGTCCCTGTCGTTTCTGATGGCTCTGCCCTCCACAATAGAACCTTGTTCTCTCCCTTTGATGACGACAAAAAACAGTGGACGCAGTCCACTGTCACCTCATATGCCGCACAGGCCTTCCCGATCTCCTTATGAGGGGATGCCCGATATCCGGATATGAACGCCAAAAGCCTGGGCCGTTGGGTGAGAGCGGAGCTCTGCTTGCTGTATGTCTGTCATCACAGACTAAAGTAATGTATCACAGATCCCGGTCTGTGTCAATGCCTGTTTCTTCAGAAAGTTCCCTTTGAAGAGCCTCCTCCATCCTGCGGCGCTCATCCGCGTCGGAGTTCAGGATGTCGGGGCTGGCAATGGTGCGGCGGCCCGTCAGCCGCCCCACCGACCAGATGCAGATCCACAGAAAGACGGGAACAGCCACCGTAAGTCCCAGGCACAGGCGGAGCATCCTGCCCGCCCAGGGGGTATCCAGGAGAGCTGCCACAAGAGCGGCCACATACATGCCCGCCAGCAGCACGATCCCGGCTATGGCCGCGCCTCTCTGGACCGGCGTGTACTTACCGGTCCCGTCTTTTCTGTCCTCTGCCTTCATTTTCCGATCTCGCTCTCTCTGTAGATGATCTCATGCCGGCCCGGGCCGTTGGAGATCATGGTGATGGGATACCCGATCTGCTTCTCGATGAATTCGATATACTTCCTGCAGTTCTCCGGCAGGTCCTCGTAGCGGCTGATCCCGCGGATATTGCACTTCCAGCCCGGGAGCTTCTTGTAGACCGGGCGGGCCTTGGCCAGGTCGCGGGTGACCGGGAACTCCCTGGTGATCTCTCCGTCGATGTCATAAGCGACGCAGACAGGGATCTCGTCCAGATAGCCCAGGACGTCCAGCACGGTGAAGGCCACGTCCGTGGCTCCCTGCAGGCGGCAGCCGTATCTGGAAGCCACGCAGTCATACCAGCCCACACGTCTGGGTCTGCCGGTGGTGGCGCCGTACTCGCCGCCGTCTCCGCCGCGTCTGCGCAGCTCCTCCGCCTCATCGCCGAAGATCTCCGAAGTGAACTCTCCCGCGCCCACGGCGCTGGAATAGGCCTTGTTGACCACCACGACCTTCTTGATGAGATAGGGCGGGATGCCGGCTCCGATGGCGCCGAAGGCCGCCAGGGTGGAGGAGGAGGTGACCATGGGATAGATGCCGTGGTCGGGATCCTTCATGGTGCCCAGCTGTCCCTCCAGCAGGATCTCCCTGCCCTCCCGGATGGCCTGATCCAGATAGGCGGATACGTTGCCCACATAGGGGGCGATGGCGTCGCGGTAGCCCTTCAGGGTCTCCAGCAGGGCCTCCCTGTCGATGGGATCCTTGTGATAGAGGTGCTGCAGCAGGATATCCTTCTGCACACAGACACGGTCGATCTTCTCGCGCAGGGCGCTCTCCTCCATGAAGAGCTCGCTCACCTGGAAGCCCACCTTGGCATATTTGTCCGAGTAGAAGGGGGCGATGCCGGACTTGGTGGAGCCGAAGGAGGCCTTGCCCAGGCGCTCCTCTTCACACTGATCGAAGAGGATGTGATAAGGCATGACGATCTGGCAGCGCTCGGAGACCATCAGCTGCGGTGCCGGCACGCCCTTGTCCTCGATGGACTGCAGCTCGGACAGCAGGATGGGAATATTGAGGGCCACACCGTTTCCGATGATGTTCATGATCTTCTGGTGGAAGACACCGGAGGGCAGGGTGTGCAGGGCGAACTTGCCATATTCATTGACAATGGTATGACCGGCATTGGCGCCGCCCTGAAAACGGATGACCACGTCCGCGCGGTCCGCGAGCATATCCGTGATCTTGCCTTTTCCCTCATCTCCCCAGTTGGCACCTACGACTGCACTGACCATGACTGCCTCCTTTTCTTAAATAAAACCGAAGAAAATATCTGTCACACATGAATCTCAGCGCTGGCGCCGAGAACATCTCTGTACTGATCCAGAATGGGCCGGATGACCTCGTCCAGATAGCGGTCCACCTGATGGGGCGCGCAGCCCACATAGCGGGAAGGATCCAGGGTCTGCTCCAGGCTGGCCCTGTCCAGACCGAACATGGGATCCGCGGCGATCCTCTCCAGCAGATCGTTCTCGAGGCCCTCCTCCTTGACCCGGCGGCCGGCCTGCATGGAGAGCTCCCGGATCCGCTCGTGGAGCTCCTGACGGTCTCCGCCGTTCTTCACCGCGTCCATCATGATATTCTCGGTGGCCATGAAGGGCAGCTCAGACCGCAGTCTCTTCTCGATGACCTTGGGATAGACCTTGAGGCCGTCGGTCACGTTGAGGCAGAGGTCCAGAATGCCGTCGATGGCCAGGAAGCCCTCGGGCACGCTCAGGCGCTTGTTGGCGGAATCGTCCAGGGTCCTCTCGAACCACTGTGTGCCGGCCGTGACCGCGGGGTTGAGGACATCGATGAGCACGTAGCGGGACAGGGAGCAGATCCGCTCGCTCCGCATGGGATTGCGTTTGTAGGCCATGGCGGAAGAACCGATCTG
>DGGX01000008.1 GCA_002392385.1 Lachnospiraceae bacterium UBA3863
CAGGGTCACGCGGATGGCGGACACGATGCGCTCCATGGTCTCCTTCAGGGTGGCCAGGGTGCGGTCCTCCTCACGGATGACCGTCTCCCAGTCCCACTGGTCCACATAGATGGAGTGGATGTTGTCGGTGTCCTCGTCGCGGCGGATGGCGCTCATATCGGTGTAGAGGCCCTCGCCCACCTGGAAGCCGTACTTCTGCAGGGCATAGCGCTTCCACTTGGCCAGGGAGTGAACGACCTCGGCGATCCGGCCGTCCTCGAGAATGTCGAAGGCGACGGGACGTTCCACACCGTTCAGGTTATCGTTGAGACCGGAATCAGGCAGGACAAAAAGAGGCGCCGACACACGCAGGAGATTGAGGCGCTCAGCAAGAAGATTCTGGAAGAAATCCTTCACGGTCTTGATGGCGACCTGTGTCTCATGGAGATCCAGGGCCGATTTGTAGTTCTCCGGAATAATGATCTGTTTCATGGAGACTCCTTTCTCTGTACCGGCATACTGCCCGCCGATTTTTGTATGATAAATCAAACCACAGGCAATTTCAAGACTGTATTGGGTATGCGCGGAGCCGCGCGGGCCCTGAAGGGTGGGCCTGCGCGCTTGCCCGCGGCCTGCCGCCTTGCTATAATGGCCCCATGAGTGTGAAGATCCGTATTTCTGTCAGACAATTGGTTGAATTCCTGTGCCGCGCGGGAGACCTGGAGAGCGGGAGCGGGACCGCGTCGGGAGAGGCCATGCTGGAGGGCGCCCGTATGCACAGGAAGATCCAGAAGGAGGCGGGACCGGACTATCAGGCGGAGGTGTCGCTTGCTGTTCTGGTGCCCGTTTCTCTTCATGATGTCCCGGCGGAGGCCGGGGAGGAGACAGACACTGCGGACGGGCCGGCCTATGATCCCGCGGAGACGGCCGAGGTCCTCCTCGAGGGACGCGCCGACGGCCTTTTCTACGGGCCGGATCCCGCCTTTCCCATAGGCGGGGATGCCTGGACGGTGGATGAGATCAAGACCTCCTACGGGAGGGTCGACAGGATGAAGGAGCCGGTGCCCGTCCATCTGGCCCAGGCCAGGCTTTATGCCTGGATCCTGATGACCCAGAGGAACCTGGAGACCATCCGTGTCCGCATGCTCTATGTATGTCTGACCGACGAGAGCCGCAAGGCCTTCACCGAGGAACTGGACAGGGAGGTCCTCTGCGCCTGGGCAGACGGTCTCCTGGAGGAGTACGCCGTCTGGGTCCGGCGGATGCTGGTCTGGCAGGCGCAGCGGGACGTTTCCCTGCGCGCCCTGGAATTCCCCTACGCTTACAGACCCGGTCAGCGGGAGCTGGCCGTGCATGTCTACCATACCCTCTGTCATGGGAGAAAACTCTTTCTGGAGGCGCCCACGGGGACCGGCAAGACCCTGGCGGTGCTCTATCCCTGCCTCAAGGCTATGGCGGAGGGCAAGACCGACCGCCTCTTCTATCTGACGGCCAGGACCGTGACGCGGATAGTGGCGGCAGACGCCCTGCGGCTGCTGAGACAGGGGGGCCTGCGCGCCCGCAGCGTCATCCTGACGGCCAGGGACAGGATCTGTATCCTGGACAGGCCGGACTGTGATCCGGCGGTCTGCCCCAGGGCCCGCGGCCACTATGACCGGGTGAACGCCGCCCTGGCCGCCCTGCTGGAGTCCGCGGAGGACTACGACAGGGAGAGCATCCTGGCGGCGGCGGAGGAGTATGAGGTCTGCCCCTTCGAGCTGGCCCTGGACCTGTCCATGTTCGCGGATATCGTGATCTGCGACTACAACCATGTTTTTGACCCCCGCGCCAAGCTGCGCCGCTTCTTCGGCGACGGGCCGGGTGCCGGGAGCGGCGCCCTGGGCAGGATCCTCCGGGACCGGGACGGGGAGGAGACGGAAGATGCGGAAGGGCAGAAGTCTGCCCGCAAGGAGCCGGGGCCGGTCCTTCTGATCGACGAGGCCCACAACCTGGTGGACAGGGGCCGCAGCATGTTCAGCGCTTCCCTCTACCTTGCCGACATCAAGGAGGTAAGGAAGGCCATCCGCTCTGTGCGCCCCGCCCTGTGGAAGAAGCTGGGCAGCCTTGGCACGGGCCTGCGGGCCCTCTCCGCGGATGCGGCTGAGGAGACCACGGGAGAGGGACGGGAGGAATACGCGGCGGCGGGAGACCTGCCGGCCTTCGATATCCTCCAGGACCGCGCCTACCTGGTCTACGCGGAGTGTGAGAAGATCCTGGCCGAGGAGCGCACCCGCCGCGCGGCGGATACGGGCGGCGCGCCCCTCCAGGGAGAGGCGCGGGACAAGTTCCTGCCCTTCTATTTCAATCTGCGTCACTACCTGGCCATGTACGAGGAGATGGACGCCTGCTATGTCCCCTACTGTACGGGGCACGGAGAAAACGCGGCTGTGCATCTCTACTGCGTCGATCCCTCCAGACAGCTCCGGGAGTGCATGGAGAGGGCTGTTTCCACCATCCTTTTCTCCGCCACCCTCCTGCCGGTCACCTATTACAAGGCCCTGCTGGGCGGGACCCAGGAGGACTATGAGGTTTTTGCCAGGTCTGTTTTCGACAGCCGGCGGCAGGGCCTCTTCATCGCGGACAATGTGAGTACCGTCTATAAGGACAGGGGGCCCCAGACCTACCGGGAGATCGCCGGCATGATCCGGGACATCACCTCCCGGCGGCACGGCAACTATATGGTCTTCTTCCCTTCCTATGCCTTCCTGGGCGCTGTGCGGGATGCCCTGGAGGAGGCCTGGCCGGAAGAGGAGGGCTGCACAAGGCTCTACCAGGAGCCCCAGATGTCGCCGGAGGAGCGGGAGAGCTTCCTCAGGGCCTTTGAGGAGGTCCGGGACGACGCCAGCCTGACCGGCTTCTGCGTGATGGGCGGGATCTTCTCGGAGGGCATCGACCTCAGGGAGGACCGTCTCATCGGGGTCATCGTGGTGGGCACGGGCCTGCCGGGCATCTGCGCGGAGCGGGAGATCGTGCGGGATCACTTTGACAGGGAGGAGGCCGGCGGATTCGACTACGCCTACCGCTATCCCGGGATGAACAAGGTCCTGCAGGCGGCGGGCCGGGTGATCCGGACCGAGCAGGACGTGGGGATCGTGGTCCTGATGGACCGCCGGTTCCTCACACCGGCCTATCTGCGCCTCTTTCCGCCCTCCTGGAGGGACTGGGAGAGGGTGAATGCGGACAACGCCGGAGACAGGATCACCCGTTTCTGGGATGAGTGGCTGTGAATACAGTCAGGAATGTGGATAACTTTGTGGATTGTGGGGATTTTTCCGCGTAAATACCGCAAAAATCGTCATTTGGAAAGAATAGGAGAGAGAATCATCTATGTGGGCAGAAGAAACAGTTTTCTATCAGATCTACCCCCTGGGCCTGTGCGGGGCGCCGGCGGACAATGACGGCATCGTGACCCCCAGGATCCTCCGTCTGCTGGACTGGACGGACCACCTGGAAGCCCTCCATGTTGGCGCCGTCTATTTCTGTCCGGTCTTCTCGTCGGACAGACACGGATATGATACAAGGGACTATAACCGGATCGACGAGCGCCTCGGTGACGAGGAGGATTTCCGCAAGGTTTGCGAGGCTCTTCACGCCCGGGGGATCCGCGTCGTCCTGGACGGCGTCTTCAACCACGTGGGCAGGGGCTTCTGGGCCTTCCAGGACGTCCTGAAGAACAGGGAGGCCTCCCGCTACAGAGACTGGTTCCATATCGATTTCGTCGGCAACACCCATTACAACGACGGATTCTGGTACGAAGCCTGGGAAGGCCATCATGAGCTGGTCAAGCTGAATCTGCGCAACGAGGAGGTCATCCGGCATATCTTCGACGCCATCCGCGGCTGGGTGGACAAGTTTGATATCGACGGCCTGCGCCTGGATGTGGCCTACTGCCTGGACACCGATTTCATCCGCCGTCTGCGGTCCTTCACGGACAGCCTGAAGCCGGAATTCTACCTGATCGGAGAGATCCTGGGCGGCGATTACCGGCGGATCATGGGAGACGGCCTCCTTCACAGCGCCACCAACTATGAGTGCTATAAGGGCCTGCATTCCAGCTTCAACAGCATGAATCTCTTCGAGATCAACCATTCCCTGATCCGTCAGTTCGGCAGCGATCCCTGGACCCTCTACCGGGGCATGCACCTGTTGTCCTTCGTGGACAATCATGACGTGACAAGGGCGGCGACCATCCTGCGCGAGCCCCGCCACCTGCCCCTGCTCTACGCCCTCTGCTTCGGTATGCCGGGCATCCCCTGCATCTATTACGGAAGCGAGTGGGGCCTCAAGGGGGACAAAAGGGACGGCGATCCCGCCCTGCGCCCGGCCATCGAGCGGCCCCAGTGGAACGAGCTGACGGACCACATCGCCCGCCTCGCGGCAGCCAAGAGGTCCTCGGCCGCCCTGTGCTACGGCGACTTCACCAGCCTGGTGCTGACCAACCGTCAGTGCATCTTCAGACGCCGCTGCGGGGAGGAGACCGTACTGGTCGCCGTGAACGCCGACGCCGCGCCTTACTATGCCCGCTTCGACGCCGGCGCCCGGGAGGGGACTGACCTGCTCACAGGCGCGGTGCAGAACCTGGAGGGCGGCTGCGAACTGCCCCCCTACAGCGCCTTCTTCTGGAAGATCTGAAGCCGCAGGGACCCCAGGGATCAGACCGCCCCGGCCTGCCGGGACGGCGTATTGACAGGATCCTTGCGGGCGGGGTAAAGTGAGGGAAGGAAAGATAGTCCGAAGGAACATTTCGGACCGACAATAATGGAGAAAAGAGGTCTTACATGTTAGCAATTCTGATACTGGCACTGGTGCCGCCCTTATACCTCATGGTCAGGATCTACCGGCAGGACAAGATCGAGAAGGAGCCTCCCAGGCTCCTCCTGAGACTCTTCCTGTGCGGATGCCTTTCCACCATTCTCGCCGGTCTGCTGGAGGAGCTGGGGAGCCTTGTGCTGGGTTATACCGGCCTTCCCATGAGCTCCTATCTCTACCAGCTGCTGATGAATTTCCTCGTCATCGGTCTCGCGGAGGAGGGCGTGAAGCATTTCTTCACCCGCCGGAACACCTGGAACCATCCCGCCTTCAACTACCGCTTCGACGGTGTGGTGTACGCGGTCTTCACTTCCCTGGGATTCGCGGCCGCTGAGAACGTGATGTACGTGGGCGGCTTCGGCCTGGGCGTCGCCCCGATCCGCGCCATCACCGCCATCCCCCTCCACTGCATCGCCGGTATTTTCATGGGCCACTTCTACGGCATGGCCAAATACTACGACGCCCGGGGAGACTACAACGGGACCCGCCGGAACATGCGGCTCAGCATGCTCATCCCTGTCCTCATCCACGGCTTCTATGATTTCTGCGCCAGCTACGACAGCACGGTCCTGGGAGCGATCTTCCTGCTCAACATCATCATGCTGGACATCGTCGCCATCCGGTCTGTCAGAAAGTTCTCCAGAAACGATTCCTATATCTGATCCCCTCCGCGGAGCGGGAGAACTGTAAAAAGCGGTTGCAGGGGCTGTCGGTGACGACAGCCCTCTTATTATGACTTGCCGGGGGGCATGGGTCAGGGCGGACGGGCGGTTGGGGCTGAGTGCCTGTGAGCACTGAGTGCGTAAGCCTAGAGTGGGGGAATGGGCGTGTAAGGCTTACGGGTGTTTTGGGCTGGTAAGCCCTGAGAGGAGGAACGGGCCTGTAGGGCTTACGGGTGTTTTGAGATGGTAAGCCCTGAGAGGAGGAACGGGCCTGTAGGGCTTACGGGTGTTTTGAGATGGTAAGCCCTGAGAGGAGGAACGGGCCTGTAGGGCTTACAGCCATTTTGGGCTGGTAAGCCTTGAGCGGAGAAATAGGCTGTAAAGCTTACGGCGTTTTGGAGCCGGTAAGCCTTATCAGGAAAAGAAGCTATTCACGGCTTACAGCCGGATAAGCCCTACAGGGGGCAAACAGCTTTTCAGGCTTACCCCACGCAGAAGCAGGTAAGCCTGATACTGACAAATCCAGATTTCAGCTTACATCACGCCACTTCAGCAGGCTCGGCAACCCCTGCCTGAAAACCTCTTGAAAAAAGTTTAAATTAGTTGTTGACATAATTAGGGACCTGAGGTATAGTAACTATTGTCCGCTGAGGGCAACACACTTATGCGATAGTAGTACAGTTGGTAGTACGCCACCTTGCCAAGGTGGAGGTCGCGAGTTCGAGCCTCGTCTATCGCTCTTCCGGAAAGCCGTTCAGGCTTTCCTTTTTTTTATATCCTGATCCCGGTGGCGCGTCCTCTGCGGCCACACGGGCAGCAATTCCTCCGGTGTCAATGCAATGCCACGATGATGTAAAGCATCAAGCGGCACAGGGAGTATCGCGCAGCCTACCTGTCAGAATACCTGTGCGAGAGGGCAAGATATACAGGAAAAAACAGGAAAGGTCAGATTCACGGCTTACCTGAAGTGCCAGAGCCAGCATTATAAGAGAAAATTTAGTAACAGGAACTGCTGAACAACGTGAACAGATGCATACAGTATTCCTCGGAGACCTTTCGGAAACGCCGGCACTTTATTTTTCCAAGCCGCAGGCGAAGGAAAAATAATAGTACCGCTGCGTTTCCGGCTGAGCGAGAGCGTGTCTCCGAGGAATAATGTATGCATTTAGTTTGTATAGCGGCAGTTCCTTTATTAAGCGCCGCTGTTTTGGGTTGGACTTTTAAGGGCTGTAAACGTATACTTAATGATGGTAGATTATATGTTTGGGACAGAAAATCTCTATATACAGTAGAGAGGTCTGTAATAGAGGACTATATACACAGAAGAGGTATCCATGCGTATCACGGTATATTGCGGCAGTGTTTATGGCGCGAGGCAGTCCTACAGAGAGGCAGCGGAGGCGCTGGGACGCTGGATCGGCGTGCAGGGTCACACCCTGGTCTACGGAGGCAGCAAGTGCGGCCTGATGGGCGTGATCGCTGACGCGGTCCTGGACGCGGGCGGCAAGGTCGTCGGCGTGGAGCCGCAGTTCTTCCTTGAGCAGGGGCTGGATCACGACAGGATCACGGAGCTCATCGCCGTAGAGACTATTTCCGAGCGCAGGGCCCATATGCTGGAGCTGGGGGATGCCTTCGTGGCGCTTCCCGGCGGCACGGGGACACTGGAGGAGATCTCGGAGGTCATCTCCCTGTGCAGGCTGGAGCGGATCCGCAAGCCCTATGTTTTCTTCAATGTGGACGGCTTCTATGATAAGCTGCGGAGTTTCTTTGAAGATATGGTCAGGGAGCAGATGCTGGAGCCGGCATCCCTGGCGCGGATACGGTTCGCGGACACGCTGGAGGGAGTGACGGAGGTCATCTCGGAAGGCGGAAAGCAGGAGGACGGAGAGACCGCTATGGAATCGGCCGAGACTGAACGGCTGCGATGGAATCGGCCGCAGCGGAAACGGCCGGGACAGACGGGATTTAAGAGATGAACAGACTTCCGCGATTGGATGCTACGGTCCTCAAATGGATCGCGGCGGTTTGTATGGTGATCGATCATCTGGCGGCCTGCCTGCTGCAGGTGACCAGAGGAGCGGACGGGAGAGCCCTGAAATACAGTCTGCCCATGGGGGTGACTGTCTATGAGATCTGCCGGGGGATCGGGCGGACGGCCCTGCCTGTTTTCTGTTTCCTCCTGGTGGAGGGGTTCCTGCTTACAGGGAACCGGGTCAGGTATCTGACGAGGATCCTCGTGACAGGATGTGTGGCCCAGCCCTTTTTCGGCGCGGTCATATGGGGGGATATCAAGGCGGCCAGGCCCAATACCCTCTTCACGCTGGCCATCGGGCTGGCGACGATCTGGGCCATGGAGGAGATCCGGAAGGGTTTCCGGTACGCGGCGGAGCAGGGAGCGCCCCGGCACAGGGCTGTCCTGACGGCCGCCGGCGAGGCAGTGACCTGGCTCGCGGCAGGCGCGGGCGCGGGGCTTGCCTGGGTCCTGCGGACGGATTATCGATGGGGCGGCGTTCTGTGTATCGTCCTGCTCTATTATTTCCACGGCTTCAGGGAGATGGCCCTGACAGCGGAGTGGATCTGCCTGAGCCTCTACAGCGAGACGGAGCTCCTGTCCATAGGCGGGGTCCTGCTGACCTGGCTCTACAGCGGGCAGAGGGGACGGCAGCACAGGTATACCTTCTATTTCTTCTATCCTCTTCATCTGATGGCCATCCTTCTGGTGAAAAGGATCCTGATCGGGACCTGGTAGGCCCGGAGAATCAGGCGCGGCGCAGAATCAGGCGCAGCGCAGAAACAGGCGCAGCCCAGATTCAGACGCAGCGCAGAAACACGACATAAAGCGTAATACAGGAGCGGGATTATGGAACTGATATTCATAGGCGCGGATCATGAGGTGACGGGAAGCTGTCATTATCTGCAGGTGGGCGGCAAACGCCTGCTGGTGGACTGCGGCATGGAGCAGGGAAGGGACCTGTTCGTCAACGCGGACCTGCCGGTGCGGCCGTCAGAGATCGACTATGTACTGCTGACCCACGCCCATATCGATCACAGCGGCATGCTCCCCAAGCTCTATCACGACGGCTTTAGGGGCGCCATTATAGCTACGGGCGCCACGGCCGCTCTCTGTGATATCATGCTGCGGGACTCCGCCCATATTCAGATGCAGGAGGCGGAATACAAGAACAAGAGGTCCGAACGCAGGCATGAGTCGGACAGGGTGGAGCCCGTCTATACCATGGAGGATGCCATAGAGACCATCCGTCTCTTCAAGCCCTACACCTACGGGAAGATCCACACCCTGTGCGAGGGCGTGCGGTTCCGCTTCACCGATATCGGCCATCTGCTGGGCAGCGCCAGCATCGAGCTGTGGCTGACGGAGGGCGGTATTGAGAAGAAGATCGTCTTCTCGGGCGATATCGGCAACAAGTCGCAGCCCCTCCTCAAGGACCCTCAGATGACGGCGGAGGCGGATTACGTGGTCATCGAGTCCACCTACGGCACGCGCATCCATGAGATCGACAATGAGGATCACGCCGCGGAGCTGGCCGGCCTGATCCGGGAGACCCTGGGAAGGGGCGGCAACCTGGTGATCCCCGCTTTTGCCGTGGGGCGCACCCAGATCATGCTCTATTACATCCGTGAGATCAAGGAACGCGGAATCCTGGCGGACATGGGCGATTTCCCTGTCTACGTGGACAGCCCCCTGGCTGCGGAGGCCACCCAGGTCTTCTATGACACCGACCTGTCCTATTACGACGAGCAGACTCTGAAGCTGTTGCACGGGGGCTTGCTGCCCCTGGACTTCCCGGGCCTGCACCTGTCCATCACCACGGACGAGTCCAAGGCTATCAACACGGATCCGGAGCCCAAGGTCATCATCAGCGCCTCCGGCATGTGCGATGCCGGCCGCATCCGCCACCATCTCAAATACAATCTCTGGAGACCGGAGAGCACCATTCTCTTCGTGGGCTACCAGACGGAAGGCTCGCCGGGAAGAAAGCTTCTCGACGGCGCGCAGGAGATCCGCCTTTTCGGCGACGACGTGGCGGTGCGCGCCCAGATCGTCTCCATGAAGGGCATGTCCGGTCACGCCGACAGACAGGGCCTGATGGACTGGATCGACGGTTTTACCACCAAGCCTAAACAGGTCTTTGTCGTGCACGGAGAGGGCGAGACGACAGACAGCTTCGCCCAGGCTCTGGAAGAGGAGAAGGGGCTGCGGGCCATGGCGCCCTACAGCGGCACCCGGTATGACCTGGCCAGCGGTAAGTTCATCGAGCGGACGGAAGGGATCCCCATCGAGAGAGCCCAGGCCGCGCGGTCTGTCAGCGATACCTTCACCGCCCTCCGTCTGGCGGGCAGGCAGATCACCAGCCTCATCGAGGCCAGCGAGGGACTGCCCAACAAGGAGAAGGAGCGCTTCACCAAGGAACTGAAAGCACTATTTGAAAAGTATAAAAGGTGATCCGAGGCCATAAGGCGCAGAGCACACCGGGAGGAAATATACATGAGCAGAGCGGATCAGATCTTCATCGCCATGTGCCGGGACATTCTGGAGAACGGCACCAGCACAGAGGGGGAGAAGGTACGTCCCCACTGGCCGGACGGAACGCCGGCCTATACCATCAAGAAATTCGGCGTCGTCAACCGCTATGACCTGTCAGAGGAATTCCCCCTGCTGACACTGCGGCGCACGGCCCTCAAGAGCGCCACGGACGAGGTCCTGTGGATCTGGCAGAAGAAATCCAACAACATCCACGATCTCTCCAGCCATATCTGGGACGAGTGGGCAGACGAGAACGGTTCCATCGGCAAGGCCTACGGCTACCAGATGGGCGTCAGGCACCAGTACAGGGAAGGCATGATGGACCAGGTGGACCGGGTGATCTATGACCTGAAGAACAATCCCTTCAGCCG
>DGGX01000001.1 GCA_002392385.1 Lachnospiraceae bacterium UBA3863
TGCGAAGATGTCCCATATGGATCGGGTCAAAAGTACCGCCCAGGATCCCTGTCCGCATAGCTTCAGACTCCTTTTCTGACCGGCAGTACGATGACCGGGTCCTTCTTGAAAGGTCTGTAGAGGATGAATTTCCGGCCGATCACCCTGACCAGCTCGGCACGGCATCTCTCCGCCAGCATGGCGGCGCATGTGCGGGGATCCTCTTCCACGGTCTTGAGAACGCTGCCCTTGAGCAGCTCTCTGGTGTTGAAAGCTTCCTCCGCGGCCTCCACCGTCTCGGGTCCCACACCGTTCTTGCCGATCTGGATCACGGGCTCGAGAGTGTTGGCAAGACCTGTCAGATAGGCTCTCTGTTTACTTGTCAGCATGTATGTCTCCTTCCGGGCGGCCCTCACCGGGCCTGTCAATCATAGTATTCAAAGCTGTGGCCGTAGAGACGGACGGTATCGCCCTCTGTGCAGCCCTCCCGCTTCAGGGCATCGATGATACCGTTGTCGCGCAGGAATTTCTGGAAGAACATGAAGCCCTTCTCCGTCTCCAGGTTGGTGTAGCCCAGCATTCTTTCGATGCGGGGGCCTTCCACCACGTATTCACGGGCCTTCTCGTCATAGGTGACGGTATAGGGCGCGCTCTCCTGGAAGATCTCTGTCTCCGGATCGTATTCCTGCTCGAAGACGCCTGTCTGGACAGGGATCTCCTGCAGCATGTTGTAGGCCTTGAAGAGGAGCTCGCGGACGCCCTTGCCCGTGGCGGCGGAAATGGGGACGACCTCCACGCCCATGGGGGCGCAGTGGTCCCGGAGCAGTTCCAGAGCCATCTCTGCCGTCTCGTCGTCCAGAAGGTCCAGCTTGTTGGCGGCGATGATCTGGGGCCGCCGGCTGAGATCCACCTGGTATTCCTTGAGCTCACGGTTGATGATGTCGATATCGTCAGCGGGATCTCTTCCCTCGGAGCCGGCAGCGTCCACCACATGGATCAGGAGCCTGGTCCGCTCGATATGGGCCAGGAATTCATGTCCCAGGCCGGCGCCTTCCGCGGCGCCCTCGATCAGTCCCGGGATATCGGACATGACAAAACTCTGCATGTCGCCCAGATCCACCACGCCCAGCATGGGGGTCAGGGTGGTGAAGGGGTAATTGCCGATCTCCGGCCTGGCGTTGGAGGAGGCTGTCAGGAGGGTGGACTTGCCGGCGTTGGGCAGGCCCACAAGGCCCACGTCCGCGATCAGCTTGAGCTCCAGCTGGAGCTCGATGGTCCTGGCGGGCTGTCCGGGCTGGGCATATTTGGGCGCCTGCATGGTGGACGTGGCATAATGCATGTTGCCGTTGCCGCCCTTGCCGCCGCTCAGGAGCAGGAAACGCCGGTTGTCCCCCGACATATCGGTGATGACGCGGCCGCTCTCGGCCTCCCGCACCACCGTGCCTTCCGGGACCTTGAGGATCAGGTCACGGCCTTTTCTGCCGGCCATGCGCCGCATCTTGCCGTTCTCTCCGCTCTCCGCCTTATATTTTCTCTTGTGGCGGTAATCCGCCAGTGTGTTGAGACCCTCGTCGACCTCCAACCACACACTGCCGCCGTCTCCGCCGTCTCCGCCGTCCGGGCCGCCCGCGGGGACATACTTCTCCCGCCGGAAGGAGACATGACCGTCTCCGCCCTTCCCGCTGCTCACCATGATCTTCGCTCTGTCTGCAAACATCTGCGATCTCCGTTCACTAACGCAAGGAAAGCCTCAGACCGGCTTTACAGTCGGCCTGAAGCTCCCACGCACGATTCCTGTCTCCGTATCCGGTTCCCGTCATTCGTTGACGGCGTTCTCCACCGGATGAACAGAAGCTTTCTTGCGGAACTTACCGAAGCGCTCGAAACGAAGCACGCCGTCGGTGAGGGCGTACAGGGTATCGTCACCGCCGATGCCTACGTTCAGGCCGGGGTGAATGCTGGTTCCGCGCTGTCTGTAAAGGATGTTGCCGGCCTTGACGAACTGGCCGTCGGCGCGCTTGGCTCCCAGCCTCTTGGCGTTGGAGTCACGGCCGTTCTTGGTGGAGCCCATTCCCTTTTTGTGGGCAAAAAACTGAAGATTTAAGCTTAACATATCATGCCTCCCTGATCTCGTAATCCAAATACTCCGGTCCGTACTGTCTGTATGCGTCTCTGACCCCTACGAGCAGGCAGTCTACAAGGAGCGATGCCTTCTCTGAGGGTCTGTCCGGAAAACTGCAGCGCAGCATTGCGCCGTCGTCCCGGTCATCCGTCTCTACTTCGATCCGCTCCTGGAGCAGCTCTTCGAGACAGTTCACTGTGTTGATGGCCAGTACACTGAGGGCCGCACAGACGATATCCGTACCGGTCTCACCGTACTCCGCGTGACCATCCAGTGTGAAGGACTTCCATTCGCCGTCCTTCCGTTCAAACAGTACGCTGGTCATTACGCGTTGATCTTGTCGATCTTAACGCGGGTGAAGGGCTGCCTGTGGCCGTTCTTCTTGTGATAGCCGGTCTTCCTCTTATAGCGGTAGACCACGACCTTACGCTGCTTCCCCTGATCCATGACCGTGCCGGTAACGGTAGCTTCCGCCACCTCGGCGCCGACCTTGAGACCATCCGCGCTGACGGCGATGACCTTGTCAAAAGTCACTTCCGTGCCCGCTTCGCCTTCGATCTTCTCGATATCGATGATATCGCCCTCGGAAACCTTGTACTGCTTTCCACCAGTTGCAATGATTGCGTACATTGCGGTACCTCCTTTTCATTAAACTCGCTGATTTCGGCGGCAGTACCATGGAAGGATTCCTGCGTACCGCTCTTCGTATCCGGGCTGCAGTACCATACAGCGGGATATCATAGTGAGCCATCATCATGCGGCATACTCAGTAAAATTATCATTCCGGCGCGGGATTGTCAAGCCTTTTCTGGCCCTGCGCCGCCATATCTTCAGGATTCTGAGGATTTGTCCGTCTTCCTGCGCACCAGCTCCTCCGCGATGTCCTGCCAGTCGATCCCCTTCTCTTCCATGACCACCATCAGATGATAGAGATAGTCCGAGATCTCATAGATCATCTCCTGTTTCTCCGGGTTCTTGGCGGCGATGATGATCTCCGTGCCCTCTTCGCCCAGCTTCTTGAGCATCTTATCGATGCCCTTGTCGAACAGGTAATTGGTGTAGGAGCCTTCCATGGGATGGCGCCTGCGCTCGCGGATGGTCTCCATGTCCTCGGTGAGGACGTCCAGTCCGGCCTTCTCCTTCTCGGGACGGAAGGTGGAGATCCGATTGAAGAAGCAGGAGTGGCTCCCCGTATGACAGGCGGCGCCCACCTGTGTGACGGTGGCCAGCAGGGTGTCCAGATCGCAGTCGGCGGTCAGGCTGTGCACGTACTGAAAGTGCCCGCTGGTCTCCCCCTTGATCCAGAGACTCTGACGGCTTCTGGAATAGTAGGTCATACGGCCGGTCCTGAGGGTGTGGAGGTAGGCCTCCTCGTTCATATAGGCCAGCATGAGGATCTCTTTGGTGCCGGATTCCTGCACGATCACGGGGACCAGGCCGTCCGGGCCCTTCTTGAGATCGGCAAAAGAAAGCGCGGCTTCCATGGAACGCAGATGCTTGCCCGCCGGCAGATCGATCAGGTCTGTGCCGGCAGGGAGATGTCCCGTAAGCCTTTCCGCGTCCGCGCTGTCCATGCAGACCACCAGACTGCACTGGGCGGTCTCGGGATCCCAGGGATCTCCTGGCGCGACGCAGGCGCCGATCCGGTCACGGCCGAACCGGGCCGCCGCTTCCGCTGTCAGGAGGCGGTTGCTCTCCTTGCCGTAATTCAGCACAGCTGTGCGGCAGCCGGCATAGAGGATCTTCTTGACGTCCTCGAGCCGCTTTATGTTGCCGGCTCCGTGGACCGGTACAGGCGTCTCCGCGCAGATCCTGCGCAGGGTCAGCAGAGAGGCCTCGTGCTCCTCGTCGCTGTCCGACAGGTCGAAGACCAGCAGGGCATCCGCCTCCGCGGCCAGCTGCAGGGCCAGCTGGGCGGCGTCAGGATCCACGATGGTCTTGTCGGTAAGACTCTGTACGGCCACCTCCTTGAAGAGATAGAGAGAGGCGACGCGGGCGGTATTCTCCAGTTTCAGATTCATGATACTGCTCCTCACTCAAAACGGACACGGATGGAATTGGCGTGGGCGGTGAGCCCTTCCGCCTTGGCGAAGGTCTGTATGTCGTCACTGACCTTCTCCAGAGCCTCTCTGGAATAGGATATGAGGCTGGTCCTCTTCATGAAGGTGTCCACGCCCAGCGGGGAGAAAAATCTCGCCGTGCCGTTGGTGGGCAGGATGTGATTGGGCCCTGCGTAATAGTCACCCAGGGGCTCCGAGGAGTAGCTGCCCAGGAAGATGGCGCCGGCGTTGCGGATGCCGGTCATGACCTGCCAGGGATCCCTGGTGAGGATCTCCAGGTGCTCGGAGGCGATCACATTGGCGGCATCGATCAGGTCCTGCATGCTGTCCCCGATGAAAATATAGCCGTAGTTGTCCAGGGACTGGCGGATGATCTCATGCCTCTCCAGGACAGAAAGGAAGTCTTCGATCTCTCTGCCGACGGCCTCGGCCAGCTTCTCGTCGGTGGTGAGCAGGATGGCGCTCGCCATGGGATCATGCTCGGCCTGGGACAGGAGGTCCGCCGCCACATAGCGGGGATCTGCCGTCTCGTCGGCGATCACCAGGATCTCGCTGGGACCTGCCACGGAATCGATGCCGGTGACGCCGAAGCATGCCTTTTTGGCCAGGGCGACGAAGATGTTGCCGGGTCCGGTGATCATGTCCACCCGCGGCACGGTCTCTGTGCCGTAGGCCAGGGCTGCGATGGCCTGGGCGCCGCCCACCTTGTAGATCTCATCCACGCCGGCGATATCCGCCGCCGCCAGCGCTGCCGCCGCGGCCCTGCCGTCCTTGCCGGGGGGCGTGACCATGACGATCCGCTCGACGCCGGCCGCCTTGGCCGGAATGATATTCATAAGGACGCTGGAGGGATAGACCGCCCGTCCGCCCGGCACATAACAGCCGGAAGAGGCCACAGGCGCTATCTTCTGTCCCAGAATGACGCCGTCGGCGCGGGTGGTGATCCAGCTCTGTTTCTTCTGTTTCTCGTGGAAATCACGGATATTGGCGGCCGCTCTTTTCATGACCTCGATCAGGGCAGAATCCAGCTGGGCATAGGCCTCGTCGATCTCCTGGCGGGTGACCCGCATGTCCCGGGCCGTCATGGTGACGCCGTCGAACTTCTCTGTATACCGCAGGAGGGCGGCATCGCCTTCTCTGCGCACGGCTTCTATGATCTCGCGCACGGTCGCTTCATACTCGTTGTATCCCGAAGGATCCCGGCCGATCAGTTTCTCCAGCGCCCTGTCGCGGGAAGCCTCTGTTAATCTGACTGTTTTCACTCTTCTGTCCTCCTGGTCATTTCTGTCCGGCTGTCCGCTCAGACCCGGGCCCCGATCTCCAGCTGCTCCCTCACGTTTCCGATGACCTCACGGATCCTCTGGGCCTTCAGCTGCATGGAGACCTGGTTGACGATCATTCTGGCGGAGAGTCCGCAGATCTCCTCCAGGACGTCCAGGCCGTTCTCACGCAGGGTGGAGCCTGTCTCCACGATATCCACGATGACGTCGGACAGGCCGACGATGGGCCCCAGCTCCACGCTGCCGTTGAGCTTGATCAGCTCCACGGTCTGCTGACGGCGGTGGTAGAAGTAATCTCTGGCGATCTCCGGATACTTGGTGGCCACCCGCAGCATGGCCCGGCTGTCCAGAAGGGCCCTTGCCTCCGGCGGTCCCGCCACACACATGCGGCAGCGTCCGAAGCCCAGGTCCAGGACCTCATAGACCCGGCGGTTCTCCTCCAGCACCACATCGGAGCCGACGACGCCCAGGTCGGCCGCGCCGTATTCCACATAGGTGGGAACATCGGGCCCCTTGGCCAGGAAGAAGCTGAGCTTCTGGTCTTCGTTGGTGAATATGAGCTTACGGGACTTCTTGTCCCCCAGTTCTTCACAGGTATAGCCGGCTCTTCCCAGCAGCTCCATGGTCTGCCCTGCCAGCCTTCCCTTGGTCAGTGCTATGGTCAGTTCCTGCATACGCCCTCCTCCCGCTCTGAATCCTGTGCTGCGGTCGGCTGTGCCGGCATCATGACGGCCGCTGTGCCCGCTGCGCGCAGGGCGGCGGCTCTCATGAGCGCCTCATGGCAGCTCTTCTCGTCTCCCGGTGTGTAGAGGACCGTCTGCGGACTCTCCGGCACCGGCACCTCGATCTTCTGACGGCGGAGGGCCTCCATGAGAGGATCCACCGCGATCATGGTCCCCACAGCCGGGGCATCCATGCCGAAGAAGGACAGGAGCCTGTCATAACGGCCGCCGGCGGCCACGGGCTCGCCGGTCCCGTAGGTATAGGCCTTGAAGATGACGCCGGTATAGTAATGATATTTGCTGAGCAGGGACAGGTCGTAGTTCACATATTCCGATACGCCGTAGTCTCTGAGGACCCTGTCCAGCCCGATCAGCCGCTGCAGGGCTTCCCTGGTCCGGACGCTCTGCGCCGTCTCCAGGAGCCTGCCCAGTTCCTCCTCGCCCCGGAGGAAATCCGCGAACAGAAGGAAGCTGTCCCGGATCTTTTTGTCATAGCCGCGGCTCTTCAGAAGGTCCTCGGCGGCGAAATAATTCCGGCCGGAAATGGCATCGCGCAGCTCGGACTCATCCTCCTCCGCAAGGCCCGCCTCCCGGCAGAGGCCCCGGAAATACTCCACATTGCCGATGCTCACCTGAAACTCGGAAAGGCCGGCGGCAAGAAGGGACTGGATGAGCAGGGCGATCATCTCCGCGTCCGCGTAGACAGAGGGCTCGTTCATGAGCTCAGCGCCGATCTGGGTGGTCTCCCGGAGCTTGCCCTGGAGGTCACTGGCATGGTTGGAGAAGGCGCTGCCGCGATAGCAGAAGCGGAGCGGCGCAGTCTCCCCGCGGAAATAGCGGGAGGCTACTCTCGCCACGGAGGGGGTGAAGTCGGGCCGCAGGGCCAGGGTGTTTCCCTCCTTGTCGAAGAATTTATAGAGCTCTCTGGAGGGCTTGGTGCCGATCTCGTTGGAGAAGACGTCGAAGAATTCGATGGTGGGCGTCTCCAGCTGTTCATAGCCGTAGAGCCGCATCTTCTCGCCGATCGTGCCCAGGATGGTCTGCTTCTGGGCCATCTCCCTGCCCACGCAGTCCCGCAGTCCCACGGGGGTGTGGAGCAGGTCCAGCTGCCTGCCATGCTGTGTCGTCTTGATCTGTCCGCCTGTCATAAATCCAAATCCTCTTATCCTGTGGTTTGAAACCCGTTCAGTCCCTCTCGGTGAGGTCCTTGTTGATCATCTCCAGATAAGGTACCATGACTCCCTGCTTCTTCGGAAGGATCCATGTCAGATCCAGCTCGTCGTAGCGGAAGCTCTTGCGGCCGCCTGCCTCCGCCCGCTCCCAGAAGGGGAGGAAATGTCGGAAGGGCAGGTAGTAGAACTGGTCCTCCCTGGAGAAATAGAGCAGAAAGAAGGCGATGCCCTGCTGCTGTTCGAAAGCCCGCATGAATTCCACCTGGTGAGGGTGCACATTGTGGAGGGCAAAAGTCATGGAAGCACATTCCTTGGCGTCGAAGCAAACGGGCAGTCCCTGGATCACACCTATGTAGTCCACCGTGCTCTTCTGGTCGAAATAGGCCAGGGTGATGTGGCTCTCGCTGTCGATCTTCATAGGCGTGATCGGCGTGGGGACCTTCTGGATCAGGGCCAGCTTCTGTTCTCTGTATTTCTCATTGGTCCGGTTGATCATATCCTCTAGAAGGGATCCCCGCAGACCTCTGGATTTCCATGTCGCCATTCCATTCCTTCCGCTGCTTATTTATGTATATGGCCCCCGTTCACAGCCCTGTAGAAGGCTGCCGGCGCTTCTGTCCTGATCTCCCTGCCCCGCAGTGCCGGGGACAGGGAGGGGGCCGTCTCAGGGCTGTCAGGGAAGACCAGCCGGTAACAATAGAGATACTGTCCCGGAAGCCGGCTGCCGGGGCGTCGTCTGCCGTATTTGGGATCCCCCACAAGGGGATGGCCGGCCGCGGCGAACTGGGCGCGGATCTGGTGGGTCTTGCCGGTGATCAGCTCCGCCTCGATGAGGGAGCAGTCCGTTCCTGTCCGCAGGACACGGTAGCGGGTGCAGGCCTCCGCGCCCTGGTCCGAGACGGCGGTCACGCCGGCTGTCCGGTCCCGCTGCAATCTGTCCCGCAGGGTCCCCTGACCCCGCATCTGTCCTTCCGCCACAGCCAGATAATACTTGTGAAGGGTCCTCTCCCGGAGCATCTCCGTCAGAGCCCGGCTCCCCCGCAGGGTCTTGCCGCACAGGAGGAGTCCTCCCGTGTTCCGGTCCAGACGGTTGCACACAGACGGGCGGAAGCCCTGCAGGCTCTCGTAGAAGCGCTGCCCTCCTTCTGTCATGCCGCCGGCCCTGTCCCAGAGACAGGCCAGGAGCCATTCGTTCATAGAGATATCCGCGTCGGTGCTCTTCTGGGACAGGACACCGAAGGGCTTGTCCACGATCAGGACGTCCTCGTCCTCGTAGAGGATGGCGTCAGGGCCCAGCTGGCTCCCGATCAGGTCCAGGGCCCTGCGGCTCTGGTCACAGAATTCCTCGAAGCTGGTGCGCTCCTTCTTCACGGAGAGCTCTTCCAGGCTGGCGTCTGACAGAAACACCTGTATCTCGTCACCGGCCTTGAGCAGCTCCCGGCCCTCCGCCCGTGTCCCGTTCAGCTTGACGGTCTTCTTGCGCAGGAATTTGCGCAGGAGGGAATACGGCGCACCCGGAAGGATACGCCCCAGATATTTATCCAGACGCTGTCCTGCCTGGCTGTCATCCACCACATATGCCCTCATGCCGACCTCACAGTGACGCGGCCAGAAGGGCGTTCATGACGCCTTCCGTCTCGTCCGTCTGCTCTACCGCCTCCGCGGCGGACTGCCCGAGCTTCGTAAGATATCCCTCATACTGTCCCAGGTCGGATGTGACCGTAATATGGGTGCCGGCGATCCCGTTTCTCTCCAGCACGTCGCGCATATGGGCCTCACAGGCCCGGCAGTCGGTCTCTGTATTCTCTGTATAGGCATAGAGATCACGGCCTGCGGCAGCCACATGACTCAGAGCATAATTTCTGTCATAAGATGTCATAAAAAGGTCATAAGCGCCGCGCAGACTGCCGGCCGCCTTCCTGATCCTCTCCGCCGCTTCCGGGCTGCATCCCCGGGCACGCAGGAGCATGACCAGGTTGACGGCGCTGTTGCCGGCGGGCAGGGCGCTGACAGCCGCCAGAATGGTGAATATGTTCTTATTGGTGCCCAGAAGGAGCATGGGCACGAAATACAGCACCAGCACGACGGCCAGAAGGCCGCCCGTGATCAGAGCCCGCCGCCGCAGGGCGCCGGCAAGATATCCGTATTCTCCCTTATGTGGTCCGATCATGCTCCTCCTCTGTGGTCCTGATTAAGGAAAGGCATCCTCCCGCTCAGCGAAAGGATGCCTGCATTCATTCCTGCTCTGTGGCGGATCAGTTCAGCATATCCGCCCGGGCGTAATCCTCTTCCTCTTCGAAGGTCTCCTCCGGCTCCTCGCCGGTCTCGGCCTCCTCCTGAACTTCCTCTCCTTCGGGCTCTCCGTAGAGCTCATTGCGGTTCTGACGGACCGTCTCGAGATAGTTGCTCAGGTTTTCATGAAGATTTGAGAAGATGCCCGTCATGCCGTTCAGGGCGTCGGCCGTATATCTCTCCGTTCCGGCAAGCAGATCGTCGAGATACTGGGCGGCGCTGGCGCGATAAGCGTCCGCGTCCTCTCTGGCCCTGTCAATGATGCTCTGGGCTTCCTGCGTCGCAGTGCTCACGATGTTCTGCGCCTCGCGGTGGGCCTGCTGTACGATCTCATGCTCGTTGACCAGTTCGTTGGTATGGATGGTCGCCTCATTGATCATCTCCTGCGCCTTCCTTCTGGCCTCGTCCAGAATGGAATCGCGGTTGTTGATGATCCTCTGATAATGACGGATCTCGTCGGGGGTCCTGGCTCTGAGTTCCTCCAGAAGGCCGTCGATCTCGTCCTTGTCCACGATGATATTGGTCTTGGAAAACTTCTGATACTTACAACTGTCAATATAATCTTCGATCTGGTCGATCTGCTGTTCGATCTTACTGCTCATCCCGCGTCTCCTTGCCTGCGCCCGCAATTCACTGCGCCTGAATCTGACGATACTTCTCCCTGACCTTTTCCTCCACAAAGGGGGGAACACACTGGGAAATGTCTCCATTAAAGGAAGCGATCTCCCTTACCGCGGATGAATTCAGATAGGCATATTCCAGACTCGTGGTCAGGAATATGGTATCCAGTTCACCGTGTGACAGCAGACGGTTGGTCTGTGCGATCTGCAGCTCATATTCGAAATCCGTCACGGCACGCAGGCCGCGGATGGCGGTGTGGACACCGATGGATCTCGCATAATCGATCAGCAGACCAAAGAACCAGTCCACCTTAACATTCGGTATATCTCCTGTCACTTTTCGTAACATTTTAACACGTTCATCCACAGAAAACAATGGAGTTTTTGCCCGATTGTCGAGGACCGCGATGGTGACCTCATCGAACATCTCAGCCGCCCGGCGGATGATATCCAGGTGACCGTAGGTGACCGGATCAAAGCTTCCCGGATAGACTGCCTTCTTCATAATGCTTACCTCCCTTATTCCATGACATCTGATCAGAATGTCTCATTCACTTTTCTGCGGATAAAGAGGTGCCGGTTGGCCCTGTAATCCTTCTCTCTTACGATCTCCAGTCCCGTGCTGTCCAGGAAGGACAGATCCGAATCCAGGGACGTCTCCAGGACGATCAGTGTATCTTCGTTGACATAGGGCTGTCTGTCCAGGGCGGTGAGGATCTGGGCCGCCATGTCCGAGGCATAGGGCGGATCCAGATAGACGATGTCCACCGCCTTCTCGTGGACCTGATAGAGGGCGCTCAGCACGTCTCTCTTCAGGAGCACGGCCCTGTCCTCCAGGTGGGTGGTGTGAAGGTTCTTCTGGATGCAAGCAATGGCATTGCGCCCGTTCTCGGCAAAATAAGCCCTGGCCGCTCCCCTGCTCAGCGCCTCGATGCCGATCTGGCCGCTCCCGGCGCAGAGATCCAGAAACACACATCCCGAAATGTCGGGCATCAGTATATTGAAAAGCGTTTCTTTGATAATGTCCTGCGTGGGACGGGTATCCATCCCCTCAGGTGTCACAAGACGGAGCCTGCGGGCTGTTCCTGCGATCACTCTCATGGTCTTCCTCCATAACGGTCAGCTTCTCTTTGTGCCTTTGGTATCCCTCGATCCGGTCCGCAGCCTGGCCAGGTCCACGGTCTTGTCGCCGGCCTCTGCCGTGATCTGCTCGCCGTCATTCAGGAGCCAGACGGCTTCAATGCTGTCCTTGTCTTGCAGCCGCATGCCGCGGACGCCCGCTGCCGTCTTCTTCTGGACAGGGATCTGTTCAAGCGGGAATTTCAGGAAGAAGCCGCCGCGGCTCTTCATGACAACCCTGGACTGGCCCTGCAGGATCTTGACCTCCCGCAGGGTATCGCCCTCGCCCAGTTTGGTCGCGGCCACGGTCCTTCTGGTCACGTCGAATTCTCCGCCGTCCACCACCTTGCAGAGGGAGGCGTCCGTGACAAAAAGGAGACGGTAGAGGTTGAGGTCCTTCTGGCTGGCCGCCAGGATGATCTCCTCCTTGCTGCTGTCATAGCCGCTGATATTGTCCACGGGCACGCCCTTGTCCCTCAGCTTCCCGGCCGGAAGATCCTGGACCTTGAGGGTGTGCAGCTGACCTGTGTCCGTAAAGAGACAGATCTTGCCGCCGCTGCGGCAGGGGAAGTGATACTTGTAGCTCTCTTCCACGGCCTCCTTGTTGCGCTCGTAGAGGGAGACCTCCATGGTCTTGGCATAGCCGAAACGGTCCAGGACAAAGATCAGCTCCCTGTCCTCGTTCTGGTCGGCGGCCACGTAGACGGCCTCCTCAGCGTTGGTGATCTCCGTTCTTCGGGGACGTCCGTACTTGTCCGCCAGGGAACGCAGCTCGCCCCGCAGGACCGCCGTCATGGAGGACCGCTCGTCCAGTATATCCTCATAACGGTAGATATTGGCTACCGTCTCTTCGTGCTCCTTCATGAGGGCGTCCAGCTCCAGACCGATCAGTCTGTAGAGACGCATCTCCAGGATGGCGTCCGCCTGCGCCTCCGTAAACTGCAGCTGGGAGGCCATGATCCGGGATTCTCCGGTGCGGAAGCGGATGCCCTCCGTCTCGCCGCTGACCAGGCACCTTTTGGCCATGGCCCTGTCCTTGGAGCCCCGCAGGACCTCAATGATCAGGTCGATGACGTTGACTGCCTTGATCAGGCCTTCCTGGATCTCCCTTCTGTTCTTCTCCTTCTCCAGAAGGTTCTCATACTTGCGGGTGGCGGTCTCGTAGAGGAAATCGATGTTGGCCTGCAGGACCTGCCTGAGCCCCATGGTCTCCGGCCGCCCGCCGCTGATGGCCAGCATGTTGACGCCGAAGGTGTCCTCCAGCTTCGTCTTCTTGTAAAGAATATTCTTTATCTTCTCGGTATCCGCGCCCTTCCGAAGCTCCAGAACGATGCGGATTCCTTCCTTGCTGGACTGGTTGGAAATATCCGTCACGTCCGGCAGAAGCTTCGCCTCCGCCAGGTCCGCGATGTCCTGCAGGCACTTGTTGATGCCCGCCCCGATCATGGTATAGGGAATCTCGGTGATGACCAGACGGTCTTTATCCGTCTTTCTTCTGCCCTCTTCCACCTCCATCTTCGCCCGGAGTCTGAGCTTTCCGGCGCCGGTGGCATAGATCTCCTCCAGGTCAGATGCATTTGCCACGATTCCTCCGGTGGGGAAATCCGGTCCGTGAAGGTATCCGAGAAGCTCTCCCGCGGTCAGCAGCTGGTTGTCAACGAAGGCCAGCGCCGTGTCGATGACCTCCCCCAGATTGTGGGTGGGAATGCTGGTGCTCATGCCGACGGCGATGCCCTCGGATCCGTTGATCAGAAGGTTCGGGACGCGGACCGGAAGAACCTCCGGCTCCTGCTCCGTCTCGTCGTAGTTGGGTATAAAGCGGACCGTCTTGTCCAGATCCTTCAGATACACATCCTGTGTGAACTTCTGAAGCCTCGCCTCGGTATAACGCATGGCTGCGGCGCCGTCTCCCTCGATGGAACCGAAGTTGCCGT
>DGGX01000211.1 GCA_002392385.1 Lachnospiraceae bacterium UBA3863
GGAACCTCTTCCGCTTCAACCCCGCCGGCGGCGCCAAGAAGTTCTTCCTCGACAGCAAGCCCGCGACCGACGACTACCAGGCATTCCTGGGCGGCGAGGTCCGCTACGCTTCCCTGAAGAAGGCTAACCCTGCCAAGGCTGAGGCCATGTATGCAGAGAACGAAGCTAACGCGAAGGCTCACTATGAGTACCTGAGCAAGCTCGGTGCTCTGTATAATGAATAAAACAGTGGGTGCTAAGCTCGGTTCATCACTGTGAACCCACTGGCGCAGGTTGCCGCCATTGGACGGCAACCTGTCACCACGGTCTTGTGAAGGTTCGGTTCATCACTGTGAACCCACTGGCGCAGGTTGCCGCCATTGGACGGCAACCTGTCACCACGGTCCTTCCGGATGAACCTGCTGGCGCAGGTTGCCGCCACCAATCGGCAGCCTGTCACCACACATTAATTCCCGTAATGAATCTTGCCACAGACCTGCCTCGTGCAGGTTCTGTGGCAGAGTTCATTCTATAGAGAAAGTTATATTAATCTAACTCTCTCAAAAACTATTTTCAATTTCACTACTTAATGGAGGAATTTAACAATGGCAAGAGTTATCGATGAGAATTGCATCAGCTGCGGTACCTGTGCTGCTTCCTGCCCCGTTGAGGCTATTTCCCAGGGCGATGAGCACTACGAGATCGATGCGGATACCTGCATCGACTGCGGTGCTTGCGAGTCTGCATGTCCTGTCGGCGCTATCGCTGAGGCTTGAGATCTAAGACCGTAAGGATTTAGTATCCTGAAAAAGAGGCTGTCGCCTGCAGGCGACAGCCTCTTTTTTTCTTGCTTCCCTACGCGATTTCAATGCTGATAAGCCTAAATCAAGTCATACCGCTTCGCGGGCTTACGTCACGTCCGACCAGGCCACAGTCTGGCTCAGACCACAGTCCTACCCAGGCGGCAGGCCGGCACCGCTCACTCTCGTCATTCAATCACAGCGGGCAGGTATTTGGTGCGCTCCCGTTCGATGACCTGGCGGATCCATTCGCGGTCGGGAAGGTCGTCGGCTGCGTGGCTCATGACAGATTCATCGGCGTAGAGGTCGAATTCCGCCTGCTTGTCCTGGAGGATCTGCATGACGGACTCGTCCACGGTATTGTCGCAGAGGAGGTGGAAGACCAGGACCTTCTGGGACTGGCCCATGCGGAAAACGCGCGCAATGGCCTGGCGGGTCAGGGAAGGCTTGATCTGGGGCTCGCAGAAGATGACCACGCTGGCAGCCTGGATGTTGAGGCCTGTGCCGCCTGCCTGTACCTGGCAGAGGAGGAGGCTTCCGTCGGGGGCATGGCTGTAGCGGTCCACGATGGTCTGGCGGTCCTCCGCGGGCGTACTGCCTGTGATCTCCGCGCAGTAGGGGCCGCCGGCGTTCAGGTCCCTGATCTCTTCCCGGAGCCATTCGCGGATCTTCCGAATGGTTTCCCGGAAGTAGGAGTAGATGATGATCTTTCTGCCCTCTTCTGCGGCCTCGCGGCAGAGCTCCAGCAGCCGGCAGGCCTTGGAGGAGGTGTGCAGGTCGTCCTGGAGGAAGGCAACTCTGCGCATGCCGGGCAGGCTTTCTTCTGCCACCTGGAGGCTGTAGGCAGCCAGGTCCTGCGGGGTCATGGTACACCACTCGTTCTCTTCGGTCAGGGGCGGGAGTTCCTCCAGGACCTCCTCGCGGCGGCGGCGCAGGTAGACCGGGGCCAGGATCTCCCGGAAGGCATCAGCGTGCCGGATGCCGGCATTGGCCCGGATCTCACCGACCATATCGGGCCGGACAAAGCCTACCAGCTCGCACATCTCATTCACCCGGTTCTCCAGCGGGGTGCCGGTCATGAGGAGGATCCTCTCGGACTCGTCCTCCAGGGCATGAATGTTGCGGGTCCTCTGTGCCTCCGGGTTTTTGATGTAATGAGCCTCGTCGATGACCAGCATGGCCAGTCTCATGGCACTGTCGATACGTCCGGTCAGTTTGCCCATACTTTCATAATTGGTGATGGCCGCGCCGCCCCTCTCCTGCCACTCTCTGAAGGCCTCCTCCAGACCGGGCCCGTGAAGAAGGTGGGCTTCGATGCTGCTGAAGCGCAGGATCTCGCGGCACCAGTTGATCATGACCGAGGCGGGGCAGACGATGAGAAAATGGCAGCCCGGCTCCGCCGCCTGCAGATGGGCCATGGCAGCGATGGCCTGGATGGTCTTGCCCAGGCCCATTTCGTCTCCCAGAAGCACCCTTTTCTGGGCCAGGATATATTTGGTGCCAAAAGTCTGGTAGGCGCGCAGATTGCCGCGGAAATCCCGCAGATCCAGCGTCAGGGCATCGATCTGGGCCGCCAGCTGGGCGGGGATGCTGCTGTAGATGACCTTCTGGGACAGGGATGTGCCGGTCAGTTTCTCCAGGAGGGCGTAGTAGGCGGCATTGTTCCGCCTGAAATCGGAGACCGCCTCCTCCGCGGGAATGCTCTGTGCCTCCGCGTACTGGTCCACCAGACGGCGGACCTTTGTGTACTCCTGCCCACGGCAGAAGGCCGTCAGCTCGCCCACCGCATAGAGACTGTCCTCTTTGGTCCTGCGGCGGGAGAAGAGCCAGCGCAGGCGGCCGCGGATGGCGATGGCCTCGGTCACGCCCCCTATATAGTCGTGAAAATCCTCTCTTAAAGGCTCTCCCTCCCGGCGGATCTGCTCTGCCCTCAGGCAGCGGGCGGCCGCCGTGATCAGCCTGCGGCCCTCCTCTGTGTCCGGATCCGGCCGCAGACGGATATGGTCCGAAAGCTTCTGTATGAAGCCGTCCAGCAGGGTGCGGATGGCGCTGATCTGCCTGTCGCCGATGCCTTCCGTCTGCTGCAGCTTCCAGTCCGGCGCCCGGTGCAGGTCCAGCAGGTTCTGATAGCCGGCCTGCAGCAGGGCGGAGGTGCGTATGCCGGCCCGGGCGCTGCGCAGCTCTTCCACCGGGATCCGGGCCAGCTCGCCGACGGCCTGCTCTCTTACAGACACAGCACAGAGGGCACGGATCTCCTGCTCCTGTGCCCTCTCCTCTTCAAAGATCCGCCCGAAATCGGCGTCCAGTGTCTGCGCCGTCCGGATCAGTATTCTGATCTGTTCGAAATCCGGTGCTCTGCTCTCCATCCCGCCTGCCGTTCTGTCTTACGCCGACGGCCTTACACCGCCGGCTTCACGTCTGCCGGTCTTCTGTCAGTCAGCCTTCTGCCGCCAGACTGCCCATGGGATCCCAGGGCTGCAGCAGGATCGGATCCTGCTGGAAGGCGGCAGCCTGTTCCTCGCTGAAGTACTTGCGGTCCAGAAGGATCTGGTAGGCGAACTCGCCGAACCAGGCATCGTCCATGACAAAATATCCGTCCTTGCCTACGTCCTTGCCCCAGCTGTTCTCGACCTTCCAGCGGATGGGCCGGCCCTCCTCGTCCAGGTCGACGCCGGTGATGACCATGGCGTGGGTCATGAGGCTCTCGCCGTAATCCAGGCGCTGGGCCTTGGTCATGGGGAAATCTGTGGAGAAGAGATCCCGCACGTCGATGGCGTCCATGGTCAGATAGCCGCCCTTGCGGTCGGAGAACTGTCCCACGTCACTGCCGAACCAGACGGTCCTGCCGTCCTGCAGCTGGCGGATGGCGAGCTGCCGCAGGTCATCCATGGGAAGGTTAAGGTATTTGACGGGGTAGGCGCCGTCCCGGACGCTGCCCAGGCAGCGCACGGTGTAGGTCCTTCCGTAGGGCTTATCCTTCGTGGGCGCGTTGATCACCGTGACCATGTCCTTGAGTTCCCAGCCGATGTACTGACGGAAGAATTCCTGGGGGGTAATGTCGCTGACGCGAATGAACTTCTTGTCCTTGTCGCGGGTCTCCCAGGTGAAGCGCACAGGCGGCTTGCCCAGGGCGATGCAGAGCATCCGGTAGATGGTCTCCATCATGGCGTCCTTCCTGGCCCGCAGAGCGGCCAGATCTTCCCCGGCCTCATGGGCGGTGCGCAGGGCGCAGGCGTATTCACGGAGCTTGACCGTCAGATATTTGCGCAGCTCCATGGTGGAGACGGACACGGCCGTATCCGGCATCACGGACTGGGGCACGACGCCGTACTTGTCCACCAGGCTCCGGAACATGTCCCACTGTCCGCCGTCGCCCACGGGGTCCTTGAGCAGATAGGAGACGACCCGGCCCTCCAGGGGCTCGTCCAGGGTGTCCAGGATATTCTCGAGGAAATAGTTGGACTTCTCCAGCTTGTCATAGAAGAGGGGATAGTTCTGGGACAGCTCCATGTTGTCCAGGTTCAGCTTGTCCATCAGGTCCAGGCGCATCACGTTGAGGGCCGCAAACATCCAGCATCTGCCTGACTGGCGCTGGTTGCACACGTCGCCGGATTCCACCTCGACACTGAAAGTGTGGGGATTGTTCTGTCTGACGGCGTAATTTTTGGCTGCGCCGTGTATACCTGCCGCGGCCGCCGCGTTCATGGCCACTCTGTTGGCCCTGTCGCCGTCGAAACCCGCTTCAAATCGCTTCAGATCTTCTCTTGTGATCGCTGTCTGCATAGTCTGTCCTTTCCTCTTCCGCCCCGCGGCCGCGCCGCCCGGGCAGAACTGTCTCTTTTTTCTGTTTCTTGTCAGTCTTCCATCACGAAGCCCGCCTTGAAGGCCCGGGAAGCGAAGGCCCTGGCGTAGTCCTCCAGGGGATAGAGCTCCACCGGCGGGAACTGCACCTTGCCTTCCTTCAGCATTCTGAGGGCCGGCTCGAAGGGGCCGCACCGGCTGCCCACCAGGGTGATCTCTCTCACCGGTATGACAGAGAGATCCACGGAGGCCTTGCCCGCGTAGGTGCTCTTCAGGATAATGGTCCCCATCCTGCGCACGATGGCCAGGGCCAGGTGGATGCCCGCTTCCGATCCGGAGGCGTCCACCACGTACTCGAAGCTCTCCTCCGCCGTAAAATCGCGCAGGGGATAGTAGTCCTCCTCCAGTCTGGTCTCCGCGTAGGGGGCGAACATCCGCAGCTTGTCCGGATGCCGGCCGATCACGGTCAGCCCGATCCCCGTCTGGGCCAGGACCTGGGTGATCATGAAGGCCAGCCGGCCGTCGCCGATCACAGCCGCGTTCAGGGAGGGATCGATGTGGACCTGCTTGAGGATCTCCACCGCCGCCGCCAGAGGCTCTGTATAGACCGCCTCCTCCGGGGCCAGGCCCTCCGGCACCGGGTGGATCAGGTGGTCCGCAAGACACATATACTCGGCAAAACATCCGTCGGCCGACATGCCGATGACCCGTCTGGACAGGCAGTGCTTCTCCCTGCCGGTGCGGCAGTAGATGCAGGTCCCGCAGCCCTTGTTGAGCTCGCCCACCACCAGTCTGCCGGTCAGATCCGGCCGGCCGTCGCTCCGGACCACCTCGCCGACGAATTCATGGCCCATGATCCCGCGGAAATCCGGCCGGTAGCCCTTCAGGATCTCCCGGTCCGTGCTGCAGATATTGGCCAGACGGATCCGGATGAGGCTCTCGCCCTCGCCGGGAACAGGCACCGGCGCGTCGGTCCTGTATTCCATCCCGGTCCCGTTGTAATATAAAGCTTTCATCTAATTCTCTCCGTTGGCCGCCTGTACGACCTCATGGCCGACATCGACCTGAGAAGGCACCAGGATCTTGAACTTGCCCTGCAGATTCTTGAGGGTCACCTTGCGGTGGGCGCCCCCGTTCTCCCCGTCCCGGGTCCACCGGATCTTCTCGTCGGAGGTGAAGGTGATCTTTTTCACCTTGCGGCGCCAGACCAGGGGCGTCTCCGGAATGAGCCCGCTGAAGAACTGGATGAGCTCGTTGATCTCCAGCAGATTGGCCGGCAGACGGATGAGGGTCGCCTCGAAGAGCCCGTCCTGCAGGTCCACGTCCGGTCCCTGAATGCCCTCGAAGCCTCCCACCGACCTGGCGTTGGTGACCATACCGAAGGCAAAATCCCCTTCCACGCTCTCCTCCGGCGTTTCCGCCTTTATGTGATAGGTGCGGATGTTGCCCAGCTCGGTGATCCCCTGAAGGAGATAGGCGGCATGGCCCAGCTGGCGCTTGAGCTCCTGGGGCGTCTCATAGGAGGTCTCCGTGAAGATCCCGAAGGCCGCCACGTAGGTGAAATAGTCGGTCCGGTTGAAGCGTCCCAGGTCACAGACATAAGCCCTTCCCCGGGCCACGGCCTGCGCCGCCGCCAGCGGATCCGAGGGGATCCCCAGCCCTGAGGCAAAATCGTTCGTGGTCCCCAGAGGGATATAGCCCACAGGGAGCATGGGCAGGGCCTGATTGTCCATCAGGCCGCTCACCACCTCGTCCAGGGTACCGTCTCCGCCCGCGCAGACGATGTAGAGATAATCCCCCGTCAGCTCCCGGACGTAGCGTCTGGCATCACCGTGCCCCTTGGTCGGGTAGCACTCAATGATGAATTCCGCCCCGGACAGGGTCTGCAGAATATCCGACAGGACCGTCTTGATCTGCGACCGGCCGGAAACAGGGTTATAAACGAAAAGGATCTTTTTCCAGTTCACGATGTGCACACTCCGCTTATTTCTTCAAAAACTCAGCTGTCGATGTCGCGCGGGTCACAGCGGTTCCGTACGTCTCTCCTCGATCTTCTTCTCCAGCTCCTCGTATTTGTCCCGTATGAACTCAAAGAGACGGCTCAGATAGCGCATGCAGGGCTCGGTCGCGATGGCGAACACGCTGAAGAGCATCAGGCACTCCGTCGATATGTGGCTGATCTCGAACAGGCCGTTGAAGGCGTAGGCGAAGAAGGCCAGGCCCAGGACGCAGCCGATCAGGACCGCCCAGTGGTAGCGGTTCATGGGCTGGCAGATCCGGAAGAGGATCATGAAGCCCACGATCGCCAGCAGGAAGGTGGAGGCCACGGAGATATCCGTCTCCGAGACATTGAAGGTGGTACCGAAGACCACCAGGGCCGCGATGGCAAAAAAGTCCGTCAGCGACGCCGGCATGGACCGGATCAGGACCCGGGTCAGAAAGCGCCCCTTGATCCGCTCCTTGTTGGGTTCCATGGCCAGCAGGAAGGCCGGGATCCCGATGTTGAACATGCTGATGAGCGAGATCTGGGAAGGCTGCAGGGGATAATTGAGCACCCGGATGATCGCGAATATGGACAGGAGCAGGGAGAAGACGTTTTTGACCAGGAACAGAGTGGCCGAACGCTCGATGTTGTTGATGGTCCTGCGTCCTTCACTGACGATCTGGGGCATGTGGGAGAAGTCGGAGTCCAGAAGGACCACCTGGGAGGCCTGCACGGCGGCGTCGCTCCCCGCCGCCATGGCCACGCTGCAGTCCGCGCTCTTCATGGCCAGTATGTCATTGACGCCGTCGCCGGTCATGGCCACCGTATGGCCCGCCCTCTGCAGGGCCTTTACGATCTGCTGCTTCTGCTCAGGCTTCACGCGCCCGAAGACCTTGTATTTGGCTGCCGCCTCGGCGATCTCCTCCTGCGTGCGGAGCCAGGAGGCGTCCACATACTTGTCCGCTCCCTCGATGCCGGCCTGGCGGGCCACCTCCGAGACCGTCACGGGGTTGTCGCCGGAGATCACGCGGACGTCCACCCCCTGCTCGGCAAAATAGCTGAAGGTCCTGACCGCGTTCTCCCGCAGGGGATTCTGGAGCAGGATGAAGAAGATGGGCAGCACATCCGCATAATCCAGGCCCTCCGAAGGGACCGGCAGGCTCTGGTCGCCCTCGCCGTTCTCTCCCCGGTACTGGCCGAACACCAGCACGCGCAGGCCCTTGCGGGCGAACTCGTCCACCGTCTCCCGGTAGACCTCGTAGTCTCTGGACAGCACAAATTCAGGCGCCCCCAGCACATAGGTGGCGTCGGAGAACTGAACGCTGCTGTACTTATATTTGGATGAAAAAGGAAAGACAGAGATGCTCCGTCTGCTCCCGCGGGCACGGAAATGCTCCCGCAGGGCCTTCATGGTGATATTGTCGTCCGAAAGGCTGTTGACGTACTCGCCCACCAGGACCTTGCAGCGGCGCACCTGGTCATCCGTCATCTCAATGGCCGGGGCCGTATCCGCCACCAGCATGGAATTGTCCGTGATGGTGCCCGTCTTGTCCACGCAGAGCACGTCTACCCGCGCCAGGGTCTCGATACTCTTCATGTCATGCAGCATGACCTGCCGGCGGGCCAGCATGACGCTGCTGGCGGCCAGGGTGACGCTCACCAGCAGATACAGGCCTTCCGGGATCATGCCGATCACGGCCGCCACCATGGTGGTCACACTGTCGCTGAAGCTGTTGCCCTGCATCACGAAGCTCTGGATGAAAAGGGTGATGCCGATGGGGATGATGGCCACGCCGGCCGCGATGACGATCCGGTTGATGGACCGCACCATCTCCGACTGCTCTCCCACGGGGAGCCTGCGGGCCTTGCTCATAAGGCGGGAGATATAGGAATCCTCTCCCACATGGGTCAGCTCCGCCAGGCACTCGCCTGCCGCCGCGAAGGAGCCCGACATCAGGTCGTCCCCCTCCTTTTTAAGGATCTCGTCGGCCTCACCGGTGAGCAGGGCCTCGTTGACGGAGATCTCGCCTTCCAGGACCACGGCGTCCGCCGGGATCTGGTTGCCTGCCCGCAGCCGGATCACATCGTGGAGGACCAGGTCTCCCACCGGTATCCTTTCCTCCCGGCCGTCCCGCAGCACCTCTGCCGTCGGCTCGTGGAGAATGGACAGGTTGTCCAGGACCTTCTTGGCATGCAGCTCCTGGAAGATACCGATCAGCATATTGGCGATGATCACCGGCAGGAAGGTCAGGCTGTTGAAAGCCCTGGCCGCCACCAGGAGGATCGTGAGGATCAGAAAGATAAGGTTGAAATATGTGAGTACATTCTCCCGGACGATGTCCCGCGTCGTCTTGGCGGTGCGGTCGACCTGCACATTGCCCTGTCCCTGGGCCATGAGGGTCTGCGCCTGCGCCGTCGTCAGGCCGCGGATCCTGCCGTTCTCGCCGGAATCCGATAGTTGCAGTTGTTCAAGCTCCATGAAGCTACAGTCCTTCCTACAATACGCCTACAAAACGCAGGATCAGCAGGGCGCCCTCCAGGATCATGGCGCCATAACCGATCCGGCGGACCAGTAAGGTCGTGTGCCGTCCCTCCGCGATACTGAGACCGGCCCCCCGCAGGTCGCCTGTACGCAGAACGATATCCGCGGCCCGCACAGCCTGCCGGCTGCCGCCGCCTTTTCTCCCCATGGCGAACATCACCGCCGCCTCGGACTGTACGGCCTCCAGGGCCTCCCGTCCGCTGACCACGCCGATGGTACCGCCGCAGCGCTCTCTCCATTCCCGGAGGATACCGCTGAATCCCTCTTCCGTCTCCGACAGGACCTCGTCGATCCCGTTCTTCCCGGCAAAAGCCTCCGCCCCCTTCTGGTCCTCTCCGGCCAGCAGGGCGATCTCCGAGATCCCGGCGCTGCGCAGCTCTTCCACGGCCTCCGCCGCTTCCTGCCGCACCGGGTCGCCGATCACCAGGTAGCCCTTGAAGGCTCCGTCGACGGACAGATACATGACATCGCCGGTCTCTCTGGCGGGTATGATAGGTACGCCGGCCGTCCGCAGCATATCCGCGCTGCCCAGAAGGACCGTATGGCCCGACAGCACCCGGCTGTCCGGCTCACTGCCCCAGGCCCTCCGGATACAGGCCCACAGGGCGGCCTCTTCCTCTGTGTCCGCCTGTCTGCGGGAGGCTTCCGCCGCGGCCATCTCCAGAAGCGCGTCATTCTCTTCCCTGGCCCGCAGGCCTCTCTTGCCCACCGCGCCGGCGGCAAGAACCCGCAGGACCTGCTGCCTGCCGGTCGTCACCGTCCGCTCATAATCCAGCACCACACCGGACAGGCCGGCCGCCTCGGCCAGTGTGCCGGGATCCTTCAGCAGGACCCCCGCGTCGGCGAGGGCCTGCCGACTGCGCAGCAGGAGCCAGGTGATAGCGCCCGCGGCGGCTGCCGGGACCAGCAGGGCCAGCGCTGCTGCGCCGGGTATGCTGCCCCATTTGATCACGCCCGCAAGGATCAAAAGCACTCCCGCCAGCGCAGCGGCTGCCGGAGGCAGATAGAAGCCAATCATACGGGATGTATGTCTGTGCATAGTGTGCGCTGTCCTTCCTCTTCCTTTCATGGCGGCGGACCCTGTCCGCCGCACTCCTCATTATAGCATGCCGCCCTGTAGGATGCCATGCCTCTTCAGCCGGTAAAAAAGCAGGCCGGCGCCCTATGGGCCGGCCTGCTCCGCGATTTCCGCAGCTTTAAATTACAGAAGCGCTTCCACGCACTTGTCCACGTTCTTCATACTCTCGGTGGGCTCGAAGCGGGCGACCACATTGCCCTCTCTGTCCACGACGAACTTGGTGAAGTTCCA
>DGGX01000116.1 GCA_002392385.1 Lachnospiraceae bacterium UBA3863
CTTCAAAATAGTCACACAGTCCTGTTTCATCTTCACAGCAACTGCTTTTGTCATGGCAGTTAGACATTGACAAATAGCAATCATTGCAAGTATATCCTTTTTCTTCGGCTTCCCACTTCATCATTCCTGCTCTCCTTCATCCATCTTTTCCCTAATCATAGAAACATCTTCTGCTTCTGTCACAGGGCGGGCAACAGCATCACAAATCCTGCTGAGTGCATCCATAAGCGCATCAGCAACTCTGCGGTTTGCCGCGAGGTCTTCCGCAGATGCTTCGATTGTTGTTATTGTAATTTTCATTCTTGCCCGCCCCAGTCTTCTGCTACGTACTCATCGATGGGTTCTATGATATAGTCATCTTCAAGGCAGGCCCATTCAATGAAGTTGTTTATCACTCTTGCATCACGTTCTGTCAGATTTACCACGACTTGCTCGCATCCGACCTTTGTGATTACATATTTTTTGTGCATTCCTCTGCCGCCTTTCTTAATGTTTCCTCAAACTCATCTCTGACGATAGCAACAATTCCGCCAATATTTGCTAAGGCTTCTGCTACTCTCTCTGGTGATAAATCTTCTTTCTGAAGAACTCTTGCTATCATTTCAAGGTGTTCAATGTTGTACCCATATAAAGTCGGCTGTATGGACGGCAGTTCGTTCGCAGTTGTTTCACAGATGTCTTTCCATTCGTACTTGTCAAAAACGGAACCGATTGCGCTTATACCATAAAGCTCCGTAAATATATCTTTGGCCGCCTGTCTGCTAATACAGTCACCCCTGGTTCTAACTTCGTCATTTCCGCCTTTTTTGACCACATTAGAATCATGAGTGGTTGTATCTGGCTGTTTCTCCAACAGTTCTATAGCCCCTTTGTATGCCTCATATGCAGTGCGGTTTATATCGTTCAGCTGCCTGGGTTCCATGACTTCGCCAGTTGATGGGTCGAAAAGCGTCAGATCCATCGACATCTTGAGCCCGTTTATGATTTCTTCTCTTGTCATCCGACTTCACCTCCATCTCTTTCCGGCAGGGCCAGGATCTCGCTGATCGGCGCTGTCATATAGTATTCGTTCCAGATTCGTGTCCCATCGGCCCGCCTGTTGCAGTAGCACTTTCCATCGTGCGTGGGCCATATTATCGGACACAAACGGCAGTCTAAAAACAGAGTGGACATGCCACGCTTACGTGCGGTGTGCTTCACGTAGTCGCATAAAAAGCATTCATTATACACAACATCTCTGGGTTTGTGCTTTTTGCACCAATCTTCTTTGAACATGCTCCTGTGCGCCGCTGTGGGTCTGTCACCCAGTTCTTTCTGCATGTCCGACCACTGCTCATGGAACAGCCGGACCGCTTCCTCTCTCGTTAAATCCATATTCTTCCCCCTTATCTATAAGTCCCAGGCAGATCCGCTCTCCGGTCTCCCTGTCCTCCAGCTGTATGTATCCGTACCGGTTGGCCCAGGCGTGCAGCCGTCCGGACATCACCCTGTCCCGGATGTCCCTCAGAAGGGACAGATTACCCTTTCTCGCTCCCATCTCATCTTTCCTCCCGCTATCAGCCACTGCTTCTTCGCCACCGGATTGCTGCATTTCAGCACGAACTGCTCCACCTCTTTCAGCTGGTCCGGATCCGCATGTTTCCGGATCAGGGCGAACAGTTTCCTGGTCTGCATGGCTTTCAGCGGTACGTAGTACTTCTTCCGGCCGTTCTCGTAATATTCCTCTTTGACCCCTGCGTAACGGCACACCTTCTCAAGGTCGATCTCCATATGCCACTGGCCCGTCCTTGTAAAATCGCCCAGTTTAATGATCATCATAGTCCTCCTCTCCATTCACAGAATCATCGTGGAAAGCGCACCAGATGAGGAATCCGGCCGTGGCAGCGAAATATACGAAGTACGCGCACAGCCACCAGGAGCATCCGGTCGCCCAGAAGAGGAAAGCCGGCGCGCACATCACTGCGATGGCTATGGCGAAGATAAGGAACGTGATGACCCGGAATACCATTTCCGTCATCCTGTTGGTCCAGTAGTCCTTATCGCGGTTCATGTCCATGTCGTTCCAGTCCTTGATCGTTTTCATATACACCTCCTTAATCTTTCGTGAAGAAATCCCCTACCCAGCCGGCGGCATCCAGGGGCAGCCCCGGTGCCCACCAGATGGGGGATGACATGATGCCTATCACTTCCTGCAGCGCCGCCTGCCCGTCCTTCTCCGGGGTCGGAGCGTAATCGATCACGACTTCATCGTGTACGTGGAAGACGATCTCGTACCCTTTGGCATCCAGCTTGTCTATGTTATAGGCCAGACAGTCTCTGGCGATGGCCTGGACCGCATTCTCTACCAGCTTGCCCCCATAAGTCTCCAGTCGTTCCCATTTCCGGGTGGCACCAACGCCCATATAGGTTATGGATGCCCCGCCGAAACGGTTCAGCCCGATCTGCGGGTCCGGATAGTACAGCTTCCTGGATGACGGCAGGGTCATGACCAGGTAGTTAAGGCCGGTATCCGGGTTGTGCTCCATCGAGAGCATGATGTACCTGCCTACCATTGCGTACCCCGGGCACGTTATGACCTTTTCCGCCGCGGACTGCATGTCGTACCACAGCTGCCTGATGCGCGGGTTGGCATCCCGCCACTGCCTGACGATCTCCGGCAGTTCTTCCTCTGACAGGCCCATGTCCAGGGCCCCCATCGCGATCATAGCGTTGGCGGACCCCTGATAGCCAAGGGCCAGTTCCGCGATCTTGCCTTTCTGCCGCAGGTGGCCGTTGGGCCCGTGCTTCTCTACCGGGACGCCGAACATCTGGGACGCGGAAGCGCAGTATATGTCCTGGCCTTCACGGAAGGCCTTAAGCCGCCATTCCTCGCCTGCCACCCAGGATATGACCCTGGCTTCTATAGCGGAGAAATCTGCATCCACCAGCACGCGCCCCGGGGATGCTACCAGGGCGGTCCGTATGAGCTGTGAGAGCGTATCATGGACGGATCCGTAGATGAACCTTAAAGCGGCTCCATTACGCTCTTTAACGAGCCTTCTGGCATACTCTATGTCTTTCGTATATGTCCTGGGCAGGTTCTGTACCTGCAGCAGCCGTCCAGCCCATCTGCCGGTCCTTGCTGCCCCATAGAACTGCAGCAGCCCATGTACCCTTCCGTCAGCGCATATGCAGGCGGCGATGGCATCATACTTTTTGGTCGAGGTCTTCCCCAGTTCCTGGCGGATCTCCAGCACCCGCCTTGCCGGGCCCTGCACCTCGGGGTCTGCCAGCAGGCCGGCCACCACGTCCTTGGTGAGGCTGGGTGCTTCGATGCCCTGGGACGCCAGCCAGCCGGACATCTGCTGCAGGCTGTTGGGGTTGTCCAGCTGCGTTATCTGCTTCGCGTCTTCCAGCAGTTCCAGTGCTTCCTCATCGCGGATGGCCAGCGCACCGGCTACGAGGTCCCGGTCTACGGCCACCCCCCGCCTGTGGATCTTAAGGTCTACCGCCCACTGCTTCTGCAGCCATTCCGGTACCTGGAATCGGGAAAGGGCTTTCGCCACGGCCATCTCCGTCACGACGTCCTGCCTGTTGTACTCGATGAACTGCTCCCATTTTTCCGGGCTGTCATCCGGCATGTTCCTGGTCCTGCCGCCATTCGCCTTCGTAGGCTTGCAGGGTACGCAGAAATACCGGATCAATGCGGTACCGGTGGCCTGTTTCTTCTTGTCCTCTCCCAGTCCCAGTGCTTCGCCTATGGCTTTCAGGCTCCCAGGATATCCCGCGAACAGACCCAGGAAGAGGGTGCAGCGCCACTGGGACGGATCCATCGGCCCGATCAGCCCGAACCGCTTGGACAGACAGGCCATCTCGAAAGATGCGTTATACGCATGTTTGATGTATGACTCACTGTACAGCGCCCCGATGATCCAATCCGGGAGCGGCTCTCCGCGCGCCATGTCTACGACCTGCACCAGTCCGCCGTCCAGGGAATAGGCGAACAGCAGGATCTCAAAATCTGGGGAATCCACATATGCGTACAGTCCTGATTTTTTGATGTCAACGCTGGAAAAGGTTTCCAGGTCTATTG
>DGGX01000101.1:0-3555 GCA_002392385.1 Lachnospiraceae bacterium UBA3863
TTGGATTATGAGCACCAGGAAAAGCGCCCAGTCGTTTTGGAACTCGGCCAAAAGATCACCGACAGGAAATTCAGGAAAATCAATTACAACGACCCTGAATACTATGGCCTAGCGGCCGTCATGACGGATCAGGAAGCCGAAATCGGCTTAAAAATGAAGATCCGCCACGGCTATACCATCGCCGAGATGATGAAGTTGACCAAGAAGATGAATCTCTCCCAAGAAGAATTGGAGAAAATCCTTTTCCACATGGGTTACATGGGCGTCATCGAATGGCATTATCGCGATTTGCCTGACGGAACAAGAGAAAAGCTATATGTCCTCCCCCGCTTCGTCATGGGAAGCGCCGAATTCACCAACATGCGCCGCGACACCTTGGAAGCCAAACCCCAGGTCGCGCGCTTCTTCGAGAGAATGTGCTTCGACCCGCTTGTCGGGTTGACCGAGATGATTCCTCCAGGCGGAGCCGGCATCGGCATGCACGTCATCCCCGTCGAGAAAGCCATCGAGCATTCCTCCACCTCCATCGATATTGAGCACATCTCCTATTGGCTCAAGAAATACGAAGGCCATATCGCCGCATCCCCCTGCTCCTGCACCATGTGCGAGGAGGTTTTGGGACAAGGCGGAGCCAGGAACGCCGAAGACTGGTGCATCGCCGTCGGCGACATGGCCGATTACGTGGTGGAGACCGACAAGGACGGCCGCTATATCACCCGGGAAGAGGTGATGGAGCTGCTGCAGAAGGCGGAGGACAACGGCTACGTCCACCAGATCACCAATATCGACGGTGAGGACAAGATATTCGCCATCTGCAACTGCAACGTGGATATCTGCTATGCCCTGCGGACCTCCCAGCTCTTCAACACGCCCAATATGTCCCGGTCCGCCTATGTGGCTCACGTGGATCCTAAGAAGTGCGTGGCCTGCGGGCGCTGTGTGGAGTACTGTCCCGCGGGTGCTGTCAAGCTGGGGCAGAAGCTCTGTCGCGCGGACGGCAGTCAGGTGACCTATCCCAAGCATGTGCTGCCCGGACAGGTCAAGTGGGGAAAGGAGTACTGGGATCTCAACTATAAGGAGAACAACCGGAAGCCGGTCTATGACACGGGCACGGCCCCCTGCAAAACGGCCTGTCCCGCCCATATCGCGGTGGAGGGTTATCTCAAGATGGCCTCCCAGGGCCGCTACCAGGATGCCCTGGCCCTGATCAAAAAGAACAACCCGCTGCCGGCCATCTGCGGCCATGTCTGCAACCGGCGCTGCGAGGATGCCTGTACGCGGGGCACCATCGACGATCCGGTGGCCATCGACGAGGTCAAGAAGTTCATCGCCATGCAGGACCTGCACGCGGAGACCCGCTACATTCCCAGGAAGGTCATCCCCAAGGCGGAGGGCGGTTTTGACGAGAAGGTGGCCGTGATCGGAGCCGGTCCCGCCGGTCTGTCCTGCGCCTTCTATCTGGCGGAGAAGGGCTATCGCCCCACCATCTTCGAGAAGAACGAGAAGCCCGGCGGCATGCTGACCTACGGCATTCCTTCCTACAAGCTGGAGAAGGATGTGGTCATGGCGGAGATCGACATCATCCGCGAATACGGCGTGGACATCCGGTGCGGCGTGGAGATCGGCAAGGACATGTCCCTGGACGACCTCCGGAAGGACGGCTTCAAGGCCTTCTATATCGCTATCGGCTGTCAGGGCGGCCGCGGCGTGGGCGTTCCCGGCGAGGACGCGCAGGGCGTGGTGTCGGCCGTTGATTTCCTCCGGCAGGCCGGCAGCATGGAGGCTTATCCCATCCAGGGCGACGTGGTGGTCATCGGCGGCGGCAACGTGGCCGTGGATGCCGCCAGGACAGCGGTCCGGTGCGGTGAATACGGCGTTTCCATGTACTGCCTGGAGAGGCGGGAGATCATGCCGGCTTCCGCGGAAGAAGCTGCCGAGGCGGAAGAGGACGGCGTGGCCATCGGCTGCGGCTGGGGCCCCAGGGAGATCCTCACCGACGAGGCGGGCAGGGTATCCGGCATCGTGCTGAAGAGATGCACCTCCGTCTATGATGAGGCCCACCGTTTTGCCCCCAGGTATGACGAAGAGGATACCATGACGATCCCCTGCAGCCATGTGATCCTGGCCGTCGGACAGAGCATCGTGTGGGGCGACCTGCTCAAGGGAAGCCGGGTCGAGCTGGGAAGAGGCAATTGCGCCCAGGCCGATCCCCTGACCTATCAGACAGCCGAGCCCGATATCTTCGTGGGCGGCGATGTTTACAGCGGCCCTAAATTCGCCATCGACGCCATCGCGGCGGGCAAGGAAGCCGCCCTGTCCATCCATCGCTTCCTGCGTCCGGGCGCGGACCTCAGGCTGGGCCGGACACGGAAGAACGAGTTCAAGGAGATCGACAAGACCGATATTCTCGCGGAGTCCTACGACAATTCTTCCCGCCAGATCCCCGGTACGGATCCGGCCAGGGCGGGCAGACACTCCTTCCGGGATGCCAAGCTGGTCTTCACGGAAGAGCAGGTGCGGCGGGAGACGGCCCGCTGTCTGGAGTGCGGCGCCTCGGTGGTGGACGAGAACCAGTGCATCGGCTGCGGCGTGTGCACGACCAAGTGCGAATTCGACGCCATCACCCTGCACCGGGACAATCCGGAATGCTCCACCATGCGCGCCAGCGAGGACAAGCTCAAGTATATCCTGACAAACGGCGCGAAGCAGGCCATCCGGCTGCGCTTCAGGAAGAAGTCCAAAGATAATGCATGAACTCAGTGTGGTTTTCAGCGTCATCAAGACCGTGGAGGAGACTGCCTCCGCCCATAATGTCCGGAAGGTGAACGCAGTCACCATCCGGCTGGGAGAGGTCTCCACGGTCATTCCGCACTACCTGACCGACTGCTGGAACTGGGCGGTCAGAAGAACGCAGGTGCTGCAGAACGCGGAGCTGCGGATCGAGACGATCCCGGCCGTGACCTACTGCCGCGGCTGCGGAGACAAGTATCCAACTGTCACCTATGGCAGGATCTGCCCTCATTGCGGGAGTCCCGATACCTTCCTCCTGCAGGGCAATGAATTCCTGATCCATGAGATCGAAGCTGAAGAAGAGGAAACCGAAAACGATCATGAATGAAAACAACGAGGTTCTGACAGAAAACACAGCTGACAGGAGCAGGGGGACCGGCGCGAACGCGTCGGCGCTCCTGCCCATTCTTCTGTTCCTGGTGCTCTATCTGGGGAACGGCATCTACTTTGAATACATACATCCTGCCGAGGGGCAGATGGGCTTCTATGTGGTCTCGGTCGTACTGGCCTTCTCCATCGCCCTGATCGCCGCCTTCCTGCAGGACCGCACACACACCTTTGAGGAGAAGATCCATATCTGCGCCCAGGGGATCGGCGATGACAACATCGTGATCATGCTCCTGATCTTCCTGATGGCGGGCGCCTTCAGCGGGATCGCCTCCCAGGCCGGCGGCGCCGCCAGCACGGCCAACCTGCTCCTGAGCGTCATCCCCGGCAAGTTCGCCCTGCCGGGTCTCTTTCTGATCGCCTGCCTGATCTCCATGG
>DGGX01000101.1:3720-14325 GCA_002392385.1 Lachnospiraceae bacterium UBA3863
GGCGCCATGTTCGGCGACAACCTGTCTTTCATCTCGGATACGACCATCGCGGCCACCAAGACCCAGGGCGTGGAGATGAAGGATAAATTCCGGGCCAATATCCAGGTGGCCCTGCCGGCCGCGGTGATCACCCTGGTCGTGCAGCTGGTCTACGCTTTCCTCAGCAAAGAGGCGGCCATCGGGGACCTTCCCTTCAACATCCTCCAGGCCGCGCCCTATTTCATCGTCCTGGCCCTGTCCCTGATCGGCGTCAATGTCTTCGCCGTACTGCTGACGGGCATCGTCCTCTTCATGATCGCGGGGATCGCCACAGGCTCCCTGACCTATGCCACGGCCCTTTCCTCCATGGGCGGCGGCATATCTGGCATGTTCGAGACCATGATCGTGACCATCCTGGTGGCCTCCATCGCCTCCCTCATGCGGGAAAACGGGGGATTTGCCGCTATTCTGGATTTCATCCGCAGGCGGGCCTCCGGCCGGCGCGGCGCCATGGCGGGCATCGCCTTCCTGACGGCCTTCATGGACATCGCCACCGCTAACAACACGGTGGCCATCGTCATCGCGGCCCCCATTGCCAAGGATATCAGCACGGAATACGGTGTGGAGCCCCGGGTGACGGCTTCCCTCCTGGACACCTGCTCCTGCATCGCCCAGGGGATCATCCCCTACGGCGCCCAGCTCCTGATCGCGGCCGGCCTGGCGGGCGTCACCAGTGTCTCCCTGATCCCTTTCCTGTTCTATCCCTTCCTGCTGGCGGTCTCCGTAGCCGTCTATATCCTCAAGGGCTGAGGGAAGAAGGGCACAAGAGCGGTCATTTGTCAGATGCGGACAGATGTGCTACAATTATCGGCAACGCTGCACCATAAAGCGGCAGAGACCGGCTGTGATCACACGGACGGACAGGAAAGAGTATATTTATGATCGCTTTTTTACATGGCAGACTGGCCAGAGTCGGTGACGACAGCGTCATCATCGACGTGGGAGGTGTGGGCTACGAGGTGAAGGTGTCCCTGGAGACACTGTCCCAGCTGGCCTCGGAAGGGACCGGCAGCGAGTGCACGCTTCACACCTATACCTATCTGAGAGAGGATCAGATCGCCCTGTACGGCTTCATGACAGCGGATGATCTCAATCTTTTCAAGCTTCTGATCACCGTCAGCGGCATCGGCCCCAAGGGAGGGCTGGCCCTGCTTTCCGCCTCGTCGGCGGACGAGCTGCGTTTTGCCATTCTGACGGGGGACGTGAAGTCCATCTCCAGAGCGCCCGGGATCGGGAAGAGGACGGCCGAGAGGCTGATCCTGGAGCTGCGGGACAAGCTGCAGAGAGCCATGGGAGCCCGTGTGGACGAGCTGCTGGCAGGCGGAGGCGTATCGGCCGGAGACCTGCAGGGCGGCGCGGACAGCAGAGAAGAGAGCGATGCTTCGGATGCCGCGGATGCCCTGGTGGCCCTGGGCTATTCCCGTCAGGAGGCCATGCAGGCCGTCAAACAGACCGGCCTGACAGAGGGTGTGGAGACGATTCTCCGGGAAGCTCTGAAATATCTGTAAGGATCGCCGCAGCAGTGCGTCCTTATAAGCGGAAACAGGTGCGTGTATGGACAAACGCAGAATGATAGAGACCAATTATACGGAGGAGGACCGCGGGATCGAGGGATCCTTGAGGCCCCGCCTCATGGCGGACTATGTCGGCCAGGCCAAGATCAAGGACCGGCTGGGCATTTCCATTGCCGCCGCCAAGGCGAGGAAAGAGCCCCTGGACCACATCCTCTTCTACGGGCCGCCCGGTCTGGGCAAGACGACCCTCTCCGGCATCATCGCCAATGAGATGGGGGTCAACATCAAGATCACCAGCGGGCCGGCCATAGAGAAGCCCGGCGAGATGGCGGCCATCCTCAACGGACTCAAGGAGGGGGATATCCTCTTCGTGGACGAGATCCACCGGCTCAACAAGCAGGTGGAGGAGGTCCTGTACCCGGCCATGGAGGACTACGCCATCGATATCCTGATCGGCAAGGGCGCAGCCGCCAAATCGATCCGGCTGGATCTGCCCAGGTTCACCCTCGTGGGAGCCACGACCAGGGCGGGCCTTCTGTCCGCGCCTCTCAGAGACCGTTTCGGAGAGATCCACCGCCTGGAGTTCTACACCCAGGAGGAGCTGAAGCAGATCATCCTGCGGTCGGCGGACAAGCTCAAGGTGGAGACGGATCCGGAAGGGGCCATGGAGATGGCCAGACGGAGCCGGGGAACGCCCAGACTGGCCAACAGGATCCTCAAGCGGGTGCGGGATTTTGCCCAGGTCCGGTATGACGGTATCATTACCAAAGAGGTGGCGGATACGGCCCTGAACCTCATGGATGTGGACCGGATGGGACTGGACCGGGTGGACAGGGGCCTGCTCCTGACCCTGATCCGCAATTTCGACGGCGGTCCCGCGGGACTGGAGACCCTGGCAGCCTCCATCGGCGAGGACCCGGGGACCCTGGAGGACCTGGTGGAGCCCTATCTGCTGCAGAACGGTCTGCTCCAGAGAACGCCCAGAGGCAGGGTGGCGACCAGAGCGGCCTATGCCCATCTGGGGCTGGCGTACGCCGGCGCGGAAGTGTCTGAAGAGTTGTAAACGTCAGCTTATACGGACGGAGGGATGTAAAGATGGCACAGAAGACAGACGCACAGGTCACCATCGACGGAAGGACCTATACGCTCAGCGGTTATGAGAGCGAAGCGTATCTGCAGGAGATCGCCGCCTACCTCAACCGGAAGATCGCGGAGCTGAAGGCCGAGAAGGACTATCAGAAGATACCGCTGGACATGCGCAGCGTCCTGCTGCAGCTGACAATTTCCGACGACTGCCACAAGGCCCGCAGGGAGGTGGAGAGACTGCGGGTCCTCTGTGAGGAGAGAGCCGGAGAGATCGCCGATCTTAAGCATGAGATCGTAGCGCTCCAGATGAAAATGGAAGCGCAGGGAGAATAATACTATGCCGTCAGGCAATGAAAGATCAGGGGGGAGACACTTGGTCCGTTCCGGAAAGGGAAGGGATCAGGTGTCTCTGTGTGCTCCGGAGCTTCTGGCTCCGGCGGGCAGCAGGGAGGCCTTCCTCGGCGCGCTCAGAGCGGGCGCGGACGCCTTCTATCTGGCCGGGCAGCGGTTCGGCGCCCGTGCCTATGCACAGAATTTTACAGAGGAGGAGATCCGGCAGTCTCTTGAAGAGGCCCACCTTGTGGGACGCAGGATCTACCTGACCGCCAACGTGCTCACACGGCCGGAGGAGCTGGAGGAGACGGCGGCATTTGTGGACAGACTGGCCGAGGCCGGTCTGGACGGCGTGATCGTACAGGACCTGGGCGTCCTCAGGACCCTGCACAGGGCCTGTCCCGGTCTGCCCCTGCATGCCAGCACCCAGATGTCCGTGACCGGCCCGGAGGCTGCGCGGCTCCTGCGGGAGCTGGGCGTCACCAGGGTGGTGCCCGCCAGGGAGCTGACCCTGGAAGAGGTGATCGCCCTGAGGCAGGAGAGCGGCATGGAGGTGGAGACCTTCATCCACGGCGCCATGTGCTACGGCTATTCGGGGCGCTGTCTCTTCTCCAGCTTCCTGGGAGGCAGGAGCGGCAACCGCGGGAGATGTGCGGGGACCTGCCGTCTTCCCTTCCGCATCCTCAACGCGGAGGGGGAGGACGCTCTCCGCAGACAGGGGGAGAGCTACCCCCTGTCCATGAAGGACATGTGCGCCCTGCCCATCCTGCCCCAGCTCATAGAGGCCGGCATCGATTCCTTCAAGATCGAGGGCCGGATGAAGCGGCCGGAATACGCGGCGGGGGTCACGGCCCTCTACAGAAAATATATCGACCTCTACATGAAGCTGCGGCGGGAGGGCCGTCCGGAGGCCTGGAAGGTGTCTCCGGAGGACCTGCGGGAGCTGAATTCCCTTTATATCCGCACGGAGCGCTGCGAGGGCTATTACCGGGCAGGAGCGGGCTACGCCCCCGTGACATTGTCCCAGCCCGGCTACGCGGGGACGGAGGAGGCGCTGCTGGATAAGATCCGGCGCCGCTACCTGACGCCGGAGGAGACACCGGCCTGGGCCGGGAGGAAGATCACCGGCACCGTCATCCTGCTCAAGGGACAGCCCGCCAGACTCATGGCAGAGACAGACGACGACAGAGGTCCTCAGGGCTCCGCGGAGGCCGAGGGCGATACGGTGCAGGCGGCCAGAAGCCGCCCGCTCACAGAGGAAGAGGTCCGCAGACGGATCTGCCGGACAGGCGATACGGCCTTTGCGTTCACGGACCTGCAGATCATCATGGATGAGGATATCTTCCTCCCCGTGAGCAGGCTGCAGGAGCTGCGGAGACAGGCCCTGGAGGCCCTGCGGGCGGACATTCTCGCCCACTGGACACGGGCGGACCAGAGCCGGCCGGCCGCGGACCAGGCAGAAATAGATCAGGCACCCGCCACAGAGAACAGCCTCGGAACGGCCGCCGACACGGCTGCAGATCGCAGGTCCGGTGCGGCTCCTGGTGCGGCCGAAGAGGTCCCCGGCGGGGACAGGCCGCGTCTTCTGGCCCGGGTGCTGACAGCCGACCAGTTCGCGGCTGCCGCCCGGTCGGATGCGGACGGGATCATACTGGACAGAATGCTGCCGGAGGCGGCCACGGCATCCTGCGGGACGCCTCTTTATATGGCGCTGCCGCCGGTCTACCGGCTCTGTGACAGGCAGCATATCCTGGACCTGATCGGAGAATCCCAGAGGCGGGGCTTCCGCGGGATCCTGGTCATGACGGCCGAGGAACTGGCCCTGGTGGGCGACAGCGCTTATGCGGGGGAGATCCTCTGCGGGGATTCTCTGTACGCCTGGAATGAGGAGAGCGCGGCCTTCCTCCTGGAACACAGCAATACCCTTGTCCTGCCCGAGGAGGCGGGAGAGTCCACCCTGCGCCGGATCACGTCCACGCTCCCCGCGGAGAGGGTCGCCAGACTGGTCTACGGCCGGGTGCCGCTCATGGTGACGGCCGGCTGCGTCAGGCGGACCGCCGGCGCCTGTGCGGGCAAGGTGCCCGGAAGGACATGGCCAGCGGACAGAGAGATCCGGGAGGATTCCTTCTGGGAGCTGGAGGACAGACGGGGCGTTCATTTCCCTGTCCGTCTCTGCTGCCGGGAGTGTGCCAACGTGATCTATAACAGCGTACCCATATCCCTGCACGGCCAGCTGGGCGACGCAGGGCCCGCACAGGCCGGGACATGGCTCTGTGCTTTTACCACCGAGACGGGGGAGGAGACAGGAGAGATCCTGCGTTATTACCGGTCACCCGCCGAGGCGCCGCTTCCCGACAGGATCCGGCAGGGAGAGTATACGACCGGTCATCATCGGAAAGGTGCACTGTGATGCATGCTTATGCGGCTTCATATTCCCGCTATATCATAGCCATATCGCTGGCAGTCTACGCGGCGGCAGCGCTTTTTCGCGTGTTCGTGCGGAGAAGGCCGGCCCGGGCGGTGCCCGAGGCGGTGGAGAGGCTCATGATCCCCTGGATCACACTCAACGGCTATCTCACCATCGGCCTGCTCCAGGGTGAGCTGCCGGTCATGTTCCTCTTCTGGTCGCTGCAGACCGTGCTGCTGCAGCTCTACATCAGCCTCTACCGCCACAGCTTCCCGGATTCGGACGGGCAGATCCTCCTGCACGCCGTCCTGCTCCTGAGCGTGGGCCTGATGATGATCGCCCGGATTGACATCCGGTCGGCCGTCAAGCAGGCTGGGATCGCGGCGGCCGGACTTTTCATCGTTTTCCTGCTCGTACAGGTACGGACCAGGCTCTACGCCATGAGAAGCGTGCCCTTTGTCTGGGGCGCTCTGGGGATCCTGCTGCTGGGGACGGTCCTGATCCTGGGATCGGATATCCTGGGGGCCAGACTGAGCTATGAGATCGCGGGCATGTCCTTCCAGCCCTCGGAATTCGTGAAGATCCTCTATCCGGTCTTTCTGGCGGGCGCCCTGGGCAGCGCGGACCTCAAGGGCTGGAAGATCCTGGCCTGCGCGGCGGCCGCGGCCGTTCATGTGGGCCTGTTGATACTCAGCACGGACCTGGGCGGCGCCCTGATCTATTACATGGTCTTCCTCCTGGTCCTCTATCTGGCCACGGGCAAGGGTCGCTATGTCCTTGTGGGCCTGGGGGCGGGGGCGGCCGGAGCCGCGATCTGTTTCTTCCTCTTCGAGCATATCCGGATCCGGGTGCAGATCTTCCTGGATCCCTTCGCCTATATCGACGGCAGCGGCTACCAGATCGTGCAGTCCCTGTTCGCCATCAGCTTCGGCGGCCTGTGGGGTGCGGGCCTGGCCCAGGGAGCCCCGCAGAAGATCCCCTTTGTCATGATGGACTTCATCTTCGCGGCCATCACGGAGGAGATGGGACTGATCGCGGCCGGCTGCGTGCTGGCTGTGTGCCTCCTTCTCTTCCTGGAACTGGTGCTTCTGTCCGGAGAGTCGGTGGAGTATTATCAGGACCGTTTCCTGGAGCTCTTCCTCTTCGGTACGGGGATCACCTTTATATTCCAGACCTTCCTGACGGTGGGCGGAGAGACCCGCTTCATACCCCTTACCGGGGTCACCCTGCCTCTGGTCAGCTACGGCGGGAGCAGTGTGCTTGCCACCATCCTGCTGCTGGGGATCGCCGACGCCGGTGCCATGCTGATCGGGGAGAGGAGACGACATTTCCTGGCCCGGTACGCGGAGGAATCCGCCCGTCCGGTCTATGAGGAGATGCCCGGCCGGGAGGAAAGACTGAGAAGAGACAGGCGTTACCAGCGCCAGCCGGCCCAGCAGCCCCGGCAGCCCCAGCAAAGACCGGCACGGCGCCAGCCGGACGTGGTCTTCGAGGATCCGGGGGCTTATGACCTGGACCGCGCGGGCAGTGATTTCAGAAAGTACATGGATCTATGAACAGAATGAATCCTTCTCCGGACAATAATCAGCCGCAGCAGACGGCGATCGAACATGAGCGGAGAGCACGCAGGGACAGAAGGATCCGGACGGGCACCTTCATCGCCTTCCTGGTCCTGCTGGGCGGCTGTCTGGCCTATACCGGCTGGTACGCCCTGCGCAACCGCGTGGCCCTGTTCAACAATGATTACAACAACCGGGACGAGCTGCTCATGCAGAGGAACCTCCGGGGCAGCATCTATGCGGCGGACGGCACGGAGCTGGCCCGCTCGGAGGTCTCCGTCGACGAGGGCGGCAATGTCTGGCAGACCCGGGTCTATCCCTTCGGCAGGCTCTATGCCCATGTGGTGGGCTATTCGGATATGGGCGGCAGCGGGGTGGAAGCCCTCTGCAAATATGACCTCCTGCATTCGGACATCTCCTTCGCGGACAAGATCGCCTGCGACCGGCAGGAGGATCCGGCGGCCCGCCTCTATCCGGGCAACAACGTCTACACGACTCTGGATCCCAGACTGCAGCAGGCGGCCAGCGACGCCCTGGGGGACCTCAGCGGAGCGGTCATCATCACAGAACCCTCCACAGGCCGGATCCTGGCCATGGTATCCAAGCCCGATTTCGATCCAGGCCGCATCGAGGACCTCTGGGAGGGACTGCTGGCGGACACGGAGACAGGCACCCTGGTCAACCGTGCCTCCCAGGGACTCTATCCCCCCGGCTCCACCTTCAAGATCATCGACTGCATCGACCTTCTTGAGGAGAACCCGGACGCGGTCAGGACCTATACCTTTGACTGCGACGGCCAGTTCGAGGAGGGCAGCGACAAGATCCACTGTTTTGACTACGAGGTGCACGGCAAGCAGGACCTGACGGACTCCTTTGCCCATTCCTGCAACTCCTCTTTTGCCAATATCGGTCTCAACTGGATCGACAGAAAGACCATGCGCAGGACCCTGCGCAGGCTCATGTTCGACGAGCCGCTCCCCTTCGATATGCCTTCGGGGCAGAGCCACGTGGACCTCAGCGATGACCAGCCCGTGGACCAGGTCATGCAGATCTATATCGGCCAGGGACGGACGGAGGTGACGCCTCTGCACATCAACATGATCACCTGTGCCGTAGCCAACGGCGGCGAGCTCATGCGTCCGCATGTGGTGGACAGGATCGAGGCGGCCGACGGGAGTGTCCTGGAGTCCTATGAGCCCCGGTCGGAAGGGGCGCTGATGGAAGAGGACACGGCGGAGGCTGTGACAGAACTGATGAAGGCGGTCTACAGCAGCAGCCACCAGGGGACCGCCAGGATGCTGGAGGGCCGCGGCTATACGGCCGCCGGCAAAACAGGCAGTGCCGAATACCGGGAGGGGACCGAGGATTTCCATTCCTGGTTCACCGGCTTCGCGCCGGCCGATGATCCGAAGATCTGCATCACGGTCGTGGTGGAGGGACAGGGCATCGCCAGCAGCTATGCCGTCCCGATCACGGCCCAGATCCTGGATACTTACTTTGCCCAGTGAAGACCACTTGCCAAGAAGGGCCACGGTGTGCTACAATATGGACTGCTGTGTATAGCAGCTGTCTCTTTTATATGGATGGAGGTTGAAATGTCCGTACTTCGTACGATCTGTATGATCCTGATCATTGTCGTTAGCATCGCCATGACCGTGCTGATCCTTATGCAGGAAGGCAAGTCGCAGGGCCTCGGAGCCATCAGCGGTTCCTCTGACACCTACTGGGGCAAGAACAAGGGACGTTCCATGGAGGGCTTCCTTGTAAAGCTCACGACAGGACTGGTCGTAGCATTTTTCATTCTGGCGATCCTTCTGAACATGCATCTCTTCTGAGGCTGCTCCGAAGGAGTCTTCCCGGACTGGATGAGACATGCGGTGCTGCCCGAAGCGGCGGCACCGTTTTTGTATATTTTCGGAATTCAAAAGGAGTGAGCACCATGGGAGGCAGGGGCGGTATCCGGCCTGTGGCCAACAACAAGAAAGCCTACCACGATTATTTTATCGAGGAGAAATACGAGTGCGGCATCGAACTGTTCGGAACGGAGGTCAAGTCTGTCCGGATGGGCAAGTGCAGCATCAAGGAGGCCTATGTTTCCATTGATCACGGTGAGGCCTTTGTGGAGAAGATGAACATCAGTCCCTATGAAAAGGGCAATATCTTCAACCGGGAACCCCTGCGCCGCAGACGGCTCCTGCTCCACAAGCGGGAGATCATGAAGCTGCAGGGACAGGTCCAGGCCAAGGGATACACACTGATGCCTCTGCAGGTCTATTTCAAGGACGGCAGGGTCAAGGTGGAGATCGGCCTGGCCCGCGGCAAGAAGCTCTATGACAAGAGAGAGGATCTGCGCAAGAAGGCTATGATGCGGGAAGCGGAGAAGGACTATAAATCACAGATGAAGTTCTGAGCCTCATGAAACAGGATCTGAATCAAAGACAGAAAGCACTGAATGATTCCATCAAGGCGGGAGAGTTCAAGCCCGCCTATTTGCTGTGCGGTGAACAGGCCTATCTGCGGATCCAGAACAGGGACAAGCTCCTCAGAGCCCTCCTTCCGGAGGAGGATCTGGGCGAGAGCATGAACCTGACCCGCTTCTCCGGCAAGGAGACCACGGCGGCGGCTGTCATCGACATGGCGGAGACCCTGCCCTTTTTCGCCGACAGGCGGGTCATCCTCCTGGAGGAGACCGAGATGTTCGGGAAGAACTCCGGGGAGGGAGACATCCTGGCGGACTATCTGCCCAGACTGCCGGAGACCACGGTGCTGGTCTTCGCGGAGCGGGAGGCCGATAAGAGGAAGAGGCTCTGCAAGGCCGTGGCCAAGGCCGGCCTGGTCTTCGAGTGCGACACGCCGGACGAGCGGACCCTGAACGCCTGGGCGGCCTCCCTCTTCAGGAAGGCAGGCTTCGGGATCGACCGGAAGGTGCTGGCCCTCTTCCTGTCCCGCACGGGAGAGGACATGCTCAATATCGTTTCCGAGGCGGACAAGCTCACCGGCTACTGCATGGGCAGGCCGGAGATCACGGAGGAGGACGTCAGGACGCTGACGACGCCCCTGATCCGGGACAGGATCTTCGAGATGATCGAGGCGATCTCCGCCAGGGACAGGGACAGAAGCCTGGGGATCTACCTGGAGCTGTGCGAGATCCGCACCGCGCCGCAGGCTATCCTGAGCCTGATGGAGCGGCAGCTCAACCAGCTCCTCCAGGTCAAGGAAGGCCTGGGCAAGATCCCGGACAGGGAGCTGGCCCAGAAGATCGGCATTCCGCCCTTCGTATTGACCAAAAAATACAAGCCCGTGGTGGGCTCCTATTCCGCCGCGGAGCTTCTGGCCTCCCTGGAGGAGTGCCTGCAGGCGGACCAGGATTATAAATCCGGCAAGATCGACGCCCAGGCGGCCGTAGAGCTGATCCTGGTGCGGCGCACGGAGAAGAAAGAGACCGGGGGCATCGACAGCTCCCTGCAGAACCGGACAGCCCGGTGGGATCGCGCGGGGAGGCAGAGAGGATGAGCACAGAAAAGAGCGCGGAGGTCTCCGCGGCAGGTGCCGCCGGCCAGGCGGAGAGGCTTCTGGCCTGGTACGACGTCAGCCGCAGAAAGCTCCCCTGGCGCGAGGACACAGACCCCTACCATGTCTGGCTCTCCGAGATCATGCTGCAGCAGAC
>DGGX01000101.1:14367-17939 GCA_002392385.1 Lachnospiraceae bacterium UBA3863
ATGCTGCAGCAGACCCGGGTGGAGGCGGTCATGGACTATTACCGCCGCTTTCTGGATGCCCTGCCGGACATCCCCTCTCTGGCCGCGGCCCCAGAGGAGACGGTCCTCAAGCTCTGGCAGGGCCTGGGATACTACAGCCGGGCCCGGAGTCTCCAGAAGGCGGCCCGCCAGGTGATGGACAGCTACGGCGGCATCATGCCGGGCGAGGTATCCGAGCTCAGGAAGCTGGCCGGCATCGGAGACTATACGGCGGCGGCCATCGCCTCCATAGCCTTCGGCCGCAGTGAGCCGGCTGTGGACGGAAACCTCCTGCGGATCTATGCCCGCGCTGACCTGGTGAAGGACAATATACGCACACCGGCTGCCCTCCGGGCAGCGGACGCCTACTACCGGGAGAGAATCCCGGCGGACCGGCCCGGCGATTTCAACCAGGCCCTCATGGACCTGGGAGCCCGGATCTGCACACCGGCGCCCCGCCGGCCCGACTGCGGGAACTGCCCCTGGAAGACCTGCTGCCGGTCCTACGCAGCAGATCCTTCCGGAGACACGGCAGTCTCCCTGCCGGTCATGCCGGAGAAGAAGGCCCGCCGCAGAGACAGACTGACCGTGCTCCTTCTGTATGCCGGCGACAGGGTCCTCCTGCACAGGCGGCCCGCCCGGGGACTGCTGGCCGGTCTCTATGAGTTCCCCAATCTGCCGGGAGACCTGGAGGAGAGAGAGGTCCTGGAAGCCCTGCGGGAGAGGGGCATGCATCCTGTGAGGATCCGGCCTGCCGGCTGTGCGACCCATGTTTTCACCCACAGGGAGTGGGAGATGAAGGGCTATGAGGTCTGGCTGGCCGAGGGGCCCATCCCGGATTCCCTGACGGCGGTCAGCCGGGACGAGATCGAAAATCGCTACCCCATCCCCTCCGCCTTCTCCTACTATGTGGAAAAGATCGCGTCCATCGTGGTATAATGGATCAAATCCCGGGGGATTCCCCCTTATTAATTGAGAGGAATCATATTAGATCATGAAACTGTTATCGATCGCTGTACCCTGCTATAATTCAGAAGCTTATATGGAGAAATGCGTGGAGTCTCTGCTGGTGGGAGGAGAAGAGGTGGAGATCCTGGTCGTGGACGACGGGTCCAAGGATAACACCGCCCAGATCGCCGACCGCCTGCAGGAAGAGCATCCCACCATCGTCCGGGCCATCCATCAGCCCAACAAGGGCCACGGCGGCGCCGTGAATACAGGCATTGAAAACGCCACCGGTCTTTTCTTCAAGGTCGTCGACAGTGACGACAAGGTCCGCGCGGGCGCCTACAAGGTGGTCCTGGATACCCTGCGCCGGTTCGCCGGGGAAGACGGGGAGGCGGATCTGGACCTTCTGATCAGTAATTTTGTCTATGACAAGGAAGGGCAGAAGCACAAGAAGGTCATGGAATACCGGAAGACCCTGCCGGCCGGCCGTGTGTTCGGCTGGGAGGAGGCGGGCCGGTTCGCCAAGGGCCAGTATATCCTCATGCATTCCGTGATCTACCGGACCGCGATCCTCAAGGAGAACGGCTTCCGGCTCCCGGAGCACACCTTCTACGTGGACAATCTCTATGTCTTCGAGCCCCTGTCCTATGTGAAGACCATGTACTATCTGGACGTGGACTTCTATTACTATTACATCGGCAGGGAGGACCAGTCGGTCAACGAGCAGGTCATGATCTCCCGGCTGGACCAGCAGGCCAGGGTCAACAACCTGATGACGGACTTCTTCACGGATCCGGCCCATGCCGAAAGGATCCGGGACTGCAAGCCCCTCTACAGATATCTCTACAATTACCTGGAGATCCTCTTTACGATCACATCGGTCCTGGCCCTGCGCTCCGGCAAGCCTGAGCACATGCAGATCCGGGACCAGGTCTGGGACCACCTGAAGGAGAGAGATCCCGCCCTCTACAGGAAGCTGCGGACCGGCCTCTTCGGCATCGCCATGCATCCCGCCGGCCCTCTGGGCAGGCAGGTGACGCTCCTTCTCTACAAGGCAGCACAGAAGATCTTCGGATTCAACTGATCTTATAAAATCTGCACAGACAGGACAAGGCCATGATTTTCAGGAAGGAGGCACTGGTCCATGGACAGGCAGGAAAATGAAACCTATAAGGCATTGATCTACCTTCTCCGCTGCTCACTGCAGGAGAAGGCGCCGTTGCCGGAAGAACTGGCCGCCTGCGGGGCGGATGAGAAGGCCGTCTATGACCTGGCCGTAGGGCAGGACGCGGCCGTGCCTGCCGCCATGGCCGTCCTGGTCATGGAGAAGGCCCACGGTCCGGGCGCTGTCTCAGCGGACATGCTGCGGCTCTGGGCCGGGGAACTGGACAAGGCCAGACAGGGCGCCGGCAAGGCTGGGGAGGAGACCTTCCCTACAGGAGAAGAGCCGGAACCGGCGGACGCCGGGACAGCCCCTGCGAAGGAAGCGGACAGCGAGGAGGCCCTGTACGCGGATTTCATCCGCCGCAGCCGCGAGAAGGCGGCCAGGCAGGGACAGAAGCTGGGTTTCCTGGTGGAGGAATACCTCTATGTCACGCGGAGGATCAGCCGGTCCTTCCGCTGGGCGCTGGCAGAGGAGCTGCTGGCGGCCTCGGGCAATAAAGAGTATGAAGCGACATCCAGACAGCTGGCTCTGCAGCTGTTCGGCGATGGGGATCTCCCGGTCACGGAGGCTGCGGCTGATCCGGGTGAGGTTACAGAGACAAGGGAAGAGACTGCAGAAAGAGTATCCGTCATCACGGCTGCGGCAGAGACCGGAAAGGAGAAAAAGGAAGTGGGCAGGTATTTCGGCACAGATGGATTCAGGGGCGAGGCCAATGTGGACCTCAAGGGAGAGCACGCCTACAAGATCGGCCGTTTTCTGGGCTGGTATTACGGGGAGCTCCGCAGACAGAAGGGCGAGGAGACCCCTGCCCGCATCGTCATCGGCAAGGATACCCGCAGGTCCAGCTATATGTTTGAATACAGCCTGGTGGGCGGCATCACGGCCTCCGGCGCCGATGCCTATCTGCTCCATGTGACCACGACCCCCTCCGTCAGCTATGTGGCCAGGACAGAGGATTTCGACTGCGGCGTCATGATCTCCGCCAGCCACAATCCTTATTACGACAACGGTATCAAGCTTCTCAACAGCGACGGCGAGAAGATGGACGAGACCACCATCAGCTATATTGAGGACTACCTGGACGGAGAGCTGGAGCTCTTCGGTCAGAAGTGGGACGACATCCCCTGCGCGAAGAGAGACCGGATCGGCTGCACGGTGGACCACACAGCCGGCCGCAACCGCTACGTCGGCTACCTGATCTCCCTGGGCATGTTCTCCTTCAAGGGATTCCGCGTAGGTCTGGACTGCGCCAACGGCAGCGCCTGGAACATCGCACGGACGGTCTTCGAGGCCCTGGGCGCCAAGACCTATACCATGGGCACCGAGCCCAACGGATTCAACATCAATCTGGGCGTTGGCTCCACCCACATCGAGGCCCTGCAGAAAATGGTGGTGGACAAGGGGCTGGACGTGGGTTTTGCCTACGACGGCGACGCCGACC
>DGGX01000101.1:18003-21514 GCA_002392385.1 Lachnospiraceae bacterium UBA3863
ACCGCTGCCTGTGCGTGGATGAGAACGGCAACGTGGTCAACGGCGACCACATCATGTATATCTACGGACGCTACATGAAGGAGAGAGGCAAGCTCGTCAACAACACCGTGGTCACCACGGTCATGTCCAACCTGGGCCTCTTCAAGGCCCTGGAGGAGCTGGACATCGAGAGCGCCAAGACCAAGGTCGGCGACAAGTATGTCTATGAGTATATGAGCGAGAACGGCTGCCGGATCGGCGGCGAGCAGTCAGGTCATATCATCTTCTCCAAATATGCCAATACCGGCGACGGCATCCTGACCAGCCTCAAGATGATGCAGGTCATGATCGACCGCAAGAAGAAGCTGAGCGAGCTGGCGGCTCCCCTGACCATCTATCCCCAGGTCCTCAAGAACATCCGGGTCACGGACAAGAAGGAAGCACAGAACGATCCGGAAGTCCGCGCCGCCGTGCAGAAGGCCGCCGAGGCCCTCGGAGACACCGGCCGGATCCTGGTGCGCGAATCGGGCACAGAGCCTCTCGTGCGCGTCATGGTGGAGGCACAGACGCAGGAGATCTGCGAGAGTTATGTGGACAGCGTGATCGACGTGATCCGCGCCAGAGGATATGAGGTCTGAGATTCCTCAGGAACGGAGTGATTTATGTGCGGAATCGTCGGATATATCGGTAACAGACAGGCAGCGCCGATCCTGCTGGAAGGCCTTTCCAGACTGGAGTACAGAGGGTATGATTCCGCGGGACTCGCTGTCCGCAGCGGCAGCGGCGAGGTGGAGCTGGTCAAGGCCAAGGGCAGGCTCAAGGTCCTGGCCGAGAAGACCAACGGAGGCCAGACTCTCCGCGGCGAATGCGGCATAGGCCATACCCGCTGGGCCACACACGGAGAGCCGTCGGAGACCAATGCCCATCCCCATGCCACCGAGGACCGGGGCGTGGTGGGCGTCCACAACGGTATCATCGAGAACTACAAGGAACTCAAGGAGGTTCTGCAGCACACGGGCTACCGCTTCTATTCCCAGACGGACACGGAAGTCGCCCTGAAGCTGGTGGACTATTATCTGAAAAAATACAAGGGCGGTCCCATCGACGCCATCGCCCATACTATGATGAGGATCAGGGGCTCCTATGCCCTGGCTCTCATGTTCAGGGACTATCCCGGAGAGATATTCGTCGCCAGAAAGGACAGCCCCCTGATCGTGGGAGCGGGCGGCGACGAGACCTTCATCGCCTCGGATGTGCCCGCCATCCTCAAATATACCCGCACCGTCTATTACGTCGGCAATATGGAGATCGGCAGGCTCAGCGCGGGCCAGGTCCATTTCTACAATATCGACCAGGACGAGATCGCCAAGGAACCGGCGGAGATCGACTGGGACGCGGAAGCGGCGGAGAAGGGCGGCTTCGAGCACTTCATGATGAAGGAGATCCACGAGCAGCCCCGCGCTGTGCAGGACACTCTGGGCGCCATCATCAAGGACGACCGGATCGACGCCGGCTGGATGGGCCTGACCGAAGAGGAGATCAGGGAGCTCCGCCAGATCTATATGGTGGCCTGCGGCAGCGCCTACCATGTGGGCGTGGCGGCCCAGTATGTCATTGAAGACCTGGCCGGGATCCCCGTCCGGGTGGAGCTGGCCTCCGAATTTCGTTACCGGACCCTGCTTCTGGACACCGATACCCTTGTGATCGTCATCAGCCAGTCCGGCGAGACGGCCGATTCCCTGGCGGCCCTGCGGGAAGCCAAGGAGCACGGGGCCAGGACCCTGGGCATCGTCAACGTCGTGGGCTCCTCCATCGCCAGAGAGGCTGACCACGTATTCTATACACTGGCCGGGCCGGAGATCGCCGTCGCCACCACCAAGGCCTACAGCACACAGCTCATCGCGGCCTACGCCCTGGCCCTGGAAATGGCCAGAGTCAGAGGCAGGATGGAAGAGGACAGATATCTGGCCTCTGTGGCGGAGCTGCGCACACTGCCGGACAAGATGGCCAGAGTCCTGGAGGACAAGGAACGCATCCAGTGGTTCGCCGCCAAGTTCGCCTCCGCCAAGGACATCTTCTTCATCGGGCGGGGCATCGACTATGCTGTCAGCATGGAGGGAAGCCTCAAAATGAAGGAGATCAGCTACGTCCACTCCGAGGCCTATGCCGCCGGAGAGCTCAAGCACGGGACGATCAGCCTCGTGGAGGACGGCACCCTGGTGGTCGGCGTCCTGACCCAGCCGGCCCTCTATGAGAAGACGGTCAGCAACATGCTGGAGACCAAGACCCGCGGAGCCTATCTGATGGGACTGACCTCCTACGGCAACTACAATGTGGAGGATACGGCCGATTTCACCGTGTACGTGCCCAGGACCGATCCCCATTTTGCCACCAGCCTGGCGATCATTCCCCTGCAGCTGATGGCTTATTATGTGAGTGTCGCCAGAGGCCTGGACGTGGACAAGCCCAGGAACCTGGCCAAAAGTGTAACTGTCGAGTAAACAGAAGGAAACGATAATGCATGAACGTAAACTGGAGGGCTGGCTCAAGCACTGGGATTTTATCCTGCTGGACGTGGTGTGCCTGCAGCTCTGTTTTGTCCTGAGTTATTGGATCATCCGGGGATTCACCAATCCCTACAGGATCGTGCTGTACAGATACCAGGCCATCGTCCTGGTCTTCTGTCAGTTCATCGTGGTCCTCACCACGGACAGCTATAAGAACATACTGAAAAGAAGCCGCTACAGGGAGCTGCTGAGCACCTTCCGCTATGTGGCTTACGTTCTGTTCGTGGATCTGGGCTACCTCTTCGCGGTGCATCAGATCATGCTGATCTCCCGACTCCACACAGGCGCGACCATCGTCATGTTCTTCCTCATGTCCTTCTGTGTGAGAGAGCTTCACAAGATCCGGCTCCTGCGCATGCGGGCCAACGGCCACATTGGCAAAAGATCCATTCTCATCATCACCTCCAGCCAGCTGGCCGCCGAGGTGGTGGAAAGCTTCAAACAGAATGCCGGCGCCGACCTGCGCCTGACCGGCGTGGTCCTGATGGATATGGCCAGTCCCGACCAGCGCCGCATAGCCGGCGTACCCACCCTGGGACGCGGCGACAACATTCTCCACCAGATCGGCAAAATGTGGGTGGACGAGGTCTTCCTCTACCAGCCCGAAAACATGCCCTATCCCGACGAGCTGGTGGAATCCCTCCTGCTCATGGGCATCACCGTCCACTACTGCCTGTCAGCCCTGAACAGAAACAAGTACAGCATGCAGGAGGTGGAGAAGATCGGCGGCTACAAGGTCCTGACCAACAGCCTCCGCATCGTTTCCGTCCGCCAGATGGCCCTCAAGAGAGCCATGGACATTCTCGGCGGCATCGTGGGCTGCATCCTTACGGGCATCTTCTGCATCATCATCGGCCCCATCATCTACATACAGTCTCCCGGCCCTATTTTCTTCAAACAGGAGAGAGTCGGCCAGAACGGCAAGACCTTCCAGATGTACAAATTCCGCAGCATGTACATGGACG